>NZ_JBEWXI010000011.1:0-161785 GCF_040566515.1 Psychromonas sp. MME2 | reverse complement strand
AGGTTGTGTTTCTCGCCAAGTTGGTGCAGTTGTTACTGATGAAAATTATTCTATAAAGTCTGTTGGTTGGAATGATGTAGCAAAAGGGCAAGTACCATGTAATTTGAGGTCGCTAAATGGATTAGCTAATGACTTCGATGAAATTACTTATAGTGTTTATGAAAGGCATAATAAAGAGTTTAGAAATGCTGCTAAAGGTGAATATATAAAAATATCAGGTCAAGAGGGAACTCAGGGTAAAAATCTATCATACTGTTTTAAAGACATTAAGAATTCTTTAGATGACTCTGGTAATCAAGTGCACACCAGATTGTTACATGCTGAGGAAAATGCTTTTCTGCAGTTAGCCAAATATGGTACTGCAGGTATTGAAGGGGGTAAACTATTTACTACAGCTAGCCCTTGTGAGTTGTGTGCTAAAAAAGCATATCAATTAGGAATTAAAGATATTGTGTATATCATCCATACCCGGGAATTGCAATCGATCACATCCTATCCATTGGTAGTAATAAACCGAATTTAATTCAATTTAGAGGGGCTGTAGGTAAGGGATACCACCAATTATATGAACCTACAATATCATATAAAGATGAACTAAATTACCTAAAGGGCTCATAACACCAATTGAGGACATCCAAATCTTTTGATTGATGTAAATCAATAAAACATTTGGATGTCCCCGATTTTAGTTTGCGGAAGATTCGAGTTGCAAGTAAGGGGAAAGGAAAGCGTGGTGGTTCACGTGTTATTTATTACTTCCTTGATGAAAAGCGACGTTTTTATTTACTCACCATTTATGGGAAAAGTGAAATGTCAGATTTAACCGCAGATCAAAAGAAACAGTTAAAGGCTTTTATGGAGGTCTGGCGTAATGAATAATCGTGATTTATTTACAGAATTAAGCTCAGCTCTTGTTGAGGCAAAAGAGCATTCTGAGGGGAAGATTACCCTTAAAACACATCAGGTTAATGATCTAAGTGAGCTTGCTATCTCACCTAGTGAAATAGTACATATTCGAGAGAAATTTAATATGTCACGTGGTGTGTTTGCTCGTTTGCTTCATACATCTTCTCGGACTTTAGAAAACTGGGAGCAAGGGCGCAGTTTCCAAATGGGCAAGCCATTACTCTTTTGAAATTAGTGCAACGTCATCCAGAAACTATCACGCACATAGCAGAGCTATAACAAACAAGTGTAGGTGTCGCGCAGCCGACACCTTATTCGGGTGTTGGACAAGCCCAATCGGTCATTGCTGCTCCTTATAGTAAATCAGATGCTCACGCGCGAGTTTTAAAGAGTATTAAATCTTGAAAGTAGTTTGGTCACCTTTGGCATTAGATAAACTAGAAACTACAGCTAAATTTATTGCACTTGATCTCTTGATGATTGGTTGCCAAATTTTGTAGTACATTTAATGGATAACCCCATGTTTACTCATTTACAGAAAGCGACGTTATTAAAACGCTATAAACGTTTTTTGGCGGATGTGTTGCTTGAGAGCGGTGAAACGATCACGATTTATTGCCCCAATACCGGGGCGATGACCCATTGCGCAGACGCTGGGGATACAGTTTATTTTAGCGCATCGGATAATCCTAAGCGTAAATATAAATATACGTGGGAGCTAACCCACAGCAAAGCAGGACATTGGATCTGTATTCATTCGCAACGGGCAAACCAGTTTGTTGCCGATGCACTTGCGGCACAAAAAATTCCCGAACTACTTGATTACGAAAATATCAAGGCCGAGGTGAAATATGGTAGTGAGAACAGTCGCATCGATTTTTTGCTGACAGCAGCAGGGCGGCGCGATTGTTATGTTGAAGTGAAAAGTTGTACGCTGCTTGATGAGTCATTTGGCTCAGGGCAAGGTTTTTTCCCCGATGCTGTTTCAATCAGGGGGCAAAAGCATTTGCGCGAATTGATGCAGATGAAAGCGGCTGGTTGCCGTGCCGTTTTACTTTTTGCGATATTGCATACTGGTATTCGCGCCGTTAGCGCAGCTAACCATATTGATGCAAAATATGCGCTATTATTTGAACAGGCAAGGCAGAGTGGGGTTGAGGTAATCTGTTATCATGTGCCGATTTACTATCAGAAGGTTAGTTAAATTATGATTTATGTGGTTGCCCAGTTTGTATTATTACTCTTTTTAGCATGGCCGATGGCAAACCTCTCTTTCTCTGCGCTCGGTGCAGCACTTATTTTGCTTGCTGGTATTGTGGCACTCTCTGCGCTATTGGCCAATCGCCCTGGTAATTTTAACGTTCGTCCAACCCCGAAGGCGGGTGGGGAGTTAATTACTTTTGGTATTTATTACTACATTCGCCACCCTATGTATTGCTCTCTATTTTTCGCAGGATTAGGCATACTTTTTTGCCAGTTTAGTTTGTGGAAATTATTGGCTTGGTTTTTATTGGTGTTGACACTCACCTTAAAAGCGCGTTTTGAAGAGCAGGCGCTGCTGGTTAAATTCCCTCATTATCAAGAGTATCAAAGCACCTCTAAGGCGTTTATCCCTTTCCTTTGGTGAGTGTTATGCTGTTGTTCCGTTGCTCGACGATGTAGGCTCGTAGCTGATCCTGTTGTGGGGTGTCCAGATATAAACCTAACTTAGTTCTGCGCCAGAGTATATCCTCACTGGTTTTGGCAAACTCGTTTTGTAGTAAATAATCAACTTCAAGGCGATATAGACCACTCCCAAAATATGTGCCGATCTGATTTTGTATGCACATCGGCTAATAAATTTAATGTTAATGTACCAAATTGATTGACGTAGCGTTGCAGCAGTTGCTTTTCTAAAAATGGATATTGGCGACTTAAATGTGTTGCGTATTGGTTGCGTGTGCAATTGAAATCTCCCCCGGGTAAGGGGGCTTGTGCCGTCCAAGGTGTTCTGTTCGTTGTAAAGTAGGGGGCGAGTTTATGCATCGCGGCCTCTGCTAATTTTCGATACGTGGTTAATTTTCCACCAAAAACAGCAAGTAGCGGTGGTTGATTATCGCCTGCAGATATTTCTAGGGTGTAATCACGAGTGACGCTTTGTGCTGCATTAGATTGGTCATCACAGAGTGGGCGAACACCGCTATAGGAGTAGATGATATCGTTTTTAGTGATTTGCCTGATAAAATATTGGTTAACCACGCCCAGCAAATAGGTTATTTCATCTTCTGAAATTGTCACATGCCGGGGATCTCCAGAAAATTCAATATCGGTGGTGCCAATAATAGAAAAGTCATCGAGGTAGGGAATAATAAATACAACCCGTTTATCTTGGTTTTGTAAAATGTAAGCTTGTGGTTGATCATGTAGTCGTTTGGTAACGATATGCGATCCTTTTATCAATCGTATATTGCGTGGCGATTTATCTGTTAAGGCATTATCAAAAAATTGTTTTACCCATGGCCCCGTCGCGTTAACTAATGCGCGCGAGTAGCGTTGAAAATAGATATTGGTGATGGTGTTATATAACGTTACTTGCCATACGCCTCCTAGACGCTGTGCTTTTTCAACGCGGCAGTAATTACAAACCTCGGCACCATTCTGTTGCGCACTAATGACATTAAGAATGACTAATCTAGCATCATCTACCCAGCAGTCTGAGTACTCAAACCCGGTTTTTATGTTTTTTTTCAATAAGCCTGATGCTGTTAAATCAACCTGTTTGCTTGCCGTTAATGTGCTGCGTTTACTTAAGTTATCATATAAGCAAAGTCCGAGTCGAATCATCCATGTGGGACGTAGAAATGGTTGATGGGGTAAAATAAAACGCATTGGGATGGTAATATGCGCTGCTTTTTTCATGATGATTTCACGTTCTGCTAATGCTTTTGCCACTAAACGAAATTCGTAAAGTTCTAAATAGCGTAGTCCTCCGTGAACCAATTTTGAACTCGCTGAAGAGGTTGCTGAGGCAAAATCAGCGGCCTCATATAAACCGACACTTAAGCCGCGCCCAGCAGCATCGGCGGCTATGCCTGCGCCATTGATTCCGCCGCCCACGACAATTAAGTCTAGTATCTCATCTGCACCTAGCTGGCGTTGCTTTTCCATATTACACTCACTTAACGATTGTATAGCCTGTTGCCGCTTTTTGATTGGTCTGGTTGCGTTGTTATTGGCGATTAGTCATCTTGCTCTTCACTGTGTAATGTTGCCCATGTTTGCGCACATTTAATGGCGCGCTGCCAACCGCGATAGCGATTTTGACGTTTTTGCAGATCATGATCGGGCTCGAAGGTTCGCTCAATAGTCGCTTTATTTGCTAACTCATCAAGCCCCTGCCAATAGCCAACGGCTAAACCAGCAAGGTAAGCGGCGCCTAATGCGGTGACTTCTGTTACTGTCGGGCGATGTACGTTGGTATCTAATAAATCCGATTGAAATTGCATTAAAAAATTATTGGCGATAGCACCGCCATCGACCCGTAATTCCGCTAATTGAATAGCGGCATCGGCTTGCATCGCATCTAAGACATCTCGTGTTTGGTAGGCGATGCTTTCGAGTGTCGCACGAATGATATGTGCAGCGTTTACCCCTCGAGTGAGTCCAACGATGGTGCCACGAGCATAGGGATCCCAGTAAGGCGCGCCAAGCCCTGTAAACGCAGGTACAAGATACACCCCTTTAGTGGAGCTTACTTTGGTGGCAAAATATTCACAATCCTTGGCGTCGTCCAGTAAATGGAGTTCATCTCGTAACCATTGCACCGTTGCTCCCGCCATAAAAACAGCGCCTTCTAAGGCATAACAGAGATCACCCTGTGCATTGCAGGCGAGAGTAGTTAACAGACCGTTTTTTGAGGTTACCTTTTGCTTGCCTGTGTTCATTAAAAGAAAGCAGCCCGTGCCATAGGTGTTTTTGGCTTGCCCTGGGTGTACGCACATTTGTCCAAAAAGTGCAGCCTGTTGATCGCCTGCGATCGCGGCGATGGGAACCGTTGCCCTGCTTTGCTCGGATATTTTGACATGTCCATAAATTTCAGATGACCGCTTCACCTTGGCAAGCATGCTACGAGGAATGGAAAATGCGTCTAATAATTTATCATCCCATTGTAGGGTGTTGATATTAAACAACATGGTGCGAGAAGCATTGCTGTAGTCGGTAACGTGGACATGGTCTGTTGTTAATTTCCATACTAGCCAAGTATCTATGGTACCAAAAAGTAATTTCCCTGCCTTTGCATCATCTCGTGCATTAGCGATGTTATCTAAAATCCATTTAATTTTGCTCGCTGAAAAGTAGGGATCAACTACTAAGCCTGTATTTTCATGGATGTATTCATTGAGTTCCGTTTGCGCTTTTAATGTTTCGCAGATGGCTGCTGAACGGCGACACTGCCAAACAATTGCGTTATAAACGGGCTTACCCGTTTCTTTATTCCAGACAACGGTTGTTTCACGTTGATTCGTAATGCCTATCGCTGCAATTTGCTCACTGGTGATGGCCGCCTTGTCGAGTGTTTCCACCAATAGTGCGGAAACGGATGTATATATCTCTAAGGGATCATGCTCAACCCAGCCAGCATGAGGGTAGATTTGTGTTACTTCGCGCTGACCAATTTCGATGATATTAGCATCATGATCCAAAATTAAAACTCGGGAACTTGTCGTACCTTGGTCAATGGCAATAATGTATTTTTGCTTGTTCACATAAGCCCCTACATAAAGCGACTAATTTTGTTAATTATCTTATTACTCTCAGTTAATAAAATAGGCCCAATAAAAAGAGGCAAAGAGAGTGGTTAAAATAATACCAAGTAAATTGAGTAATAGGCCGTATTTAGCCATGCTGCTGATATTGACCGATTCGCAGCTCATTGCAATGGCATTGGGCGGTGTCGCAATGGGTAGCATAAAGGCGTAACTGGCACAAATAGTGGCAACCATCATCAGCAATCGCGTATCTAAGCCATTTTGCACTGCTAATGCATTAATGACTGGCAATATCATGGAAATAAGCGCCGTGTTACTGGTTATTTCTGTTGCAAATGTCACCATGCTAGCAATGATAATAATCAGTAATATCGTTGGTAATTGGCTGAAATTTTGTAGAAAAATAGCCAGTTTATCGGCTAACCCTGAGCTCGTAAATAGTGCGGCTATGGAGAACCCCGCACCAAATAAGAGGATAATATCAAAGGGGATTTTTTTCATATTTTTCCACGTGATAATAGTAAATGGTGGAAAAAAAAGTAGTAACCCAAAGCCTAATAATATTCCCGTTTCATTTAGCCCTAACCCTTCATAGTAAGGTTCGATTGGTGAGTTGAAGAGTAATAAAATGACTAAAGCGGTTAAGATAAATGTCACTTTTTTTTGTTCAACCGTTAAAGAGACAGCAAGCTGGGTCGGTTGTTTATCAAGTTTTTTATTTTTTGTTCCCCATGACAGTATCCATCCCAGTAAGAAAAACATAACAACGGCGAGAGGCAGTGCCAACATCACCCACTGTGCAAAGGGAATGGTTGCTAATTTTAAGTTATTTAATAGTCCATATAAAATTAAATTGGGTGGCGTACCAATCGGGGTGATGATGCCACCGATGCTCGCACCATAACAAATAGCTAAGGCAAACCGTTTTTTTAAGGCGTTATCATCCGATAGAAAGAGCACCAAAGGAATCAATAAAAGACTGCTGGTAGTATTGGATAAAAAGGCGCTTAAAGAGCCTGCGGTTAACGCCAGCGCATAAATCATCCCGCGCACAGTGTGTGGAAAAAATTGTAAAATTTTATTCGCAATAACTTTATGTAATTCTGTTTTTTCTACCGCAATGGCCAATAAAAAGCCGCCTAAAAACAGAAAGATAATCGATTTACTGTAATTGCTGCTAACCGCATTAGTTGACATCAAATTAAACATTGGAAAAAGTATCACAGGCAGCAGAGAGACGACGCCCAATGGTAATGCACTATTACTCCATAAAATGACCAACAAGCTGATCAAGGCTAACGCTTTAGCCTGTTGCACATCAAGGACCAATAGAAGAAGCCAATAAAATAATAGTGCAGAGATAACCGCAGCTGCTAACTTTATGACCATAATTGATATCCTCATCTTGTGAGTCCTTGATAGTTACTATTTTAGTCTTAATTTCTGTAAAAAGGGCGGCATAAAGACATTTATAATCTGTGATGGCCCTGTTGGTACTTAAAATATGAGCATCAATTTATTCTATTTGCTATATTTATCCTCAATTTACTTAAGGATGACTATATGAGTGATGATTTGATTGTCGAATCAGTAAAAAATTTAAAGAAAGCTGTGCCATTAATGATGAAGTATAAGGTGCCGACAACGCCAATAAACTATGCATTGTGGTATAACTATGTTGCTAAGGATATACCGCAGTTAAATGTCGAATTAGATGCGATATTGACCCAGCAAGCGCATTGCTCGGAAATACAAACGGAAGTTTTATATCGTCAATTTGTTGCCGATGAATCTGAGTCAAGTACTTGGCAATTAAGGCAAAATGTAGAAAAAATGTTATTGCAGTTGGATCAATCGATAACAGACACCCACAGTGATACGGTCAAATTTAGAGATTCATTCGATAAAACATTTTCACAAGTTAGTATGACGGAAGATAAAAAATGGTCCGTTGATGAAGTAATTAGTCTGCTTAAAAAAATTGAAGGTGATTCAGAAGAGATGAGTCGTTCAACGCAATTTTTTAGCGAGAGTTTACAAGCCGCAAAAGCGGAAATATCTACATTAAAAGAAGAGTTGCAAAAAAGCCAACAGCAAGCCTTATATGACGCTTTGACTGGATTATTAAATCGTCATTCATTTGATGTGGAAGTGACTAACTTTATCAACAATGAAGCGAATGGTTTATGTTTGATTATTGCTGATATTGATAATTTTAAATTGCTAAATGATCAATGGGGGCATTTACTTGGTGATCAGGTATTGAAAGCCGTCGCAAAGAAATTAAGTAGCAGCATGCGCGAAGGGGCTAAAGTGTATCGTTTTGGTGGTGAAGAATTTATTATATTATTACCTAAAAGTAATTTAAGAGTGGCGCGCCACTTTGCAGAAACGCTGCGTAAATTAATGGAAAAAGTGGCTTTAAAAGATAAGCGCACTGGCAAATGGATAAATAACATTACCTTGTCATTTGGCGTGGTTGAGTGCCAAGAAAGAGATTCCGTGAGCTCATTGATTGCGCGAGCAGATGAATACTTATATGAAGCTAAACGATTAGGGCGAAACCGCGTTTTGCCTATGATGCAATAGATAGGATGGTACGTATGAAAAATATTATCGCCGATGGAGCGTTGCTTACTCCTTCTAAAGTGGTCTGTATCGGTCGAAACTATGTTGACCATATTAAAGAACTAAATAACGAGATACCTGAGCAGGCGGTTATTTTTGTTAAACCTAACTCAGCGATATGTGATGAAATTTTTACCGATAAAGTGGAGACGATACACTATGAAGCTGAATTATCTTTTATGATTAGCAATAATAAAATTAGCGCGGTAGGGATTGGTTTAGACCTCACTAAACGCGCGCTGCAAACAAAGTTAAAAGCCAAGGGATTGCCCTGGGAACGCGCAAAATCCTTTGATAAATCGGCTGTATTTAGCGAGTTTGTCCATTTTGATGGTGATCTTGAAAAGCTATCTTTACAGTTATTTATTAATGAGAAGTTAGTACAGCAGGCAAATTTTGATTTGATGATTTATAAACCGCAGCAAATTGTCAATGAGGTTGCTTCGTTCATGAGTTTTAGTGATGGTGATGTATTGATGACCGGGACGCCAAAGGGCGTAGGTGAAATTGCTCGCAATGACCATTTTATTGGTAAAGTGTTCTATGATGATAAATTATTAATTGAGAAAAAGTGGACAGTTAATTAGCCGTATCGACAATAATTACAGTTAATTTTGCGTGGTTTTTATCTGTTCGTAAGTTAATTATTGTTTTTCTTGCATTTTAGCGACTCATTTCGCTGCAACACTAGCCATATCTTCCTGATATGCGTAAAATTACGCCCATTATTTTTAATCACTTGCTTTAGGTAGAGATATAACCAATGCAGCACCTCGATGAAATAGTTGCCAATGCGCAACAACAGATAGAAAATGCCGTTGATGGCAATGAGTTGGAACAGATTCGTTTACAGTACTTAGGCAAAAAAGGTTTAATGACTGAGCAAATGAAAGGCTTGGGTAAACTTCCTCCAGAAGAAAAACCAGCCGCGGGTCAGCTAATTAATAAAGCGAAGCAAGCAATTCAAGGTGTCTTAGTCGCACGCAAACAAGCATTAGATGAAGCCGTATTGAATGCAAAATTGGCTCAAGAAACGATCGATGTTACTCTACCTGGGCGTGGCGCGCCATTAGGTGGCGTTCATCCTGTTACCCGCACGATTGATCGTATTACTGAATTCTTTGCTGAATTAGGTTTTGAAGTAAAAAATGGACCTGAAGTAGAAGATGCTTATCATAATTTTGATGCGTTAAATATTCCTCCGCATCATCCTGCTCGTGCTGATCACGACACATTTTATTTCTCCCCTGATTTGGTGCTTCGTACACAAACCTCTGGTGTGCAAATCCGTACCATGGAAAATAGTAAGCCGCCTGTTCGAATTATCTCGCCGGGGCGTGTATATCGTAACGACTACGATCAAACCCACACACCAATGTTCCATCAAGTTGAAGGGTTAATGATTGCTGAAAATGTAAGTTTTAGCCAATTGAAAGGGATTTTGCATGACTTTTTGCATAACTTCTTTGAACAAGATCTTCAAGTGCGTTTCCGTCCATCCTATTTTCCTTTCACCGAACCCTCGGCTGAAGTGGATGTGTTAGGTGAGAATGGTTGGTTAGAAGTACTAGGTTGCGGCATGGTTCACCCTACTGTTTTACGTTCAATGGGGGTTGATCCAGATAAGTATTCTGGTTTTGCATTCGGTATGGGGGTAGAGCGTTTAACCATGCTTCGTTACGGCGTAAATGATTTACGTTCATTCTTTGAAAATGATCTCCGTTTCCTCAAGCAATTTAAGTAAGGGTTAGAATAATGAAATTTAGTGAAGCTTGGTTAAGAGAATGGGTAAACCCTGAAATTAGTCGTGAAGAGTTGTTACACCAAGTCACCATGGCTGGTCTTGAAGTGGATGATGTAGAAGCCGTTGCCGGTGATTTTAGTAAAGTTGTTGTGGGTGAGGTAGTTGAGTGTGGCCAACATCCCGATGCAGATAAATTACAAGTTACAAAAATAAATATTGGCGAAGATGAGTTACTCGACATCGTCTGTGGCGCAAAAAACTGCCGTTTAGGCTTAAAAGTTGCCGTTGCCGTGGTTGGCGCTGTATTGCCGGGTGATTTTAAAATTAAAAAAGCGAAATTACGCGGACAAACCTCGCTTGGTATGTTGTGCAGTGAATCAGAGCTAGGCATGGCTGAAACAGCCGATGGAATTATTGAACTGCCTGTTGATGCGCCGATTGGCAGTTGCGTTCGTGAATACTTACAGTTAGATGACGTTATTATCGATGTTGATTTAACTGCAAATAGAGCCGATTGCTTAGGTATTTCTGGGCTTGCTCGTGAAGTTGGTGTATTAAACAATAGCACTGTTACTGAGCCAACGTGGCAAAATGTTGCTGTTACGATTGATGACCAAGTTGCTATTAATTTGCAAGATCCAACTGCTTGTCCTCGTTATTTAGGGCGTGTTATTCGTGGTATTAAGCAAAATGCAGCAACGCCTTTATGGATGGTAGAAAAATTACGTCGTTGTGGTGTGCGCAGTGTTGATGCCGTTGTGGATATTACGCAGTATGTGTTACTTGAATTTGGTCATCCAATGCATGCCTTTGACCTTGATAAGTTAGAGGGTGGTATTGAAGTTCGTCTTGCTAAACAAGATGAACCGTTGACATTACTTGATGGTAAAGAAGTTAAGTTAAATGCAGATACCTTAGTGATTGCGGATCAACAAAAAGCATTAGCGATGGCTGGTATTTTTGGTGGCACTGACTCTGGTGTTAGTGAAGGTACTAGCAATATATTTTTAGAAAGTGCTTTTTTTGCTCCTTTAGCGATTGCAGGCCGTGCTCGTTCATACGGTTTACATACCGATGCATCGCATCGTTACGAACGTGGTGTTGATCCTGTTTTACAAGCTAAAGCGATGGAGCGAGCAACGCAGCTATTAGTTGAAATCTGTGGCGGTGTTGTTGGCCCAATAAGCGAAGCGGTTAGTGTTGAGAATTTACCAAAACAGTCTGAAATTTACTTACGTCGTAGTAAATTAGATAGCTTAATTGGTATTGCTATTGATGGTGAGCGAGTGACTGAGATTTTAACTCGCTTGGGCTGTGATGTTACTGTTAGCGCGGAAGGTTGGACTGCGATTGCACCAACATACCGTTTTGATATGGCGATTGAAGAAGATCTTATTGAAGAAGTCGCTCGTGTATATGGCTATAACAATATTCCAAATATTGCCCCTGAGGCAGCGTTAAGCATGCCTGCGCATAATGAAGCGACTCTTAAATTAACCAAAATACGTGATGTATTAGTCAATCGTGAGTATCAAGAAGCGATTACCTATAGTTTTGTTGATCCTGATAAACAACTTAAATTACATCCACAAGCTGACGCACTGATTTTGCCGCACCCGATTTCTAAGGATATGTCAGCAATGCGCGTGAGCCTATGGACGGGGTTATTAGAAAGTGTTTCTAATAACCAAAAACGCCAACAAGCACGTGTTCGCTTATTTGAAACGGGTCTGCGTTTTATCAAAGATGAAAGTGTTGAAAATGGTATTTCTCAACAGCCAATGTTAGCGGGTGTCATTATCGGTAATGTGAATGATCAACATTGGGATATTGCCACACGTAATGCGGATTTTTTTGACCTTAAAGCGGATCTAGAGGCAATACTAGACCTTTGTGTTGATGCTCACAGTTTTGAGTTTAAAGCAGAAACCCACAGTGCATTACATCCTGGTCAGTCAGCGGGTATTTACCGTAATGGTAAAAACATTGGTTATATCGGTACATTGCACCCAAGTTTAACCAAACCATTTGCATTAAATGGTACTGCGATAGTATTTGAGATTCAACTTGAGCAGATCATTACACGTAAATTACCACAATCAGCGGATATCTCTAAGTTCCCAGCTAACCACCGAGACCTTGCTTTTGTTGTCGATGAGCAAGTAAATGCAGGTAACGTACTAAAATTTATAGAAAAAATTGGCATTACTGAACTAGTTGGCATAAACTTATTCGATGTATACCAAGGTGCAGGCGTAGCAGAAGGTAAGAAGAGCTTAGCGATAGGTTTGATCCTACAAAATACGACGAGAACCTTAGAAGAGCAAGAGATTGCAAATAGTGTAAATAGCATTATAGAAGCGGTTTCTATGGAGTTTAATGCATCGTTGAGAGAATAATTTTATGGCACTGACTAAAGCTGATATATCAACCCATTTATCTGAAAAAATAGGCCTAAGTAAAAAAGAGGCAAAAGAGTTTGTCGAATCTTTTTTTGAGGAGATTAAAGCAACACTGGAAAGTGGAGAAGCTGTCAAAATTTCTGGTTTTGGTGGCTTTGAGCTAAAGGATAAAAGTGAACGTCCGGGTCGTAACCCTAAAACTGGTGAAGATATTCCAATTGCCGCACGCCGGGTTGTTACCTTTCGAGCGGGGCAAAAATTAAAGGAACTAGTTGAAGAAAAGTTGCCCGATAGCGAAGATAAACTTTAGTTATATGAGCAAAAATAAAAAAACCGCATTTGCGGTTTTTTTTTATTTAAAAAACTGTTTTTGTTAAAGTAGCAAGTATCATTGTCAATAAATGTTATACCAATCGGATTAAGTATGTGATCTAATACCAATTCCGGTAAGTATGTGACCTAGATTTTGCGCAGGAAAAACAGCTTAATTCAAGGCGTAATTTGACGTAAATGGTTATTCCCTTTGCGAAAATTACAACGCAGCAGTAAGTTGTTTTAACCAGTAAAATAGATCAGCTATTTATCGGAATTGGTATAAATTTTGCGCCGGAAAAATGGCTTTATTTGAGGCGTAAGTTGACGCAAATGGTGTTCCCTATGCGAAACTTACAACAAAAAAGTAAGTTATTTTAACCAGTAAAATAGATCAGCTATTTATTCCAATTGGTATTATAATTTTCAACCTAGAATTTCCCACTGAGAGTAAACCATTATGTACTGTCCATTTTGTAGTGCACAAGATACAAAAGTTATTGATTCTCGTCTTGTAGCAGAAGGGTTTCAAGTTCGTCGCCGTCGTTCTTGTAATGAGTGTAGTGAGCGTTTTACTACTTTTGAAATGGCTGAACTCATCATGCCGCGATTAATTAAATCTGATGGACGTAGAGAACCCTTTAATGATGAAAAGTTACTCGTGGGTATTCACCGAGCTTTAGAAAAAAGGCCAGTCAGTATTGAGGCCATTGAAGCAACGGTTAATAAATTGAAGTCTAAATTGCGTGCCACGGGAGAGCGTGAAGTTTCTTCAAAAATGGTTGGAGAATTGGTCATGGAGTTATTAAAAGGTTTAGATAAAATTGCTTATATTCGTTTTGCTTCCGTGTATAGATCCTTTGAAGATATTAAAGAGTTTGGTGAAGAGATTGCTAAATTAGAAAAGTAATATCTCTATGTTATCTCAAGGCTCTTTGTTAGCTGCTCACTCGGATATCAGAGCAAGGCGTAACATGAGCTAATTGTGACTGTTTGATTTTCTAGCTAGTGCCGTTAGGTAAGGAAAAATGTTCCAATCTGCTTTGTTATAAAGCCGCTATGTAGAACAACGATACTTCAATTTTATGGCTAATATATTGGCACTCTTTTTCCTGCTGACTTTGCATTTTAGTCGCATGGGTATAAATAGATGGAATAATAATGAACAACGCTCAATTTTCTGAATTAGATACGCAATATATGGCGCGCGCTATTGAGTTAGCAAGGAAAGGGCGCTTTACAACTTCCCCTAATCCAAATGTTGGGTGCGTTATTGTTAAAAATAATGCCATTGTTGGTGAAGGTTTTCATTTACAAGCAGGAGCTTCCCATGCTGAGGTGAATGCCTTACGGATGGCAACAAATAGCGCCACGGATGCAACCTGCTATGTGACGCTTGAACCCTGTTCACATTATGGGCGGACGCCTCCCTGTGCATTAGCTCTGCTTGAGGCTGGTGTGAAGCGTGTTGTGATCGCGATGGTTGATCCTAATCCGAAGGTTGCGGGGCGTGGTATTGCTATCCTCAGGGATGCGGGCATCACCGTTGAAGTGGGGTTGTTGGAAGCCGAAGCTGAGAATTTAAACCAAGGTTTTATTAAGCGCATGAAATTTCAGCGGCCACGCGTTACCGTAAAACTTGCAGCTAGTTTAGATGGTAAAACCGCGTTACAAAATGGCGTCAGTAAATGGATAACGGGCGCTCAAGCACGTATTGATGTGCAGTATTATCGTGCCATGCAAAGTGCTATTTTAACTGGCAGCGGAACGGTACTTGCTGATGATCCAAGTTTGAATGTTCGTTATCAAGAATTGCAGCAAAGTCCTCGATTTGATAGTGACATTCCTGCATCTTCTTTGCATCAACCGATACGAATTATATTAGATTCTCATAATAAATTAACATTGTCAGAAAAACTATTTACTATTCCAGGCAAGGTCTTATTGGTTTCGCTCACCGCGCGATCTGATCTTAATGATAAAGTGCTTAATGCCGATGTTGAGCAGCTTATTGGCGTGGATGATAGTCACGGGCGAATCGATTTGGCAGTGCTGTTGAAGCAACTTAATGACTATGAAATTAATGATTTATGGGTTGAGGCTGGCGCAACGTTAGCGGGGGCTTTTTTCAATAATCAGTTAGTTGATGAATTTATACTCTATCAAGCGACAAAATTGTTGGGCGATAAAGGTAGAAACTTAGTAAACTTACCCAATTATTTAGAAATGGACGCGGTTGTACAATTATCACTTAAAGAATCGGTGATTATTGGCAATGATATTCGCACCATAAGTTATCGAGATTAATATGTTCACAGGTATTATAGAAGCGGTAGGAAAAATTACGGCAATTAAACACAATGCACAAGATATGACGATTAGTGTTGATGCGGGGTGTTTAGATATGAGTGATGTCAAACTTGGCGATAGTATTGCTAATAATGGCGTCTGTTTGACGGTAACTAAGTTATCAGGAAGTGGTTTTGATGCCGATGTCTCCTACGAAACCATTAAGCGCAGTGGATTTTCACAAATTCAAACAGGCTTTATGGTAAATCTAGAAAAAGCGATGCAAATGAATGCGCGTTTTGGTGGGCATATTGTTAGTGGGCATGTCGATGGAGTAGGCGAAGTCATTTCCATCTCTGCGACGGGCAATGCGATAGATTATTGGATACAAGCCCCCGATAATTTAGCCAAGTATATCGCGCAAAAAGGGTCTATTAGTGTTGATGGCATTAGTTTAACGACTAATGAGGTTAATGGTGCTGCCTTTAAATTAACGATTATCCCACATACTATTGCGCAAACGAATATGATAAATTACGCCGTTGGAACCAAAGTGAATTTAGAAGTTGATGTGATTGCACGATATTTAGAACGATTGATATTGGGTGATGAAGCTGCCGCAGAGCAAGTAGAAAAAAAATCAACGATGGAACTACTCGCTAAAAGTGGTTTCTTAGGGTAAAGCCAACATAAATTAGGGCTTCCTATCTTTTTAAAGAATATGGGGCTGCTATAAAAAGCACCACAAGGATAGAAAATGAAATTAAATACAACTGCTGAAATTATAGAAGATATTCGTTTGGGTAAAATGGTTATTTTGATGGATGATGAAGATCGTGAGAATGAAGGCGATCTTATCATGGCTGCAGACCTAGTGACACCCGAAGCCATTAATTTCATGGCTACATATGGTCGAGGATTAGTTTGCTTAACGTTAACAGAGGCTCGCTGTAAGCAACTTAATTTACCTTTAATGGTGGCGGATAATACAGCGGCATATCAAACCAACTTTACGGTTTCAATTGAAGCTGCTCAAGGTGTGACGACGGGGATTTCTGCAGCAGATCGTGCTATTACTGTTCAGGCTGCCGTTGCTAAAGATGCTAAACCGACTGATATTGTTATGCCCGGTCATATTTTCCCATTGAAAGCACAACCCGGAGGCGTGCTTACTCGTGCTGGGCACACTGAAGCCGGCTGTGATTTGGCGCGTTTAGCCGGGCGAGAGCCTGCTGGTGTTATTGTAGAAATACTTAATGAAGATGGCACCATGGCGCGCCGCCCAGATTTAGAAAAGTTTGCGCAACAACATGGTTTGAAATTAGGCACAGTCGCGGATCTAATTGAGTACCGTAATAATAATGAAACAACCATTGAGCGCGTAAGTGAATGTAAGTTACCGACGGAATTTGGTGAGTTTGATTTAGTGGCTTATCAAGATACTATCGATAAACAAGTACATTTTGCGTTGGTGAATGGTGCAATTAAATCAGGACATATCACTAACGTGCGGGTACATCTACAAAATACATTTAGCGATAATTTTTTCTCCGACCGCTTCGCTACGCGCACTTGGCCATTGCATAATGCATTACAACGTCTTGCACAAGATGGTGGGGTATTAGTTATGCTTGGGCACCAAGAGACAGCTGAATCATTGATCGAGCAAGTTAAACATATTGCACAACAGGATGCGGGCGAACGGGTTGCCAATAAACCTCAGGGGGCGAGTCGACGCGTTGGTGTCGGTTCGCAAATATTGCGCGATTTGGGCGTGCAAAAAATGGCATTATTAAGCTCTGAGAAAAAATATCACGCACTGGCAGGTTTTGGGCTCGAGGTGGTTGATTACATCACTGAGTAATAAGCATTAATCATAAAATGTGCTAGAATGCACAAAATTGTACTAATAAGGGTAGAAAATGAAAATAATTGAAGGTGGATTAGCGGCACCACACGCGAAAATAGCAATCGTAATCTCTCGTTTCAACAGCTTTATTAATGAGCAGTTATTAGCTGGGGCGCTTGATACCCTTAAACGTACTGGTCAAGTTGAAGATGATAATATTTCTGTTGTACGTGTACCTGGTGCGGTTGAATTACCATTGGCAACAAAACGTGTTGCCGCATCTAAAAAATATGATGCTATTATTGCTTTAGGAACGGTGATACGCGGTGGCACACCACACTTTGAATTTGTTGCTAATGAGTGCAATAAAGGTTTGGCTCAGGTGTCACTTGAATTTGATGTACCCGTTGCGTTTGGCGTGTTAACGACAGACTCAATCTATCAAGCAATTGAACGCGCTGGAACAAAAATGGGCAATAAAGGTAGTGAAGCTGCACTAAGTGCACTTGAGATGGTTAACGTTATGGCGGAACTTGGATAATGAAAATGAAACCGGCTGAGCGCCGTCGCGCTCGACAATTTGCAGTGCAAGCGGTTTATCAATGGCAAATAACTAAGCTGAATGCAGGACAAATTATTGAGCAATTTATGGTTGATCAAGATTTATCTAAAACAGATGTCTCTTATTTTAAAGAGTTGCTAACGGGTGTTATTAATCGAGTAGATAATTTAGATGAAAAATTATCACCTTATTTATCACGTAAAATTAGTGATGTTGATATGGTTGACTTGGCTGTTTTACGTATCGCTATGTTTGAGTTAACCTACCGTACGGATGTTCCGCATAAAGTTGTACTCAATGAAGCTATCGAATTAGCAAAAGATTTCGCAACGGATGAATCCTATAAATTTGTTAATGGTGTTTTAGATAAAGCGTTACGAAGCTTAAATCTACGTGCAGATATTGCCGCCGAATAATTAAGATGTGCCATGAGTAAAATAGAATCCAGTGACTATTAATTAGTGACTGGATTTTTTTGAGGAATAAATATGAATAAAAGTTTTATAACTAATTTTATTGCAGCAGTCATTTTAGTTTTGGGATTACTTTTAGGACAAAGTGAGTTAGCCACAATATTAACAATGGTTGGCTTGTTTGCACTTTCTGGTGCTTTAACCAATTGGTTAGCTGTCTTTATGTTATTTGAAAAAGTGCCTTTTTTGTATGGTTCTGGTGTCGTACCTGCACACTTTGAAGAGTTTAAAAAAGGCATTCATGGATTGATGATGGAACAGTTTTTTACTCGTGAAAATGTGGATCGATTTTTAAATGCAGGTGCACTTTCTCCGACACATTTTAACCTAACACCGGTAATTGATAAGGTTGACCTTAACCCAACCTATGATGGTTTAGTGACTGTGATTATGAACTCATCCTTTGGTGCAATGTTAGGAATGTTTGGTGGAGTAGAGGCATTAACTCCCTTAAGAGAGCCCTTCATTAAAAACATGAAGAAATCAATTATTGAATTAACCGAAGATGAAAAATTTATTGCGTTGTTAAAAAAAGAGATTGAACAACCCGATATGATGAATGATATTTTAGCTAAAATTGAGCAAATTATCGAACAACGATTAAATGAACTAACACCACACTTAGTTAAACAAATCATTCAAGAAATGATTAAAAAACACCTTGGATGGTTAGTTGTATGGGGTGGCGTATTTGGTGGTTTAATCGGATTGGCGAGTGCATTGATTGTCGCTTAAAGCGCTTTGAGCCTCTGCAATAAAAGTTGACAGAGGCTTGTACTGTTTTATACCAATCGGAATAAATAGCTGATCTATTTTACTGGTTAAAATAACTTACTTTTTTGTTGTAAGTTTCGCAAAGGGAACAACCATTTGCGTCAACTTACGCCTCAAATTAAGCCATTTTTCCTGCGCAAAATTTAGATCACATACTTAATCCGATTGGTATTATTTTTTTAATTTAGCTTTATATTTTTCTTTAAATTTATTGAGTTTTGGTGAAACAACTACGGCACAATAAGCTTGCTCTGGATTATTCATAAAATAGCCTTGATGATACACTTCTGCAGGGTAAAATACGCCTAACTCTTCAACCTCAGTTTTAATCGTATCCGTAAATACCTGTGATTGAATTAAATCATTGATAACTTCAAGGGCTAATTTTTTTTGCTCTTCACTTTCATAAAAAACAGTAGAACGATATTGTGTGCCAATGTCATCGCCTTGTCTATTAAGTTGTGTAGGATCATGCAAAGCGAAAAAAATAGTTAATAATTCTTGGTAGCTAATTATTTTGTCATCGAAACTGATTTGTACCGCTTCCGCATGTTTAGTTTTACCGCTACAGACTTCTTTGTAATTGGGATGCGCTGTTATTCCTCCTGTATAACCGGAAATGGCCTTAGTCACGCCATTTAAAGAGTTGAAAGCTGCTTCTATACACCAAAAACAACCGCCCGCGAACGTTGCTGTCGATATTGCCATCTGAAAATCCTTAAAAATGTTAGTTAGTTTTGCCAACGGGGGGAAGGATAGCATAAGAGAGCTTTTATACCCACGCTACATCAAAATGCAAACTAAGCAAGGATTAGCATGCCAAGATGCGAGGCATAAAATTGTATTCTACATAGAAATTTTATAAGTAAGCAGATTGGAGCGACTTTCCTTGCTCTGTTATTCGTCTGGCTCCTGATAAAGCAACTTGAGGTAACTGGCTATATGAGTAAAATGTTATACACAAAAGGCTATACTATTAAATGAACGCCTGCATAAATTTTTTAGTAAAAAAGTAAGATAATTAAATTTGTTAACATTGTAGGATTGGTGTAATGAAAATATGTTTTTGTTGTTATAATGTTAAATGTGTGTTTCCTGTAAAAATTTATTTTGCGATATTTCACACATAGATAGTATTAATTTAATTATATAATATATTTTGAACACTGACTTTTAGTAATATGTAAGTATCAGTTTTTATAAGTAATTTTGTAAGTTATTTGTTAATAAAAAGAACTTGGATTTTTTGTTAATTTGCTTCAAACCATTTAAACCACAATAGAAATCGTAATAATTATGGAGAATAGATTATGAATAGTAGCAAAAATAACCCTGCAGCGGTTGATGCGCCCATTGTGGATAATGAAAATAGAAGCGAAATAATCATTGAAAAAACGACTGATGACTTACAACAAGTGAGTGAACTGGTTAACGAAGATGCGTTGACAGAAGAATCGGTAGTACAACTTAATGAAGACGATTTAGCTGAAATAAATGCTATTCAAGCTGCAATTGAAGGCACCGATGGCCCCATTGAGGATATTGAAACCGCAGCGGGCGCTCCTACATCCGATGGAGGAAGCTCTGGACCGGTTGATTTTTCTCGAGAGGGAGCTGAAACCATTGCCACCACTAATTTTGAGACTCAAGGATTTAATACCTCATCGACAACACTCGTCTTACCTGAAGAAAGTGAATTATTTCTTGGTGGCTTAATAAATCAAGCACCGACGCTTACTATTGATAATGGTGTTATTGATGAAGATGGCGGCAGCATTACCGTTCCTTATCAAGCGGCGGATATTGATGGCACTATCGTCTCAACGGTAGCTACAGTACCTGCTGAGCAGGGCAGTGTGACGGTGAATGAAACCGATGGCACGATCACCTTTACGCCCGCAGAGAATTTCTTTGGTGAGGCAACCATTACCTTGGTAACCACCGATGATGATGGTGCGACGGCGACCACCACCTCGACGATCACCGTCAATGATATTAATGATGCGCCAACGTTGAGTGCAGACAACGGCAGCATGGATGAAGACTCGGGCAGCATTACCGTTCCCTATCAGGCCGCGGATATTGATGGCACTATCGTCTCAACGGTAGCTACAGTACCTGCTGAGCATGGCAGTGTGACGGTGAATGAAACCGATGGCACGATCACCTTTACGCCTGCAGAGAATTTCTTTGGTGAGGCAACCATTACCTTGGTAACCACCGATGATGATGGCGCGACGGCAACCACCACCTCGACCATTACCGTCAATGATATTAATGATGCGCCAACGTTGAGTGCAGACAACGGCAGCATGGATGAAGACTCGGGCAGTATTACTGTTCCCTATCAGGCCGCGGATATTGATGGCACTATCGTCTCAACCGTTGCCACTGTCCCCGCAGCACAGGGCAGTGTGACGGTGAATGAAACCGATGGCACGATCACCTTTACCCCAGCGCCGAACTTCTTTGGTGAGGCAACCATTACCTTGGTAACCACCGATGATGATGGTGCGACGGCGACCACCACCTCGACGATCACCGTCAATGATATTAATGATGCGCCAACGTTGAGTGCAGACAACGGCAGCATGGATGAAGACTCGGGCAGCATTACCGTTCCCTATCAGGCCGCGGATATTGATGGCACTATCGTCTCAACCGTTGCCACTGTCCCCGCAGCACAGGGCAGTGTGACGGTGAATGAAACCGATGGCACGATCACCTTTACCCCAGCGCCGAACTTCTTTGGTGAGGCAACCATTACCTTGGTAACCACTGATAATGATGGCGCGACGGCGACCACCACCTCGACGATCACCGTCAATGATATTAATGATGCCCCCACGATAAGTGCAGACAACGGCAGCATGGATGAAGATTCGGGCAGTATTACTGTTCCCTATCAAGCGGCGGATATTGATGGCACTATCGTCTCAACGGTAGCTACAGTACCTGCTGAGCAGGGCAGTGTGACGGTGAATGAAACCGATGGCACGATCACCTTTACGCCTGCTGAGAATTTCTTTGGTGAGGCAACCATTACCTTGGTAACCACCGATGATGATGGTGCGACGGCGACCACCACCTCGACGATCACCGTCAATGATATTAATGATGCGCCAACGTTGAGTGCAGACAACGGCAGCATGGATGAAGACTCGGGTAGCATTACCGTTCCCTATCAGGCCGCGGATATTGATGGCACTATCGTCTCAACCGTTGCCACTGTCCCCGCAGCACAGGGCAGTGTGACGGTGAATGAAACCGATGGCACGATCACCTTTACCCCAGCGCCGAACTTCTTTGGTGAGGCAACCATTACCTTGGTAACCACTGATAATGATGGCGCGACGGCGACCACCACCTCGACGATCTCCGTGAATGATATTAATGATGCGCCAACGTTGAGTGCAGACAACGGCAGCATGGATGAAGACTCGGGCAGTATTACTGTTCCCTATCAAGCGGCGGATATTGATGGCACTATCGTCTCAACCGTTGCCACTGTCCCCGCAGCGCAGGGCAGTGTGACGGTGAATGAAACCGATGGCACGATCACCTTTACCCCAGCGCCGAACTTCTTTGGTGAGGCAACCATTACCTTGGTAACCACCGATGATGATGGCGCGACGGCAACCACCACCTCGACCATTACCGTCAATGATATTAATGATGCCCCCACGATAAGTGTGGACAATGGCAGCATGGATGAAGATTCGGGCAGCATTACCGTTCCTTATCAGGCCGCTGATGTTGATGGCACTATCGTCTCAACCGTTGCCACTGTCCCCGCAGCACAGGGCAGTGTGACGGTGAATGAAACCGATGGCACGATCACCTTTACCCCAGCGCCGAACTTCTTTGGTGAGGCAACCATTACCTTGGTAACCACCGATGATGATGGTGCGACGGCGACCACCACCTCGACGATCACCGTCAATGATATTAATGATGCGCCAACGTTGAGTGCAGACAACGGCAGCATGGATGAAGACTCGGGTAGCATTACCGTTCCCTATCAGGCCGCGGATATTGATGGCACTATCGTCTCAACCGTTGCCACTGTCCCCGCAGCACAGGGCAGTGTGACTGTGAATGAAACCGATGGCACGATCACCTTTACCCCAGCGCCGAACTTCTTTGGTGAGGCAACCATTACCTTGGTAACCACTGATAATGATGGCGCGACGGCGACCACCACCTCGACGATCACCGTTAATGATATTAATGATGCCCCCACGATAAGTGTTGACAACGGCAGCATGGATGAAGATTCGGGCAGCATTACTGTTCCCTATCAGGCCGCGGATATTGATGGCACTATCGTCTCAACCGTTGCCACTGTCCCCGCAGCACAGGGCAGTGTGACGGTGAATGAAACCGATGGCACGATCACCTTTACCCCAGCGCCGAACTTCTTTGGTGAGGCAACCATTACCTTGGTAACCACCGATGATGATGGTGCGACGGCGACCACCACCTCGACGATCACCGTCAATGATATTAATGATGCGCCAACGTTGAGTGCAGACAACGGCAGCATGGATGAAGACTCGGGCAGCATTACCGTTCCCTATCAGGCCGCGGATATTGATGGCACTATCGTCTCAACCGTTGCCACTGTCCCCGCAGCACAGGGCAGTGTGACGGTGAATGAAACCGATGGCACGATCACCTTTACCCCAGCGCCGAACTTCTTTGGTGAGGCAACCATTACCTTGGTAACCACTGATAATGATGGCGCGACGGCGACCACCACCTCGACGATCACCGTCAATGATATTAATGATGCCCCCACGATAAGTGCAGACAACGGCAGCATGGATGAAGATTGGGGCAGTATTACTGTTCCCTATCAAGCGGCGGATATTGATGGCACTATCGTCTCAACGGTAGCTACAGTACCTGCTGAGCAGGGCAGTGTGACGGTGAATGAAACCGATGGCACGATCACCTTTACGCCTGCTGAGAATTTCTTTGGTGAGGCAACCATTACCTTGGTAACCACCGATGATGATGGTGCGACGGCGACCACCACCTCGACGATCACCGTCAATGATATTAATGATGCGCCAACGTTGAGTGCAGACAACGGCAGCATGGATGAAGACTCGGGTAGCATTACCGTTCCCTATCAGGCCGCGGATATTGATGGCACTATCGTCTCAACCGTTGCCACTGTCCCCGCAGCACAGGGCAGTGTGACGGTGAATGAAACCGATGGCACGATCACCTTTACCCCAGCGCCGAACTTCTTTGGTGAGGCAACCATTACCTTGGTAACCACTGATAATGATGGCGCGACGGCGACCACCACCTCGACGATCTCCGTGAATGATATTAATGATGCGCCAACGTTGAGTGCAGACAACGGCAGCATGGATGAAGACTCGGGCAGTATTACTGTTCCCTATCAAGCGGCGGATATTGATGGCACTATCGTCTCAACCGTTGCCACTGTCCCCGCAGCGCAGGGCAGTGTGACGGTGAATGAAACCGATGGCACGATCACCTTTACCCCAGCGCCGAACTTCTTTGGTGAGGCAACCATTACCTTGGTAACCACCGATGATGATGGCGCGACGGCAACCACCACCTCGACCATTACCGTCAATGATATTAATGATGCCCCCACGATAAGTGTGGACAATGGCAGCATGGATGAAGATTCGGGCAGCATTACCGTTCCTTATCAGGCCGCTGATGTTGATGGCACTATCGTCTCAACCGTTGCCACTGTCCCCGCAGCACAGGGCAGTGTGACGGTGAATGAAACCGATGGCACGATCACCTTTACCCCAGCGCCGAACTTCTTTGGTGAGGCAACCATTACCTTGGTAACCACCGATGATGATGGTGCGACGGCGACCACCACCTCGACGATCACCGTCAATGATATTAATGATGCGCCAACGTTGAGTGCAGACAACGGCAGCATGGATGAAGACTCGGGTAGCATTACCGTTCCCTATCAGGCCGCGGATATTGATGGCACTATCGTCTCAACCGTTGCCACTGTCCCCGCAGCACAGGGCAGTGTGACGGTGAATGAAACCGATGGCACGATCACCTTTACCCCAGCGCCGAACTTCTTTGGTGAGGCAACCATTACCTTGGTAACCACTGATAATGATGGCGCGACGGCGACCACCACCTCGACGATCTCCGTGAATGATATTAATGATGCGCCAACGTTGAGTGCAGACAACGGCAGCATGGATGAAGACTCGGGCAGTATTACTGTTCCCTATCAAGCGGCGGATATTGATGGCACTATCGTCTCAACCGTTGCCACTGTCCCCGCAGCGCAGGGCAGTGTGACGGTGAATGAAACCGATGGCACGATCACCTTTACCCCAGCGCCGAACTTCTTTGGTGAGGCAACCATTACCTTGGTAACCACTGATAATGATGGCGCGACGGCGACCACCACCTCGACGATCTCCGTGAATGATATTAATGATGCGCCAACGTTGAGTGCAGACAACGGCAGCATGGATGAAGACTCGGCAGCATTACCGTTCCTTATCAGGCCGCTGATGTTGATGGCACTATCGTCTCAACCGTTGCCACTGTCCCCGCAGCACAGGGCAGTGTGACGGTGAATGAAACCGATGGCACGATCACCTTTACGCCTGCTGAGAATTTCTTTGGTGAGGCAACCATTACCTTGGTAACCACCGATGATGATGGCGCGACGGCGACCACCACCTCGACGATCTCCGTGAATGATATTAATGATGCGCCAACGTTGAGTGCAGACAACGGCAGCATGGATGAAGACTCGGGCAGTATTACTGTTCCCTATCAAGCGGCGGATATTGATGGCACTATCGTCTCAACGGTAGCTACAGTACCTGCTGAGCAGGGCAGTGTGACGGTGAATGAAACCGATGGCACGATCACCTTTACGCCTGCTGAGAATTTCTTTGGTGAGGCAACCATTACCTTGGTAACCACTGATAATGATGGTGCGACGGCGACCACCACCTCGACGATCACCGTCAATGATATTAATGATGCCCCCACGATAAGTGTGGACAATGGCAGCATGGATGAAGATTCGGGCAGCATTACCGTTCCTTATCAAGCGGCGGATATTGATGGCACTATCGTCTCAACCGTTGCCACTGTCCCCGCAGCACAGGGCAGTGTGACGGTGAATGAAACCGATGGCACGATCACCTTTACCCCAGCGCCGAACTTCTTTGGTGAGGCAACCATTACCTTGGTAACCACCGATGATGATGGCGCGACGGCAACCACCACCTCGACCATTACCGTCAATGATATTAATGATGCCCCCACGATAAGTGTGGACAATGGCAGCATGGATGAAGATTCGGGCAGCATTACCGTTCCTTATCAAGCGGCGGATATTGATGGCACTATCGTCTCAACCGTTGCCACTGTCCCCGCAGCACAGGGCAGTGTGACGGTGAATGAAACCGATGGCACGATCACCTTTACCCCAGCGCCGAACTTCTTTGGTGAGGCAACCATTACCTTGGTAACCACCGATGATGATGGCGCGACGGCGACCACCACCTCGACGATCACCGTCAATGATATTAATGATGCGCCAACGTTGAGTGCAGACAACGGCAGCATAGATGAAGACTCGGGTAGCATTACCGTTCCTTATCAAGCGGCGGATATTG
The DNA here is from genome assembly GCF_040566515.1 of Psychromonas sp. MME2. Classification (NCBI taxonomy): domain Bacteria; kingdom Pseudomonadati; phylum Pseudomonadota; class Gammaproteobacteria; order Alteromonadales; family Psychromonadaceae; genus Psychromonas; species Psychromonas sp. MME2. The sequence continues at coordinate 135,434 of NZ_JBEWXI010000011.1, read as the reverse complement.
ATGGCACTATCGTCTCAACCGTTGCCACTGTCCCCGCAGCACAGGGCAGTGTGACGGTGAATGAAACCGATGGCACGATCACCTTTACGCCCGCAGAGAATTTCTTTGGTGAGGCAACCATTACCTTGGTAACCACCGATGATGATGGTGCGACGGCGACCACCACCTCGACGATCAATGTAATAAGTATACTAGACTCCACGTCAGTTAACTTAACTGTTGATAAAAAACAAATTAGCGAAGCGGGTGATACGCTCACCTACACGGCGACCTTAAGCGATGCCAGCCAAGGCATAACCACCATTGAAACAACCTTGGGCACCATTACCATTGGCGATGGACAAAGCAGTGGCACCTTAGAGTATGTGGTTGGCGCCAGTGACGATGTTTACTTAGATAATAGCAGCATGAGCAATGCGATCACTTCCGTCTCCGGTGGCAACTTTGAGCAATTAGAGCCAGATTATAGCCCCGTTGAGACGGCGATTGTCGATACTATTGATAGCACCACGGTCATCCTCAGCGTCGATAAAGAGCAAATTAGCGAAACGGGTGCGACGCTCACCTACACGGCGACCTTAAGCGATGCCAGCCAAGGCATAACCACCATTGAAACAACCTTGGGCACCATTACCATTGGCGATGGGCAAAGCAGTGGCACCTTAGAGTATCTTGTGACGGGTATTGATGATGTTTATCTAGATAATGATGCTATCAGCAATGCGATCACTTCCGCCACTGGCGGCAACTTTGAGCAATTAGAGTCAGATAATAGCCCCGTTGAGACAGCAATCCAAGACAATATAGATTACACTCGTGTCAGTATGAGAGTTGATAAAACTCAAATAAGTGAAGCGGGTGATACGCTCACCTACACGGCGACCTTAAGCCATGCCAGCCAAGGCATAACCACCATTGAAACGACCTTAGGCACCATTACCATCGCCGATGGGGAGAGTTCAGGGGTTTTAGTCTACGATGTTGTTGATACTGAAGATGTTTATCTTGAAAATTCAAGTTTTGTAAAAAATGTTATTGAAAATGTAACTGGAGGAAACTTTGAAGGATTGAGAATTGATCCTATGATAGTGCAGACCAAAATTGTTGACACTATTGATAATACTTCAGTCAGTTTAAGTGTTGATAAAACCCACATTAGTGAAGCTGGTGATACTATTACTTATACCGCTACACTGACTAATGCTAGTCAAGGTGAAACAATTGTAAAAACTAATTTGGGCAACATTATCATTGCAGATGGTGATGTTAGTGGTACGTTAAAATATGTTGTTGCTGCGAATGAAGATGTCTACCTCGATAGCAGTGATTTAATTAATGCTGTTACCTCGGCCAGTGGCGGAAACTTTGAACGCCTCATTTTTAATGCCGATAGTACCGTTGTAAAAACGTTGATTACTGACACAATAACAGATACCACGCTTTCTATAGATGGTGATACCTCTGTCGATGAAGGTGGTCAAGCTACTTATACACTAACATTGAGCCATGCTCCTCGTGAAGAGATGACCGTTGATGTCGTGATTGACCATGTTACCACGGCTTCAGGTGATATGAACCCTGTGACTCAAACGGTTACCTTTTTACCGAACCAATTAACAGCACAACTTATCGTTAATACTATTGATGATGTTGCAGCAGAAGGCGCAGAGTCCTTTAATATTCGCATCGAAAATGTGACGGGAGGTGGATTTGAAAATGTAGTCATAGGCACCGCTAGTGTTAATACGACAATAATAGATAATGATCCTTTTGCCAATGCTCCATCACTTAATATTACAAATGAAATAAAAGTAAGCCAAGAAATTTCAGTTGCCAATGTTAGCGATACAAATAGTGGCTTTATCGTCAGCGCATTTAATGCAGCAGGTAAGGCAACAACTATTAGTGTTGAGAAAAATACAAATCACGATGGTTTCGGTGTGAGTGGAGCGGCTAGTGGTGCGGATGCAGAGTTAGGTTATAAAAGTAATAATAATAACGAGAAAGGTCAATCGGAATCCCTTGTAGTTAAATTTGAGCAAGATGTCTCTTCAGTTGATGTTGCTTTTTCTTGGAAAAACTCCAACGAATCTGCAGCCTATGAGTTTAGGAAAGATGGGGCAGTTGTTGGATTGGGGGTGCACAAAGGTGGAACTGATCGTATTGATCCCGCTTTAACTTTTAAACCCAATAATGGTTCGTCTTTTGATGAGATCATTTTCACTGCTCCTTTTAAAGATGATGATTATTTAATTAATTCGATAACCTTCGAAAAAGCGGTTAACGTTACCGATGACATTATCGTTGATGAAGGTACTTCAGTCAGTCTACAAATAGCTACAGCCTTAAACGATGTTGATGGTTCTGAAACCCTCTCTGTTGTAATAAACGACATTCCAGTGGGCTTTACATTGACGGATGGCATTCATCTCTTTACGGCGGACTCTTTTACTACAAGCATAGATATATCAAACTGGTCTTTAGATAATATTGAATTGAAGACTATTAATGTCGAAGCTCCGACAAGCTATACATTAAATGTAGTATCGACTGCGACAGAAAGTTCTAATGGAGATACCAATTCAATATCTTCACCTATCAATATTACTGTCAATAATAGTTCTTCAGCACTATCTGTTATTACTGCTATTGCTGCTGATACCGTGAGTGATCTTGTGACTGAAGATGATGATGATATTATCTCTGTGCAAGGCCAGATTCGGCACGATATTAATACCGCCAATGGTGATGATAAACTTTTTGTTGGTGATGATATTACAAATTCAGCGGTTATCAGAATGGGGAAAGGGGATGACTTATTGACCTTTAACCAATCAATGCAGGAGTTATCAACGCTCAATGCTGGGACTGTTGACATGGGCGCAGGCAAAGATACGATTGTTTTTGCACTGGGGTACTCTAACGATTTCACATACACAAAAGTCGGCAGTACTTTGCAAATTCAAAACACTAATTCCGATGTTTCATTGAGTGTAAAAAATGTTGAAAACATCTATTTTGGTGGGGATAACAAAACCTATAATGTGAGTAGTGCCGATGTTAAAGAAGGCGTATTCATCGATGGTATAGTCTCCGGACTTAACTACTCTACATCTTCAGGTATAACAGGGTTAACAGGGGATAATGGCTCTTTCAATTATGTTTCAGGTGATACGGTCACCTTCAAGCTAGGTGAAGTTGTGCTTGGCTCTGTGGATACAGATAGTATCAATGATGAGCAAATTTTCTTGCAAGATTTAGCTAATGTAGCGAGAACGGATGTTAATGATGAATATGTCGAAAACATGGCGGTACTATTGCAGTCCTTAGACTCTGATGGTGATGCCTATAATGGCATTGTTATTACACAGGCGATGCGTGATGCCTTTTCAGATAATGATTTTGATTTATCAACTATCTCAGAGCAGGATCTTATTGCAATTATTGAAGAAACTGGACACTCAGCTATTTCCGAAGATGCTGCCATGGTGCATGTTCAAGATATGCTTGAGATTTACGCCGATTATGATGAAACTGATTTTGATGCACGTATTGAGGATGATTTTAACCTAGTATCTACATATATCAGTGAAACGCCCACATCAGTGATAAATGATTCAGGTAATGAAGTGTTTGCAAATAAAACTGAATTCGATATGGATGATGCACTGCAGCTTGAAATTAGTGATATTCTGCATGTTGAACAGGGGGGGCGTTTAGATGAACTATTAGATTTTTCACAGGCCGATGATTCTCTTGTCATGGCTGAAGTTGATAGCGAAACTCCCAATACTGTTGAATTGCAAGGTGAACCTGACAGATTAGTGATTAATAACTTGTTTAATGATGAAACTTCTGGCCCCTTAATCATTAGCGATACAAGTAGTACTGATGAGAGTGTGGTTCTGATTGAAATAGCCGATGATGCTCGTTAATTAGTGATCTAAATTTTGCGCAGGAAAAATGGCTTAATTTGAGGCGTAAGTTGACGCAAATGGTTGTTCCCTTTGCGAAACTTACAACAAAAAAGTAAGTTATTTTAACCAGTAAAATAGATCAGCTATTTATTCCGATTGGTATAAATGTGCAAAAGTATCTGTTCGGCTTGCTTTTGCTCTATAACAAACTTTTTGTATCTAGACCGATGTTACTGCAATATGCTTTTTCTTGCTAACTTTGCATCTTGAGTAGCATGGCTATATGTTTATTTTTAATTTATGAGTATGTTATTGAATGGAATCGACAACTTCAAAGGCACAATGGAATATCGATAGAAATCAAGGCGGTGGCGCGGATCCACTGCTTGATTCTCTAGTTATTCTTAGCGAATTTTTTGGTAACCCTTGTTCTGCAGAAGCTTTATCTGCTGGTTTACCTCTTAATAGTAGTAAATTATCAGCGGAACTTTTTCCACAGGCAGCTGCACGTGCGGGATTAAGCAGCAAATTAAGCCGTAAAGGATTAAATGACATTGCGGCGATGTTTCTACCTTGCATATTGTTACTTAAAGATCAAAAAGCCTGCATTTTGCAATCGCTTGATATAAAAAATAACAAAGCAATTGTCACTTTATCTGAAAGTGGAGGAGAGGCGCAATTAAGCATCGAAGAGCTTGAGTCAGTTTATGTTGGATATTTATTTTTAGTTAAACAAAAGTACCACGGTGATCGCGATTTTGACGTACATATCAATGATACTGAGCAGCATTGGCTGTGGCAAAATATACGACAATCATTACCTATTTACCGTGATGTTATTATTGCTTCCATTTTAGTTAATATATTTGCTTTAATCTCCCCATTATTTGTCATGAATATTTACGACAAAGTTGTACCAAATTTAGCCTTTGAGACCCTCTGGGTACTAGCTATAGGAGGTGGTGTAGCCTATATATTTGATTTAATATTAAAGCAATTACGTAGTTATTTAATTGATATTGCTGGCAAAAAAATGGACGTGAAAATCTCATCGCAACTGTTCGCTAAAGCGGTTGGCATTCCATTAGAAAAGCGAGCACCGAGTGTCGGGGGAATGGCGAAGCAGCTTGGTGAGTTTGACAGTGTTCGTGAATTTTTATCTTCAGCAACAATTACCGCTCTGGTTGATTTACCTTTTTCTCTATTATTTATGTTTATCATATACATCGTTGCTGGAGACTTAGTTATTTTTGCAGTTATCGCTACGCTGTTAATTCTCGCCTATAGCTTCATGGTGCAACCTAAATTACGTGTAGCGATTGAAGAAACCAATAAGTTTTCAGGATTGCGACATGGTCATTTAATTGAAACTCTCTCGACACTTGAGTCGATTAAAGCCAATGGTGCTGAAGGAATTGTCCAAAATGCCTGGCAACAAATGTTGGGACACACATCAAATTGGCAATTAAAAAGTAAAATGTTAACTAATTCTGTTGCTAATGTGTCAAGTTTTATTGTCCAGTTTGCAACCGTGGGCGTGATAGTTTTAGGGGTTTATCGTGTTTCCGATGGTTTAATTTCCATGGGCGGAATTATTGCAGCGGTAATGCTTTCTAGCAGAGCGATTGGCCCAATGGCTAAGATTGCTTCTTTGATGATGCGTTATAACCAGACAATGAGTTCATTACGACAACTTGATGGCATTATGAAACAAGAGGGCGAATTTGAAAATAAAGGGCACCTCATCAGCCGTAGTAAATTAGAGGGGCATATTACCCTTGATCATGTTAGCTTTAATTATCCTGACGTGACAAAACCCGCACTGTACCCGCTATCAATAACCATTAAACCACATGAAAAAATAGCGATCATAGGTCGTAATGGCTCAGGTAAATCGAGTTTAGCGAAAGTGCTACTCGGTTTATATCAACCAACGCAGGGTAGTATTCGCTATGATGGCTTACACCAAGGTCAGATTCATGCGAGTGATTTGCGTCGAAATTTTGGTTATCTTCCGCAAGATATTGTACTTTTCCATGGCTCAATTAAAGATAATATTTTATTTGGTACTCGGCAAATTACTGAGTATCAATTGATTCGTGCCGTGCAATTATCTGGGGTGAATTTATTTACTGATTTGGAATCAGAGGGATTAGATCTACAAGTCGGAGAAGGCGGTAAATCTTTATCACGTGGACAACGGCAAGCTGTCGCACTTGCACGTGCTATTTTACATGATCCACAAATTTTATTACTTGATGAACCTACCGCCAGTTTGGATGCGCGTGCAGAAAAGCTTTTTATCAAATCAATGCAACAAACCGCTGAAAATAGGACGTTACTTCTCATTACCCATAAAATGCACCTATTGCAGTTAGTTGATAGAATTATTGTTTTACATAATGGAAAAATTATCGCCGATAGAGCTAAAGATATAATTATACAAGAATTAAAAAAAGGTTTGCTAGGTACAGGAGCAGACAATGAAAATATCTAAACAAGACTTAGAGATGGCCGATGATGTATACGGCGCAATATTAATTCAAGCACCCAGTATTCATCGCTTAACCATTTGGTCGTTGGCAGCACTTTTTTGTTGTTTTTTTGTTTGGGCATATTTTGCAAAATTGGATCGTATAACAAGAGGGCAGGGGAAAATTATCCCATCATCTCAAATTCAGGTTATACAAAGTCTTGATGGTGGTATCTTACAAGAGCTATACGTTAAAGAAGGGATGTCAGTTAGTAAGGGGCAGAGTTTAGCGCGTATCGACGATACTCGTTTTCGCTCGGATATGGCGCAACAAAATAAAGAGGTTGATGCATTAAGAGCGGATATTATTCGTTTACGCTCAGAATTGAGCAGCATATTAGTTGCTGATGTAAAAGAGTGGAAGCTACAAATTAAAATTACCACGGATAACTTAGTCTTTCCTGACGATCTGATAGCAACTTCAAGTAAATTGGTTTCCCGTCAACAACATGAGTATACTACCCGCCTCAGTAACCTGAGTAACCAAGTGGCGATACAGGCACAACAAATTACTCAACGTCAGCAGGAAATTAAAGAGTTAGACTCTAAAATATCGACATTAAAAACAAGTTTAAATATCGCTAACCGAGAGTTGAAATTAACGCGTCCTCTGGCAGAAAAAAATATCGTGCCAGAAATAGAATTGCTTAAACTTGAACGAAATGTAAATGATATTGCTGGTGAATTATCGGCTCTACGTCTATTAAAACCAAAGCTTGAATCGGCTCTCGAAGAAGCCGTGTTAAAACGCCGTGAAGCCGTACTCGCATATCGCACTGATGTGCGCAAACAGCTTAACGAATTACAAACTAAATTTTCAAGAATTACCGAAGCACAGGTGGGAGTTCAAGATAAAGTAAACAAGGCTCTGATAATATCCCCCGTTGTGGGCACAATAAAAACAATTTATATCACTACATTAGGTGGTGTGGTACAACCGGGTCAAAAGTTATTAGAGATTGTACCGACGCAGGACAAGTTATTAGTCGAGGCTAAAATATCACCTAAAGATATTGGATTTATTCATGTTGGGTTACCTGCCCGTGTAAAAATAACGGCCTATGATTTTACTCGTTATGGTGGATTAGACGGTATTGTTGAGCATATTAGTGCGGATACGACACAAGATGAAGAGGGCAATAGCTATTACATCATCAGGGTAAGAACGACGGAATCGAGTGTATATGGTAAAGATAATAACGAGATGCCGATTATACCTGGGATGATGACCAGTGTTGATGTCATTATTAGTAAAAGAACAGTTTTAGAATATATATTAAACCCAATATTAAGAGCACAAGAGATGGCTCTTAGGGAATACTAGTCGTAATAGCTAGTACATTAAATGGAGTTAACATGAAACGTAATCATTTTGTCTATTTTAAAAAAAACATATCCGGCTTATTGGTTGCTTCGCTGTTGCTACCGACTATCGCTAACGCTCAATCCTTAGAGCAAGCCGTTGCCTATGCATTTGATAGCAATCCGGAGATCCGAGCAGCTTATACGCGTTTTAAAGCGAAGGAGAAACAAGTTGAACAATCCCAGTCGGGGTATTTACCAAGTATTGATTTAAATGGTGGCTATGGTTATGAGTATACAGATAGCCCAAGCACACGCCGGAGTGATGATGGCGATGATCATGAAGATTTAATGCGCAGCGAAATTGGTATTAGCCTTTCTCAAAATATTTTTAATGGTTTTCTCACTGAGAACGAAGTGAAACGTACAAGCTATGCAACCAGTGCAGAACAATGGCGCCTATACGCACTTGCTGAGGATCTCGCATTACAAATTAGCAAAGTTTATGTTGATTTAATTAAGGCAGAGAAACTAGTCGTTTTATCAGAAAAAAATTTACAATCACATGAAGAAATATATGAGCAAATTAAACAACGCACTGATTCTGGTTTTAGTAGTAGCGCAGATTTATCACAAATTAATGGCCGTTTAGCTAAGGCTCACTCCAACCTGATTGCGGCAAAAAATAATTACATTGATAGCAAAGTTACTTTTTACCGTGTTATTAATCAACGCCCTGAGAATTTAGTTATTCCTTATCCTGATGCCTCACTACTACCTGCAGACCAAGAAGTTGGATTGCAAAGTGCTTTAAGCAATAACCCAGTTATTAAGGCTGCTGCTAATGATATTAGCTCAGCTAGGGCACAACATGAATCATCGAAAGCTAACTATTTTCCACGTATAACCTTAGAGCTTAGCGCAACGCATAGTGACAATGTTAATGGTGAAGATGGTTGGGGACTCAATGACAATGTTGGTAGTGAGAATAATAACGTTCAAGCGATGGTACGTTTTTCCTATAATATTTTTGCAGGAGGCAAAGACAAAGCCTACGCAAAAGAAACCGCCTATAAAACCAATGAAGCAGAAGAGCTCAATCGTAATGTTCATCGACAAGTCACGGAAGGTTTTATTCTTTCTTGGAATGCGTTTGAACAACTAAATTTACAGAAAAAATATATAAAAATGCATGTCATTGCCTCAAAGGATACGCAGTCTGATTACAAAGAGCAGTTTAAAGTTGGGCAGAGAAGTTTGCTGGATTTATTAGATACAGAGAATGAACTATACCAATCTCGCCGAGATTACCTTGATGCGGAAATGAGTGAAATTACAGCACAATATAGAATTTTACATGCTATGGGGAAACTTGTTAAATCATTTCGCGTTACGCGTCCCGCATCATGGCAGGGTGAAACGCAATTTGCTGGAGGAGTGGAACAATGAGATTTTTAATACCATTATTTTTGCTAACGTTTACGGCAGCTTGTTCTGTACAAGTTATCGATATGACCCCAGAGCCAACCCCTCAAGTGTTTGATTTATCGGATAGTGAAGCGGACGGCGTTATTATTGCACGAGATAAATGCCCTGACTCACCTGCTGGCGCATTAGTAGATAATGACGGTTGTAGTGCCCTGCATATCGAAACAGCGCGTTTTGAATTATTAGTTAACTTTGATATTGACTCCTATCAGGTTAAACCAGAGTATTTTAGCGAAATAGAATCTTTAGCGACATTCATGGGGCGTTATCCAGCTACAACGCTTGTTATCGAAGGGCATACCAGCATTAGGGGAACACGTTCACATAATCAACTGTTGTCACAACGTCGAGCTGAAGCGATTAAAAACATACTGGTTAATGAATTTGCTATCGATGTAACAAGAATTACAGCGATAGGTTATGGTTTTGAACGACTGATGCTAGAGGGAGACGATGAATATATTCATGCTAAAAATCGACGTATCGTTGCTGAAATTAGTGGGGAATATTCCGTTAATGATTTGAAGTGGACGATTTATAGCGTTGATGAACCTAGCGAATAGTTAGTTATCTTATGCGCTATATTCACAGCCAAATTAGTTTGTATCTAATTAGTTTTTTACTAATAGTTTCAAGCATTGCCTGTGCTGGTTTATTAAACCATTTAGAGCAACAAAAAATCTTAAATGCACTGCATCAAAATTATGGTGAACGCGCTTATTTACGTGGCCAAGCTTGGTTTAATGTAATGGAAACAGCGTTACCTTTATCCTCATTGGATAAGCTAGAAAAGATTAATAATTTTTTTAATCTACTCCATTTTGTTGATGATATTAAGCTGTGGGGACTAAAAAACTATTGGGCCACTCCCGTTGAATTTTTAGGTGTTAATGGGGGCGATTGTGAAGATTTTGCCATTGCAAAGTATTTTACCTTGCTCGAGTTAGGTATCCCCGATGAAAAAATGCGTATTACTATGGTAAAAGCGGTTAAACTTAACCAGTATCATATGGTGGTTGCGTATTATGAAACACCTAATGCCATACCATTGATTTTAGATAACCTTATTGGACAAATTAAACCTGCAAACCAAAGACAGGACTTAATACCTGTTTATAGTTTTAATGGTAAGCAACTTTGGATGAATAAAGAAAAAGGGCAAGGCGTGCTTGCTGGAAAATCGGAACGTTTAAAGCGTTGGTCAAATCTGAATCAACGTATGCGAATCTCAACGATGAGAAAACCAAAACTAAACTTGGAGTAATTGATCAATGACCCTTTTTAACCAGATAAATTCCTTGTTATTTGGACTGTTTTTATTGGTAATGTGCAGTTTAGTATATTTTCAATTTACAGAAACCAGAGCTTTTATGACTAACCAAATGGAGTCGGATTTAAATAATACAACGACATCCTTAAGTTTAATGTTAAAACCTCACTTAGAAGTTGGTGATACCGCAACTGTTGATACGTTAATCAATGTGATTTTTGAAGGGGGCTTTTATCAGAAGGTAAATTTAATTTGGTTAAGCGATCAAAAAGAGCAAGTATGGGAAAATCCCATTGTCAGTCGTGAGGTGCCACAGTGGTTTATTGATTTACAACTTTTTGAACCGCAAGTATCTGAAGTTGTTATTACCTCCGGTTGGTTACAATTAGCTAAGCTAAAAATAGAATCTAATCCTGCCATTGGCTATCGAGAGTTATGGCGAATTATGAATGATACGGCAATGGTACTTTCAGCACTTTTTTTACTCTCCATTTTCTTAATGCGCCTACGTCTTAAATCTATATTACGACCGTTACATGAAGTGGCGACACATGCGGCTGATATTGCTAAACGTAATTTTAGTCAGGATATGCCGTTGCCTAAAACACGTGAATTGAGTGACGTCGTGGCAGCAATTAACTCTATGTCAGGGCAACTTCAACTTGTTTTTAGCTCCCTTGACGATCAGGTTAAGACTCTAAAACATGATAAATTAATCGATCCTGTATCGACACTGCCGAACCGTTTATATTTAACGGGGCAACTTAATAGCTGGCTAGATGAACCTGGATTTGGTGGTTTAATGTTAGCCAAACTTGATTGGTTAGAAGATATACATAGTAAATATGGTTTTAAAGTAAGAGATGAGACCATTAAGGTATTAGCTAATCAATTCAAGTCCGTTTTATCTAACAATGCAATTATTGCACGTATATCCAATACTGAATTTGCATTTGTAGTGATGAAAGCAGACAAAGAACAGTTAACCACCTATTTACAATCACTTATTCGTTTGATTAATCAAGAGATGACGAAAGCTGGATGTCAAAGTAATAGTAACTTTGCTATCGGGATTGCTGAAAGAGTCGATGAAGTAACACGCATGGAGTTGTTATCGCAAGCGGACAACGCACTACAGCAAGCACTACAAGCAGAGCAAGTAAGTAGTTGGTATTCAGTCAACACGCAACAGGGATTAAGTCGAGAAGATTGGCGTACCCGTTTAAGTGATGCAATTAGTAATAATCAATTTATTCTTCAGTGGCAGCCTATTAACCTCATTGATAGCGGTAATGTTATGCATCGTGAAGTCTATTCGCGCTTACAAATAGACAACAAAATAGTACCAGCAGGGCAGTTTATGCCCTATGTCGAACGTTCTTCGTTGGGGACAAGTTTAGATTGTTGCTTATTACAGAATATTGCCGATAAACAGTTACTTACTATGGTGAGCGAACCAATAGCGGTCAATTTGTGTAGAGAAAGTTTAGTGGATTTAGAGTTTCATGCATGGTTAACAGAATACTTGCAGTCAGTTGAGAATACTCAGATGCTTCACTTTGACCTCCCTGAATCGGGGGTCACTAATGATTTAGAGATTTGTCTTGAACTCTGTAATATTATCAATAATGCAGGTGCTCGTTTTGGTGTCGATAATTGTGGTAGACAGCTAGATTCATTAGACTATCTAAGAGAAATTCAACCCTATTATATTAAATTGGATCTCTCTTTGTCATCCTATGGCAGCAACGAAGAAGTTGATAGACAATATAATTTATCACTTTGTCAGGCTTTAATTAGCATTGCCCATGGCCTAAATATTAAAGTGGTCATGACAGGCATTCAAAATGAACAGCATTTACAATCAATGCGTTCATTGCACACAGAAGCTTATCAAGGCTTTATTGATCCGCCCGTTGCCATTACTAATCTTTAGTTGAAGGATGGGGTAGCTTAACAATAAATTGATATGTTAATGTAAAATAAAATCAGAAAGTGATCGTTAATATGAATGAGAAATGCGTTAATTACGGCCCTTTAACTGGCTTGATTGGTACATGGTTTGGTAACGCGGGCAAAGATGTTGCGCCCGAACCTGATGGTATAGAAAATAACAATTATTATGAAACCATGACATTTAGTGAAGCCTCCGAAGTCACTAATGCGGAGCAAGAAGTATTAAGTGCGGTGCATTATATACAAAAGGTGCAACGTCATGGTGATGATAAAGTTATACATCATGAAAGCGGCTATTGGATGTGGAACCAACAAACAAATGACGTTATGCACTCCTTAGTTATACCGCGCGGCATTTGTGTATTAGCTGCTGGAAAAGTAGATATAAGCGGCACGACTGTTTTTGATGTAAAAGCAGATGATACTGAAAAAGAGCAACAATTGATCCAATCTCCCTTTATGCATGAAAAAGCAAAACTAATAAGTTATGTGCAACAAATGAGACTCTATCCAGATAAACTTTGCTATCAACAGACTATGGTTGTTGATATTTATGGAAAAGTTGTAGAGCATACTGATTCTAATAGTTTGCAGCGTCAATAATTAAATATAAAGGGGGGAGAATGGCCTTTTTATCGGATACTTGGCAAAAAATTGTGCAAACTTGTAAGAAAGTACAAATTTTTCAAGAGCGCATTTGGATTGTTAGTATCCAAAAAAAATCCGCTGATCATAGCGCTTTATTAAATGATACCTTTATTCTTAATGAAGATGCTTTTTCATCGCCAATGTCTTGGATGCATAAGCGTGGTTACAGTGACGTTATTATAGAGAAAATAGATAAGATGAAGCTTTCACAAGTGGTTAAACTAAACATCGACGAACAATATCATAGTTTAATACGTGTAAAATAAACTCTTAATGTACTGTAAGATGCAGGGATAGAAGGGGCGGTAGCCCCCTCGGTTATTATTAGCGCAGAAAATGAGAAATCTTGATACTATTTTTTTGTAAAGAATGTACCTAATATAACGACGATAAATATGATGCAGTAAATAGTAAAACAGACGATTAACCATTGCGGCATAGAATAACCAAAAAATTGCCAAACAATCTCAGAGCAGTCACCTGTTGGGTTAAATAACCATGGAAACCATTCATGTAATGGAGCCCAAGTTGGGAAATCAGGAAAGAAGTCGCAGGTGGCAAATGGCGATGGATTCATTTGAAAATCGGTATGCTGGAGCGCTAATAATAGCCCTTTAACGGCACTAATAATCCATATTAAAAAACCACTGCTACGAACGATGGTATTTTGTGGTGCAGTTGCCCCTAATAAACCTGAAAATAGAATACCTAACATAGCAACACGTTCATAAACACACATAACACAGGGTTCTAATTTCATCACGTGTTGAAAAAAAAGTGCGCATAATTCTAAAGTTAATGCACTTGCGGCAAGAAGTAACCATGGCCAGCGTTGTTTAGATAGGTTTGTTAGTGTTGTTTGCACAGTTTATTCCTAGTGTAAAAGAGCACCAATCTGCTTTGTTATAAAATATCTATGTAGAATCACTATACTTCTATTTTATGTCTCGCATCTCTTTTTCTTGCTGACTTTGCATCTTGAAGTATCATGGGTATATTCAACAGCAACAGTAACATACAGTCAATTAGAATCTACAAAAAACAGTGTAAATATAATAGCAAACCCCATCATTATCTACCAATTATAGATTAGAGACTTATGCGGATTAGTAGCAGTACGCTTTTCTTGATATCTTTGCATCTTGAAGTAGCATGGGTATAGTATTACTCGCTTTATCAAAGAATCTCTGTATTTTTTTATAAAAATGAAAATAGGTGAAAATAAACATGATAGTGAAAGCCAAGGGACCTGCGGATGTTGCTGAGCAATATTTAATAGAATCTATTTGGAATGGTACAATTGCAATACACTCAAAACTTCCTGCAGAGCGTTTGCTTGCTGATAAAATAGGTGTTACCCGAACAACATTGCGCGAAGTGTTGCAGCGTTTAGCTAAAGATGGTTGGATCACCATACAGCATGGTAAGGCGACGCGAGTTAACGATTTTTGGCAAACATCTGGTTTAAACATTTTAAGCACATTAACCAGACTTGATATTGACAGGCGTAGTGACTTTATTGACCAACTAATGTCGGTAAGAACCAATATTAGCACAATTATTTTACGCATGGCCGCAAAGCATAATCACCAAAGTGTCTTAGCTTTCTTAGCTAACACACCATCAATTGATGCCAGCAGTGAAACCTTTACTAAGTTTGATTATGATTTTTATCATCACGTTGCTGTTTCATCGAACAACATGATTTATGTTTTAATTCTAAATGGCCTGCAAGACTTATATCGGAAAGTTGGTACTTTCTACTTTTCTAATTCGGAAGCAAGATTTATAGCGTTGGCTTTTTATGCTGACATAAAAAAAGTTTTAGAAAAAGGAGAGTCTGAACGAATTATGCAAATCGTCCGTGACTCGGCATTTGCAAGTGGTAAAATTTGGTTACGCTTACGGCATCAACTTCCTGATGATTTTTTAGATTAAAATAGCTGTAAACCTGTACACTATTACCTAGTTATCTGTATGATATCGGCTAGATTTTTTTATTCTATAGGGATCAAACTTTTGCTTAAAAAAAATATGATCAATCACCTCTCAGGTGTGCAAAAATTATTTGAAGTTGGCATCATTATTACCGTATTTGTCGCTATTTTCATTGCAATTTCACTTTTTACATTTTCACCTGTCGATCCAAGTTGGTCTCAACAGCAGTGGGTTGCAGAAATAGAAAACGCAGGTGGACGAGTCGGTGCGTGGAGTGCTGATATTTTATTTTATACCTTTGGCTTATTAGCTTATCTTGTGCCGATAATCATCACTTTTCTGGCCTGGGCAATGTTGTGGAAACCACAATTTAGTTTAGATATCGATTTTTTAAATTTAGGTCTGCGTATAATTGGCTTTATTTTTACTATATTTAGTTTATCTGCATTAGCATCATTGAATTTTAACGATTTTCATTACTACCCCTCAGGTGGGTTGATTGGTGATGTGATTGCACAAAGTATGTTAGTTTTTTTTAGCTTACTCGCTGTAAATTTAATTTTATTAACGCTTTTTATTTCTGGAAGTACATTATTACTCGGGTTTTCCTGGCTACGATTAATTGATTCTATCGGCGCGCTGACCATTAGCTTTTTCGTGGGGTTATTCAATTTTCCTGCCAAGCTACAAGCTTGGCGAACAGCAAGACAACAAAGGAAAATAGAGCAAGCAGCAGAGCTTCCTATTACAAAAAAATTATCACCTCAAAAAAAGGCACAGGCAGATCCTATTGTCGAAATCAACGATCAAAGTATTCACTATAAATCGACTTACAATGAAGAATTTTCTTTTTCTCCGACAGAGATTGCCGCTCAACAAGAGGAAGTTCCATTACAAATTGATACGGATTATGATGATATTTTCGATAATGAGCTTACGCTTCCGTATGAAGAAAAAGAGGAGATAAAACCTGTAAAAATTGATTTTAGCCATCTACCCGATCATGCAAAACCAGTGATACAGCGCAAAATCGAACATGGATTAGCCCCTTTTCCAAGTATTGATCTTTTAGACAGACCAAATAAAGAAGTCAATCCGATATCACAGGAAGAACTCGATACGGCGGCTCGCTTAGTAGAAAGTAAATTATTAGAGTTTAAAATTAAAGCTGATGTGGTTGATGTATTACCCGGCCCTGTTATTACTCGTTTCGAGTTGGCCTTAGCCCCAGGGATGAAAGTGAGCGCTATTTCAAGTTTAGAAAAAGATTTAGCCCGTGCACTTTCCGCGATGAGTGTTCGTGTTGTTGATCAAATACCGGGAAAAGCGGTTATCGCATTGGAATTACCGAATAAACATCGAGCCATCGTTTATGCATCTGAAGTATTAGGCAGTGAAGCGTTTCAACAGGCAAAATCCCCCTTGAGCATGGTGCTTGGTGCTGACATTTCAGGTGATCCCGTTGTCGTAGATTTAGGTAAAATGCCGCACTTGTTGGTCGCAGGTACGACCGGTTCGGGTAAGTCTGTGGGTGTGAACTGCATGTTGGTTAGCTTACTCTATAAATCTGCGCCAGAAGATGTTCGCATGATTCTGATAGATCCAAAAATGTTGGAGTTAAGTGTCTACGAAGGTATACCACACCTTTTGACTGAAGTGGTTACTGATATGAAAGATGCCGCAAATGCACTGCGTTGGTGTGTCGGCGAAATGGAGCGCCGCTATAAATTGCTCTCTGAAATTGGCGTGCGAACATTAGCAGGTTACAACAGCAAAGTGAAAGAGGCACTAGAAGCAGGCACGCCGTTAACGGATCCTCTTTGGAAACCCGGTGATAGTATGGATGTCAGCGCTCCAGAGTTACATAAATTACCGAGTATTGTGGTCGTTGTCGATGAATTTGCTGATATGATGATGATTGTCGGTAAAAAATGTGAAGAGTTAATTACTCGTATTGCACAGAAAGCACGAGCGGCAGGTATCCACTTAATCTTAGCCACTCAACGCCCCTCAGTGGATGTTATTACTGGCTTAATTAAAGCAAATATTCCTACCCGTATTGCATTTCAGGTTTCCAGTAAAATCGATTCACGTACTATTCTAGGTCAGCAGGGGGCTGAAACACTATTGGGTCATGGTGATATGTTATTTATGCCCCCTGGGTCGGGGTACCGACACGTGTCCATGGTGCTTTTGTTGATGACCACGAAGTGCATCGAGTTGTCGCCGATTGGAAAAAAAGAGGAGAGCCAAACTATATTGCTGACATATTGGCTGGTGATATGACCTTAGATAGCTTATTGCCTGGAGAAGAGATAGAAGGGGAAGATGATATTGATCCATTATTTGATGAAGTTGTTGAATTTATAACAGAAACTCGAAAAGTATCCATTTCCAGTATTCAGCGCAAGTTTAGAATCGGTTACAACCGTTCTGCACGTTTAGTTGACCAGTTACAAGCTCAGGGGGTTATTAGTGCACCCTCTGGTGCGAATAGTAATCGAGATGTACTCGCCCCACCACCCGTTAAGGATTAAGATAAATGAAAAAAGTCATGGCTATTTTATGTGGTTTATTAATATTACCCAATTTTGTACTTGCTACAGAATTAACTGATGCGATGTTACTTAAGCAAAAGTTAGAGAGATTCACTCAGTTAGAGGCTGATTTTACCCAACTTGTTAGCAGCGACGAAGGCAAGGTACTAAACAAAAGTGCTGGTGAATTAGTGATATTGCGTCCGGGTAAATTTCGTTGGCACGTGGCTACGCCAGAGGAAGAATTAATCGTCGCGAATGGGCAAACGATGTGGATTTATAGCCCCTTTATTGAACAAGTCACATTAATAAATTTACGAGATGCAATGGAAGGTACGCCCTTTATTTTACTATCTGGTGCCAATGAACAGCAATGGGCAGACTATAAAGTTGTTAAAGAAGGGGATATATTTACCGTTACTAGTCTGGATACTAAAGCGCAAGGTCATACTTTTATTTTTGAATTCTCAGCAAATGATAGCATAAGTAAATTTATCGTTGTTGAAGCACAGGGGCAGCGCAGCACATTTACCTTGACCTATAAACAACCATTAACAAAAATTGCGCCAGACTTTTTTGAATTTAAAATACCAGCGGGTGTTGAGATAGACGACCAACGTTAATGAAAGATCTTTTTACCATTGATAATGATTTTCAACCTTTGGCAGCTCGCATGCGGCCAAAGGTTTTTGCTGACTATATTGGCCAGACCCATATTATTAGTGAACATAAACCATTGCGTAAAGCAGTCGAAAATGGTGCTGCACACTCTATGATTTTATGGGGGCCTCCCGGTACCGGTAAAACAACCCTAGCTGAGCTTATTGCACATTATTGTCGTGCCGATGTACAACGCCTATCGGCAGTCACCTCGGGTATAAAAGAGATACGTGCGGCCATTGCAATTGCTCAACAAAATCAAACAGCAGGCATTAGAACGTTACTGTTTGTCGATGAAGTACATCGTTTTAATAAAAGTCAGCAGGATGCATTTTTACCCTATATTGAAAATGGCACTATCTTGTTTGTTGGCGCTACCACTGAAAATCCCTCCTTTGAGCTTAATAATGCATTATTATCTCGGGCTCGAGTTTATCTGTTAAAAAAGCTAACGGATGATGAGATTGTTGCTGTTATAGAGCAAGCTTGCCTCGCACCACACGGTTTAGGGAATAAAAATATTCGTTTCATTGATGGTGTGCAACAAAAATTAGCACAATTAGTACAAGGTGATGCACGTAAAGCGCTTAACTATCTAGAATTGTTGGCGGATATGGCTGATGAAAATAGCGGGGAGCTAGTGATAACCATCGAATTGCTGATGGAAATTGCAGGCCGAGAAGGGGTTAGTTTTGATAAGCAGGGGGATCTCTTTTATGATCTCATTTCAGCTTTTCATAAATCTGTCCGCGGCTCAGATCCCGATGCCGCGCTGTATTGGTTCGCTCGAATGTTAGCAGGTGGCTGTGATCCGCTTTATGTTGCTCGGCGTCTTTTAGCGATTGCCTCTGAAGATATTGGTAATGCAGATCCACGAGCAATGCAAATGGCAATTAATGCATGGGATTGCTTTAGTCGTGTTGGTCCCTATGAAGGTGAGCGCGCTATCGCACAGGCTATTGTTTATTGTGCCGCAGCCCCCAAAAGTAATGCGGTATATACCGCTTTTGCTAAGGCTAAACAAGCCGTAAAAGAGTTACCAGAGTATGATGTGCCACTGCATTTGCGTAACGCACCTACGAAGCTAATGGCTGAACTCAATCATGGTGCAAGCTATCGTTATGCTCACGATGAAGATGGTGCTTTTGCTGCCGGGGAAGTTTATCTCCCTGTGGAATTGCAAGGTATACATTTTTATCAGCCAACGGATCGTGGCTTTGAGAAGCAGATATCTGAAAAATTAAATTACCTACGCCACTTAAATTTACAAAGTATGGATAAACGTTATGAATAATATGGTTGCAAATATAGCATTAGTCGCTTGCGGTGGTGCCTTTGGCGCAACATTACGTTATTTAATTTCAATTGGCATGGTAAGCCTCTTTGGAAAAGGTTTTCCATTTGCTACACTGACGGTTAATATTTTGGGTTCGCTGATTATGGGGTATATTTTTCAGCTTGTTCAACAAGAAACAATTACATCATCACCTTGGTGGCCGTTGATCGGTATTGGATTTTTAGGTGCATTAACCACATTTTCAACATTTTCGATGGATAACTTGATGCTCTTACAGCAAGGGGAGTGGATCAAGGCCAGCTTAAATGTCTTATTGAATGTTGTGGTTTGTTTATTAGCCACTTATGTTGGTACATTATTAGTCTTAAAGAGTTAGGAAAAAGCATGTTAGATCCCAAATTTTTACGTAATGAAATAGATGAAACCGCTACAAGATTAGCTTCACGTGGTTTTAATTTAGATGTTGATTTAATTAATCAACTCGAAGAAAAAAGAAAAACGCTGCAAATTAAGACAGAAACATTACAAGCGGAGCGTAATAGTCGATCTAAAGAAATTGGGTTGGCTGCTAAACGTGGTGAAGATATTTCTGTTTTACGTGAAGAGATGGGGCAGTTTGCTGTTCAACTTGATGCAGCTAAGGAAGAGTTTGCCACATTATCTGAGCAAATAAAGCAAATCTCATTAAGTATTCCTAATCTACCGCATGAATCAGTGCCACTTGGTAAAGATGAAACTGAAAATGTAGAAGTACTAACTTGGGGAACGCCTAAAGAATTTGCTTTTACGGTAAAAGATCACGTAGATCTAGGTGAAGCATTAGGTGGATTAGACTTTAAATCGGCAGTTAAGATTAGTGGTTCTCGTTTTATCGTTATGCAAGGTCAAATTGCTAAATTGCATCGCGCGTTGGCACAGTATATGTTGAATCTTCATACTAACGAGCATGGTTATACCGAGTTATATGTGCCTTACTTAGTCAATGCCGATAGTTTGTATGGTACAGGGCAATTACCAAAATTTGGTGCTGACTTGTTTAATACCATGGCAGCAACGGAAGAGGGCATTGGTATGTCGTTAATTCCAACTGCAGAAGTGCCACTAACTAACATGGCACGTGATATGATTTATGATGAATCGGAATTGCCAATCAAAATGACAGCACATACCCCCTGTTTTCGTAGTGAAGCGGGATCCTATGGGCGAGACACGCGCGGATTAATTCGCCAACACCAATTTGATAAAGTTGAACTCGTACAAATCGTACATCCAGAGCAGAGTTTTGCAGCATTAGAAGCGCTAACGGGCCATGCTGAACAGGTATTGAAAAACCTTGAGTTACCATATCGTAAAGTTGTTTTATGTACAGGAGACATGGGATTTGGTGCCACTAAAACATACGATCTTGAAGTATGGGTGCCAGCTCAAAATAGTTACCGTGAGATTTCATCATGCTCTAATATGGGCGATTTCCAAGCGCGTCGTCTACAGGCAAGATTTCGTGCCGTAGGCGCTAAAAAACCAGAGTTGTTACATACATTAAATGGTTCAGGGTTAGCGGTAGGGCGTACTTTAGTGGCAATTCTTGAGAATTATCAACTGGAAGATGGACGCATTGAGATACCTCGAGTTTTACAGCACTACATGGGTGGTTTGACTCACATTGGTTAACCGTTCTCGTTAGCATGCAAAAAGGAGCCTTTGGGCTCCTTTTTTATTCAGCTAATGTGTATACCAATCCGCATAATATAATGCGAATTGCTATTAATCATTATCATTGTAATCACTGAGTATTAAATTTGCTGCCGCAAAGGCTGCGTCTTCTCGTACTTGTTTACTGAGCTCTTCATTGGCAGCAATGGCATCAAGCGCTTTAATCGCACAGGTAATTGCTTTAGGTATATATGCCGCGTCACCACTGGCAATGAGGCTGATTAATTGTTTGGTCTTCTCGCTATATGGATACATTAATAACTCACTATGAAAAATTGAAATTATCATTATAACGAATTTCATAAAATACAGCATATTATTGTGCACAATAGATAAAACAATGAGTTTTATTTTTTTCCGCAATTAATCTTAATTCATCTTGTGTTGCTTTTTCACACTGTTTGTTCCAGCCAATGACCGTTGCATAATTGTTACTTGCTAATGCCATTTTCATCAGCTCATCCGCATTATCTACTCTATTTTGTGGCAAGATAATAATACGATTTTTGTTTATACCTGCTTGTGTTAAAAAGTTAACGTTTGGTTTTCCTGGTGGGGAGATGAATAAAACCCAACGAGGATCATCAACTTCACTAATATGCGTTAATAATGAATGGTAATTATTTAAATCATAAGATAGATGTAAATAGGATAAATGTGTGTGACTTTGCAACGATTGCTGCAGAGAATTTCTTGTATTAAGCACTATTTTCGCATGATTAGAAAGCATATATTAACCTGTATGTAAAAACACTGTATGTAACAACAGTATAGTTAAATCGTCTGTTTTTCAAGCTTTATTTGTTTGTTTTGTGATTATTTTTTTAATTTTGCGTGGTGATTGATAGCAATTCCGTTATTTATACCAATCGGAGTAAATAGCTGATCTATTTAGGTGTAGGCAAAAAGGGGGATAGCGAGTCATTGATTGCAGTAATACCAATTCGTATAATTTTCTGATCTGCCATAATACTATATTGATTGGCTCAATGGTTGCTGACTTTGTATCTTGGGATAACACGGTTATATAACAGGATGGAGGCCAAATTGTAGTTGCTGATGAGGTTATTTGGAATTAATGGAGAATTAGGGAAAGGCGCGTAGAAACGCGCCTTTGTTGTGTATTTTAAATTTTAAACTTAGAGAGGTTGGCTACAAGGTCATTACCCAATGCACCCAATACTTTACTTGCACCGCCAGCACTTTGCGCGTTGCCGGATACTTCATTGGTAATATTGAAAATTTCAGTAACGTTTCTACTAACATCTTCAGCAACCGCATTTTGTTCATCGGAAGCGGTCGCGATTTGTGCATTCATACCACTAATTTGATCGATAGTAGTTTGAATATCGGCGAGTGCATTACTTGCATTAACTGATTCTTGTACTGTTTTTTGCAAGGCAATCTGACTTTCTTCCATTGACATATTGGCATCAGATGAAGCTTTTTGTAATTCATCGATGATTTTTTCAATTTCCGAGGTTGAATCCTGAGTGCGTTTTGCCAAGCTACGAACTTCATCGGCAACCACGGCAAATCCACGCCCTTGTTTGCCCGCTCTTGCAGCCTCAATCGCCGCGTTAAGTGCCAATAGGTTAGTTTGCTCAGCAATGCTTTTAATTACATCTAAAACAGTACCAATGGTTTCACTTTTATCGCGTAGTTGGCTAATCTTTTCAGCGGTAACCATCATATCATTACCAAGTAAATTGATTTGATCAGCTGTATTTTGGACAACAAGACTCCCTGTTTGTGCCAATTCACTACACTCTTCAGTGCTCTTCGCTGTTTGATTCGCATTTTGAGCAATTTCATTAGTGGTTAATGACATTTCATTTAAAGCAGTAGAGGCTTGTTCTATTTCTTGTAATTGTTGTTGCGTTGCATGAACATTATTTTCTGCACTGGCAATAATATTAGTTGCGGTATCTTTAACTTTATTCGCCGTTTCAATCACACCTGCGACAATGCTGTGCAATTTAGTGATAAAGTCATTGAAATTATTTGCTAAGTGGCCAATTTCATCATTATTTTTAACCTTGATGCGACTAGTTAAGTCTCCACCACCAGCGGCAATTTCAGATAAAGCATCACCGACAACGCGTAAGGGTTTTACAACGAGGTTGTTAAGTGTGAGCCAGTTAGTTAATTGTAATACCAATGTTAAAATTAAAGCGATTAGGATAAAGACATTTCTGATGACGGCTAAAAGATTATCTTGGCTATCGGAACGATAAAGGATAACTAATTTACCAATTTTTTTGTCGCCACTCCAAAGTATAGGCACATCTTTTTTAATAACTTGAGTCGACTCGGGGGCTTGTGCCTGTTCTACTTTTTCTGCGAGTAGTTGGTCTCTATGGTCATAGGCACTAATTTTATGGATGTAGGGTTGCATCACAAAGGCACCTAAAATATCACCAATCAACTCTTTATCGTAACCAAAAATAGGCTCTTTAAGTACAATATCAAGGGTAGTTTGCGAGTCAGTAATTTCCGCTTCCAGTTGCTTACTTAAATAGTTGTTTGTAGCAAAATAACTAATTGAGAAAACAGTGATCATTATAAGCAGCGATACAGTGCTAAGTAATAACATTGATTTTTTAATAATTGAATTCATTTTTTTCTCTTCTATGTTAAAGGCTTGTCGGATCTAACCATAATTCTGGGCAATCTATTGGTGTATCTGGATGCATCGCACCATTAGGAATTTTAATTATGATTCTATTTTTAAAGTGGGTTTTGCTTAATGCATCTTTAATTTGCTGATTGCTAAAAAATAGCTCGTCAAAACTGCCATCAGCAATCGCCATTTCAAAACCTTGGGTTAGTTTTTCATGTAGTGCTTGATTGTTTTTCTCGACAAAGAAGTACATCGCAAAGGGATAAACTAACATGATGTTTTTTTCGACTGTTAAATTTAACTCAGGTCGGGAAGCGACTTCACTCCATGGCTCATGAATCGCACGAGGAAAATAGTCGAAACGTCCACCTTCTAGCATGTAGAAAAGGTTAGGGTATTTCAGTGTGGTAATAACAGGTACGCTAGCTGCTTTTAAAATAGCCGTATCACCCCATTGAGTTCCTTGCCCCGCATTGAGCTTTTTCAAATCATCAAGCGTTTTGACATTATTAAATTTTGATTGTTGGTCTTTTCTAATAATGAAAATACGGTGTCCAAGCAGTCCTTTTAAAATAGGAATCCTTACCGTCATGAATGATTCATCTAAGTGATTATTAATCCCTGCCCACATTACATCTATATTACCTAATTTTACTTCATCTTCGAGACGAGACGTAGGTAATGCTTCTGGGTATTGACGTATAGTTACCTGCGGATCGGATTTGCTGAGTATTAGCTTCAGAATATCTACAACAAGGGTTTCCTTCTCACCACTTACATTATTGATGACTATCTCACTACTTTTTACTTGTGCGGTGATAAGTAAATTGCAAGTAATAAGCAACATCGTTATCCATTTTCGTTGCAGCATAATTTTAACTATTCCTTAATTTTATATGTGTTTAAATCGATATTTCCCGTGGCGATTAAATCGCTATAAAAGCGTTAATTCAGTCCTTATTCAACATAATTTAGCAATATTTTTGATATGGGTAATATTTTTTTACATTATTACAGTGTTAGTACACATCTTTAACATTTGTTGCTATGAATCGGTCTATTCTTTTCCTGCCTTTTATTGCTGATGTGGCATTTTGAAGTGCCATGGTATATATGGCTCTCTACTGTATTTATAAAAGAGCCATAAGTTATCCTATTAATAGATAATGTTAACTTGCTGTGAAACGCGTGTTGCATTTGCAATTGCCGATTTGATATCTTCCCCACGAGCAATCGCGACACCTAAACGACGTGAACCATTGATATTGGGTTTAGCAAACAGGCGTAATTGTGCTCCTGTGACACAAGCGAGTGCCGGGGCAATATTTGCAAAACGAAGATCTTCGGACTTACCATTACCAAGAATGACGCTGGAAGCCGTTGGACCATATTGTCTAATACTACCAATGGGTAAACCTAAAATGGCACGTACATGCAGTGCAAATTCGGAGAGGTCTTGAGATAGCAGTGTCACTAGGCCTGTATCATGCGGACGCGGTGAGACTTCGTTAAAATAGACCTCGTCACCTTTGACAAAAAATTCCATACCAACAGCCCAAATCCACCTAATGCAGTAACGACTTTTTCAGCTATTTTTTGTGCCTCTGCAAGCGCGATTTCGGACATCAATTGTGGCTGCCAAGATTCACGGTAATCACCATTTTCTTGACGATGTCCGATAGGAGCACAAAAATGAATACCATCCGATGCGCTGATAGTGAGGAGTGTAATTTCATAGTCAAAGGGGACAAAACCTTCAATAATAATACGCCCAGCACCTGTTCGACCGCCTTCTTGAGAGTAGTCCCATGCTTTATCTAAATCGCTCTCATGTTTTATGACACTCTGACCTTTACCTGAACTGCTCATAACGGGTTTGATCACGCAGGGTAGGCCAATCGCTTGTACCGCTTGCAAGAATTGCGCTTTTGTATCAACGAATTGATAAGGCGATGTTTTTACTTGCAGGGTTTCCGCAACAAGGCGACGAATACCTTCTCTATCCATGGTTAACTTCGTTGCTTTAGCACTGGGAATAACATTAAAGCCTTCTTTTTCCAAAGCCACTAATTTATCAGTCGCGATCGCTTCGACTTCCGGAATGATCAAATCTGGTTTTTCAGCGCGGATAATGGCCTCTAATTTATCACCATCTAACATACTGACAATATGTGATGAATGTGCCACTTGCATCGCTGGCGCGTTTTCATAACTATCGGCAGCAACCACTTCAATGCCATAGCGTTGCAATTCAATGGCCACTTCTTTGCCTAACTCACCAGAGCCTAAAAGAAGTGCTTTCGTTGCACTCTTAGATTTTGCACTACCAAAAATAGAAATAGTCATAAGTTCCATCTTGTTGTTAAATTAAAGGGGTAAAATAGGGGACAATAGTAGCAGAAAAAAGAGGGGATATAAGTAAAATATTAATGAAACCCCCTGTAACTTTGCGTCACAGGGGGAGCAATTTTATAGGCTTTGTTCGCCACCTAATGCTTCAATAACCGCAGGGATCAGCTGTTTTATTTCGCCTGTCATCAACGCAAAATCAGCATCGAATCGCGCTGCGAAATCATCTTTGTCTATCTCTTCATTTTGCTCTTGTAATACATCTGCAAATTTTATACGTTTTAAAGCAAACTCTTCGCCAATGATAAAAGAGATACTATCAGCCCAATTTAAGGCG
Organism: Psychromonas sp. MME2; assembly: GCF_040566515.1. NCBI lineage: Bacteria > Pseudomonadati > Pseudomonadota > Gammaproteobacteria > Alteromonadales > Psychromonadaceae > Psychromonas > Psychromonas sp. MME2. The sequence goes on along the minus strand of NZ_JBEWXI010000011.1, from coordinate 108,866 downwards.
AGCTTAGTGACAAATTTATCGACTGAAAGGTGATTTTTTATCTCATCGGATAATAAATCCTGCTGTTTACAGCGAATAATACCGCCACCCTCAAGAGCGGAACGCAGCTCTGCTTCATCTTCTAATTTAAAATTAGCGGGAATATTCCCCTCTACTAGCCAATCCGTCATTACCACATCCGTTGGATTTTTAAGTTGAATCGGCACAACGGGTAAACTACCCAAGGTTTTGCGTAGAAGTGATATTAGCTCTTCGGCCTTACGACTACTCGAAGCATCAACATATAACAAGTTTGTCTCGGGATCTATCCAAGCAAAGGTTTGTGTTGTGCGACTAAAAGCACGCGGTAATAATTGTAAAATAATATCTTCTTTTAATGTGTCTTTTTCTTTTTTCTTTAGGGCGCGGCCTTGCTCTTGCTCTATTGCCTCAACCCGTTCGTTGAGTTGATCTTTAATGACGCCTGCGGGTAACATTTTCTCTTCTTTTTTAAGGCAGATAAGAATCTGTTTTGCGGCGAGGTGCGTAAACATAGCGCCAGATTTACCCATTGGAAATACCCAGCCTAACTTGGAAATATCTTGGCTGCCACAGGGCTTAAATTTAAATTCTTCAAGGTTTTTTTCTAACGCATCGGCGTCTTGTTCAAGTGGGCGAGTGAAACGGTAAACTTGTAGGTTTTTGAAAAACATAAAATGCACCTTAATTAACGACAAATAAAATAGGGGGAGAGTGTAAACGGTTTTTACTAATACTGGAAAAACTAGTTCAATATTTTTTTACCTAACCCCAGTTTAAGGCAATTTTTACCGTTGCAAGTAACGGTTGTCACAAAACTGTCATAATTCATGGTGATAATGCTATCATTACAAATACTTAAAACAAGCAGGTAAGCTTAAATGGCGACACGTATTTTAGTAGTAGAAGATGAAATAGATATTCGTGAAATGTTATGTTACGTGATTGACCAGCATGGCTATCAATGCACAGAAGCGGATTCCTACAGTAGTGCAGTCAAACAGTTGATCGAACCCTATCCTGACTTGATTCTATTGGATTGGATGTTTCCGGGTGGCAGTGGTATCAAGCTATTGCAGTACCTTAAGCAGGATGAAATATTACGTAAAATTCCTGTGATCATGTTAACCGCACGTGGTGCCGAGGAAGACAAAGTCCGTTGTCTGGAAAATGGCGCAGATGATTATGTGACTAAGCCTTTTTCTCCTAAAGAGTTAATGGCACGTTTAAAGTCAGTATTACGTCGAGTCAACCCAACCTCATTAGATGACACCCTAGAAGTTGGCAAATTAAAGCTCGATCCACTGTCTCACCGTGTTTCCATCGCTGAAACCGCGATTGAAATTGGGCCGACAGAATTTAGATTATTACACTTTTTTATGGCCCATGCCGAGCGAGTTTTTAGTCGCGAGCAGCTATTAAATAATGTTTGGGGAACCAATGTCTATATAGAAGATCGTACCGTGGATGTACATATTCGTCGCTTGCGTAAGGCGCTACTCGACCACGACTATTTAGTACAAACGGTGCGTGGTGCTGGATATCGTTTCTCTGTGCGAACCTAATTATAAATAAGCCGTTAAATTTTCAATTTATCTATTTCCGTTTTATGATAAGCATTTTTTACATGGCTTGTGATTACAAGCCTATTTCTGCCATTGGAATGCCTTATGAAAAACAGAAAACTTGCCAATAAGTTAGATCAACTTTTAGAAATTCATCAATTTAAAGATTATAGTCCTAATGGTTTACAGATAGAGGGCAATGAAAGCATCACAAAAATCATCACCGGCGTGACGGCGAGCCAAGCCCTGATTGATATTGCCATCGCTAAAAAAGCAGATGCGATTTTAGTGCACCACGGTTTTTTTTGGAACGGTGAAGCACAACAAATCGTCGGCATGAAATACAAACGTATTAAAGCATTAATTGAAAATGGTATTAATCTCTATGCCTACCACCTCCCTTTAGATGCGCATCCTCAATTAGGCAATAACGCGCAGTTGGCGCAACGCTTAGATATTATCGACCGTCGCCCACTTGAGCCTTGGGATAAACGCAGCCTTGGCCGTGTCGGTAAATTTGAGCAAGCGATTAGTGTTGATGATTTAAGCAAACGTATTGCATTGCAGCTAGGCCGCACACCTCTGCATATAGCTGGGGGACATAAAGAGATAAAAACGATCGCTTGGTGTACAGGCGGTGGGCAAGATTACATAAACATTGCAGCAGAGCAGGGCATTGATGCCTTTATTAGCGGTGAAATCTCCGAACGCACTGTACATGTTGCTAAAGAGATGGGGATTGAATATTATGCTGCGGGTCATCATGCGACGGAACGTTATGGCATAAAAGCATTAGGCGAGTGGATAGCAGAGGAATGTGACATTAATGTGGAGTTTGTTGATGTTGATAATCCGGTTTAATATGCACTAAAAGTGCTTAAATAGCAGAAAGTCATCTCCTATATTTGAAACTAAGCCGACTTTTACTTATGATGCACGCACAATACTTATATAATCCAATCACTCTTTTAGGGAATAAAAATGAAAACATATAATATTGCTTTACTTGCTGGCGATGGTATCGGTCCAGAAGTCATGAAAGAAGCAGTTAAAGTATTAAATTTAGTTGAACAACGTAATAAAGACGTTAAATTTGAACTTAACGATGTACTATTTGGTGCGGCTGCATATTTTGCAACCGGCAAATCATTCCCTGATGAAACCAAAGCAGCCTGTGATAAAGCTGATGCTATCCTAAAAGGGACAATTGGTTTAAATCATGAAGAGTCGCAAAAAATCCCAGTAGACGAGCAACCAGAGCGTGGCGCATTACTTCCACTGCGTCGTCGTTACAACACCTTTGCAAACTTCCGCCCCGTTTTTTTACCAAAAGGTCTTGCACACTTTTCACCACTAAAAAAATCTGTCATCGGTGAAGGCATTGATATCATGATCATCCGTGAATTAGTGGGTGGTTTGTACTTCGGTGAAAAAGAGACGGGTATTAATGCTGAAGGTAAGCGTTATGTACGTGAAGTATTGGAATATGATGAAGACCAAATTCGTCAAATCATCCGCGTTGCTTTCGATGTCTCGATGACGCGCAAAAAAGTATTACATAACATTCATAAATCTAATGTATTAAAATCAAGTGTACTTTGGAATGAAATCGTCGCGGAAGAGAGTAAAAACTACCCAGAAGTTGAAGTGATTAATATCCTTGTTGATGCAGCAGCAACTTACCTCTGTTTAAAACCAACCATGTTTGACGTAATGGTAATGGAAAACATGTTCGGTGATATCTTAAGTGACCAAGGCGGCGGTATTCTAGGCTCATTAGGATTAATGCCATCTGCATGTATGGGACCTGATAAAGCTTACTACGAACCTTCACACGGCAGTGCGCCAGATATCGCGGGTAAAGGTATTGCTAACCCGTACTCAATGATTGGCTCTGTTGCGTTGATGCTAGAGATGAGTTTCGGTATGGAAAAAGAAGCTAAAAATCTTTGGGCAGCAATGCAAAGCGTTTTTGAAAAAGGTTATTCAACATCTGATCTTTCCAAAGCAAGTGAAGCAAACCTTGTGACAACGGAAGAGTTTGGTGATTTAGTTTGTGTTGAACTGGCAAAAATGCCTGTAGCATAATCTAAGCAGCTATTAATATTACTTTTTTAATACCAATCGGATTAAGTATGTGATCTAAATTTTGCGCAGGAAAAATGGCTTAATTTGAGGCGTAAGTTGACGCAAATGGTGTTCCCTTTGCGAAACTTACAACAAAAAAGTAAGTTATTTTAACCAGTAAAATAGATCAGCTATTTATTCCGATTGGTATAAGCCACGTTTTCGCGTGGCTTTTTTGTCTCTGACTATTGGAATGACCATGGCGCTTAAACCGACTATTTTTAAAATGAATATTAATCTTTCTGATCTCAATCGCGATGTTTATGAAACGCTGAATTTAACCGTTGCACAGCATCCCTCTGAAACGCTTGAGCGCATGATGGCCAGAGTTGTTGCTTATTGTTTGAATGCACAGGAATTTTTGTCTTTTACAAAGGGGCTGTCGGTTGCCGATGATCCCGATATTTGGGCAAAAGGGTTAGATGATCAATTCTTACTCTGGATTGACGTGGGCGAACCTGCCTTTGAACGGATTAAAAAAGCATCTCACCAAGCCAAACAGGTGAAAGTGTATAGTTTTAATAGTAAATCCGATGTTTGGTGGAAACAGAGCCAAGCCGACTTTGCAACGGTTAAGGTGGAAGTGAATCAACTGCAATTTGTACAGATTCAAGCATTAGCAAAATTAGTCAAACGTACCATGGATTTTTCAGTCACCATCACCGGCGATTCAGCCTATATTGCCACTGAGTTAGGTGAATGTGAAATTAGTTGCCTTAACTTACAGGAATAAGATCCTTTGCCTAACGCTGCGTACAGGGTATAATCCGCCCCCTTATTTAACTGCACAGTGAAGATACCATGAAATTTATCGTTAAACTTTTCCCTGAAATTATGATGAAAAGTCGTCCTGTTCGTAAACGTTTTAGCAAAATGTTACAGGGGAATATCCGTAATGTATTAACCCGTTACGATGAACAGGTTAAAGTTATTTTAGAGTGGGATAAAATCATTGTTCGCAGTGTCAACGACACGCCAGAAAATAAAGCTAAATTAATTGAAATGCTAAAAAGTACGCCGGGTATCGCGCACTTTTTAGAAGTCAAAGAGAGTGAATTTACCGATCTGCACAATGCCTATCAATTAACGCATGACCATATAGGTAACACCCTTGACGGTAAAACCTTCTGTGTCCGCGTAAAACGCATTGGTAAACATGAATTTTCATCAATAGAAGCAGAACGTTATATCGGTGGTGGCTTAAATCAGCATACCGATGCTGCTGGCGTGAAATTAAAAGGTGCCGACGTTACCGTTAACCTTGAAATTAACGATAATAAATTACTCTTTATTGATACTCGTCATAAAGGGCTAGGTGGATTCCCATTAGGAACGCAAGAGTCAGTTTTATCATTAATTTCAGGTGGTTTTGATTCTGGTGTTTCGAGTTATCAATTGATTAAACGTGGCTCACGCGTCCATTACTGTTTTTTCAATTTAGGTGGTAGTGCCCACGAAATTGGTGTGAAACAGGTCGCCTATCAACTCTGGAACCGTTTTGGTTCGTCTCATCGCGTTAAATTCATCTCTATCCCCTTTGAGCCTGTTGTCGCAGAAATACTCGAAAAAGTTGAAAACGGTCAAATGGGTGTTATTTTAAAACGTATGATGATGCGTGCTGCAACCCTTGTTGCGCAACGCTTTGATATTGAAGCGCTGGTGACTGGTGAAGCGTTAGGGCAAGTATCGAGCCAAACATTACGTAATTTATCGATCATCGATCAAGTGACCGATATGTTAATTTTACGTCCACTGATTGCCACCGATAAACAAGATATTATCAATTGTGCCCGCGAAATTGGTTCGGCGGAGTTATCCGAAACAATTCCAGAGTATTGTGGTGTAATTTCACAGCGTCCAACCGTTAAAGCGGTCATGAAAAAAATTGATAAAGAGGAAGCTAAATTTGACCTCTCTTTAATCGAACAAGTTGTTGAAAATGCCAATGTCTTAGACATTCGAGATATTGATACCGCTGCCCATGAACAAGTGGCCGAGGTTGAATCCGTTGCTGATTTTAGCGCTAATGATGTCATTCTAGATATACGTTCGCCAGAAGAAGAAGAGGAATCTCCGCTTGTTGTTGAAGGTGTCGAAACCGTACATTTACCTTTCTTTAAGTTAGCCACTCAGTTTGAAACGCTAGCGCAGGATAAAACCTACCTTTTATATTGTGCGCGAGGTGTCATGAGTCAACTACAGGCGCTCTATTTAAAAGAAGCAGGTTTTGACAATGTAAAAGTGTATCGCCCTTAAGGATAAGGTAAGGTCGTTAAGTATTGATGATTAACAGCGCACAAAGCGCTGTTTTTTTATGCAATTGAGTTGTCTATTCACAATTTTAACGGATTTATTTATCGCTTTTCGACTAATCGTTTTATGCTCTTTATATCGATTTTTTGATAATCTAAGGAGCTCATATGTCGCAACCTAAAGAAACGTACAAACTGATCACTGGTAAAGATAATGCGGAATTTTGCGCTCGTATTACCGCTTTACTCGCGGATGGTTATGAACTATATGGCTCACCTGCTTTATCCTTTAATGGTGAGCATATGGTTGTTGCACAGGCCGTGGTTAAAGTGGAAACGCAATTAGTTTAGCCAACTGTAACACGCCATTATTAGTAAAAGGTTTGCTCGATAGCAAACCTTTTTTATTTATACCAATTCCGGTAAGTATGTGATCTAAATTTTGCGCAGGAAAAACAGCTTAATTCAAGGCGTAATTTGACGTAAATGGTTATTCCCTTTGCGAAAATTACAACGCAGCAGTAAGTTGTTTTAACCAGTAAAATAGATCAGCTATTTATCGGAATTGGTATTACTGTAATTTATTTTGTAACTGCCCCAAATATTCGTGCCATGTCACTTGTGTTGCATAGAGGTAATAGGCATTGGGAATATAGTAATAACTTGGTCTCTCAGTGGCGCGTTTGGGTGATAAATAATTACTCGGTGCGACATCCGGTGCCGTTCCATATTTAAAAAAGAGTCGTAATGCTCTATCAATGTGCGTTGCAGAGGTCACTAAAACGGCTTTTTTGCCACGTATCATATCAGACATTAGACGCGCTTCATGGTCAGTATCTTTACTGTCATCTAAACGGATAATTTGCTGTGCAGGCACTTTCATTGCAAGGGCTAATTCTTCAAGTAGCTGAGCATGTGATTTTAAATCCCCAAATCCAGATCCAGAGACAACCAGCTTCGCATTGGGATTAGCATGATAGATACGTAATGCCTCCATAAAACGGCTTAAAGCGGTCGCTGAGAGTTGTCCCGTTACTGGTAGGTCAGGATCTGCCGTCCCACCTGAACCAAGTAATAAAATATAGGCGTAATCCTGTTTTATATTTTTTAGTGGTGGATGTTGTCGCTCTAAAGGTTGCACAATGGCATCACTAATTGGCAAACTGCTGAATGCGCATAACAGAACAAAAGTGAGTGACAAAAATAACTTGGCTAGTTTTTGTTTTTGTGTAAATAAGAGTAAAATAAGGCCAATTAAAAAAACGAATAACAGCAAGGGAAGGGGCATTAACAGGCCGCCAATCCATTTTTTTAATATAAATAACATATTGATTACTCTCGTAGTATTGATAATTTTAAGTAGTTTAACATTTCATTGGATGTTGTTAAGTTGAGCGATCATAATTTTGATAAAATAGCACAAAAATTTGTAAATAATATTTATGGTACAAGTAAAGGTAAAATTCGTACCACCATTGTCTGGGATGAGTTACAGCATTGTTTATCATTATTACCACAACGGCCATTACGCATTTTAGATGCGGGTGGTGGCTTCGGTTTTTTTACGCAGAAATTAGCGGCTCTTGGCCATCAGGTAGTGTTATGTGACATCTCTGAGGAGTTATTAAAAGAGGCGGCTCGACAATTACAAGGGAGTGCGTATCAAGATAATGTACAAATTTTGCATTGTGCTATTCAGGATTTACCCGACCGTATTGATGGCAAATTTGATCTGATATTAAATCATGCGGTGTTAGAGTGGCTTAAGGATCCGCAACAGACATTACTAGGGTTAATACAATTCTTAGACGAAAACGGTCTGTTATCCTTAATGTTTTATAACAAAGAAGCGCAACGTTTTTTCAATTTACTCTCTGGTAATTTTGATTTTGTTGCCAAGGACATGATACGTAAAAAAGTAGTACGTTTAACGCCGACTTCACCACTTTTTGAAAAAGATGTTGTCAGTTGGCTAGATGCTGCAAATATGAAAGTACTACAAAAAACGGGTGTGCGTGTTTTACACGACTACTTGAAAGAAAATAAGAATCGAGAAGAGATGTATGATTTATTATTGGCAATGGAAAAACAGTATTGCCATCAAGAGCCATACGCCTCTTTAGGTAGATACACACATTTAACTGTACAGAGACAAAATAATGAAGGAATTTTATTTTAGGCTCAATATACCCTATCAAGCATTCCAACAACTCTATACAACGCCAAATACCGTTGTCAAAGTACGTGATGAAGAGGGGCGTATGATCCAGCTACCAGCAATGCGTTTTGTGCCTTTCTTTTCACAACTTGGGGTACGGGGACGTTTTCAATTGACTCTCGATGAGAATAACAAGTTCATTAGTTTAACTTTCTTAAATCAATAGGGTAAAAAAAAGCCTAGGAATAAGGGGGCACCTAGGCTTGGGAAAGTATGTTTACATTTCAGTGTAGTGCAGTATCACTACAGCGCAAGTTTACAGATAGGATAAAAATATGAAGATAGCGATAAAATCACCACGTGCAATCGCTGCAATGGAGATGTTAACGGCTTTGCAACAGCTATTTGTAAAACAATTACATACGATTGAGTGTAACAAAAAGCAACATAGCCAAGTAATAGAATGGCTGCGAGATAATGGTTTGCATGGTGGTGGAATGCGCGTGCAGTTTATAGAATCCTCTGCATTTAACCGTGCCTCCCTTAATATTTCACAAGTTCATTATGATGACCTGTCACAAAAATCATTCTCATCGGCAACGGCGCTCTCCGTGATCATTCATCCTCATCATCCATTAGCCCCGTCCATGCACATGCATATTAGTTGGAGCGAATTTAGAGATGGTAAAGGGAGTTGGCGGATCATGGCTGATCTCAATCCCGCAATCGTTGATTTAGCAGATAAGGCTTATTTTGAGAAAATATTACAACGTGTCAGCGGCGATCTTTATCAGCAAGGTAGAGAATTAGCGCAACGTTATTTTACGATTCCTGCCTTGGGATGCACACGAGGCGTGAGTCATTTTTACTTAGAAGGATTTATCGCCAATGATGACCAACAAGCGCTTTTTCCCCAGCAATTTGGTGAAGCGGTGATCAATGGTTACTGCCATCTATTAAAAAATAAACTCCAGCAAGTTGGGCAACCTTCTGCGGAAGAGTTACAGGCACAACTTAATTACCATACTCTCTATTTTTACCAAGTGTTAACCTTGGACAAAGGTACGACGACGGGGTTATTAGTACATGATCAGAATGATTTAGGGGTATTAGCTTCCTTACCCGCAGCGATCAATCGGACACTATTGAGTGATTGGGTAACAAAAACAGCAGAGCCGCAGAAACAACTGCTTACCAAATTGCTAAATATACTCGAACCTCATGAAACGGTGGTCATTACAGAACAAGTAAAATTAGCGATTGCAGCGCAACTACGTGCACATTATAAAGATCATGAACAGACTAAATATTTAATCAAGTAAAAGTGTATAGGTGGCGCTGAGTTTTACGTCACCGTGCAGGTTATATTTGTTAACATTCTCATTTACTTTATAAATTAGACAGTTAGGGGATTATTTTCAAAAGGTGATAGGTGGCGTAGTCATACCTATCTCAGAAAGCGTTATGCTACAAATCAGTCTTAACCAATTGAATTTAAATGTTATTTTTCTGTTTTTTAGCGTTTTAAAAAATGAGATAAGTGGCACTGAGTTTTACGTCACCGTGCAGGTTATATTTATTAACATTCTAATTTGCTATATAAATTAGTGGGTTATGGCATTATTTCAAAAGGTGATAGGTGGCAGTGTCATACCTATCTCAAATCAAAGTTTTTACAAATAGTTAGCGAACTGATTGATTAAATGATGATTAATAGATATTGTGATGATCATTTTAAATAAGATAAGTGGCGCGGTGCATTACATCATGATGCCACTTATAAAGCTGTTAAGTTTTTCGGAGTTCTTATGACAATTCAAATCACCACTCAAAAAGTAGACACTTGGAAAAAGAGAATACAAAAAAGTGGATTGAAAGGGTCTACATATTTTTGTCAGCAAGCATCTAAAGTTTGGGTTTCTGCGTCACAAGATCATCAAGGTATATGTCTCAGTGTTCTCGGAAAAGATTCGGGAACAAGTTCTTTAGCTAGTTACCTTAGATGGGATGATGTTAAAGCAGTAGATTTGGTGGAACTACTATATCAAATTGAGCAAGGTTAATTATGCCTTACCTAATTGCTTTTATTGTTTTTTGTTGTCTTGCCTATTTTTTTCTAGTACCTGTTGCTACTTGGGCTTTTGCAACAATTGTTGGAGTGCTCATGTATTTACTTAGTAAAATTACTTGGGTTTTAGCAATTGTTGCGGTTGTTTTTACACTTCTGAGATTAGCAAGTTGACCAAAACTTAACAAGGCACTTAAACGGAACTAAAACAGTGGGTTACGTTTCGCTTCGCTACACATTTTAACCCACTATTTTAGTCCGCTTAGTGCGGCGTTAGGTATTTAGGAGGTGTTCATTCATGGATGATTCTCAAAAAGTTAGAATGTTAGCGGAGTCAAATTTTGAAGGCGGCCTCTTATGTGCAGAAAGCGTCGTATCAGCTTTGGCAGAATCTGGGGGTTGATAGTAAATTAATCTCAAAAACCGCGACTGCATTTTGCAGTGGGATGTCTCGAACTTGCGGACCTTGTGGTGCCCTTACAGGTGCTGTAATGGGAGTAAGCCTTTCGCTAGGGAGAGACTCGGTAAATGACAATGTTTCGAGTTCATACGATGCCACCCAAGAACTTGTTAAGAAATTTGAAAAGGAGTTTGGCGCTAAAGATTGTCATAAGTTGCTAGGTTGTGATCTTGGTACTGAGCATGGTATGGAAAAGTTTAGATCTCTGGGTCTTCGAAAAAACTGTTCCAGCTATACTGGAAAGGCAGCAGAATTTGCAGTGCAAGTCTTGGCAAAAAACACCTAACAAATTCTTGCACCATCTGCCCTATAAGTCCTGGGCTACGCCCAGCCGGGCAAGGACTCAAAACCGCTGCGCGTTTTTTCGCCGGTGAAGAAAAACGTTAGGCTTTAGGAGAAACCATGGGCAATCTCGGAACATTACATTTCCTTATTGGAAAAATGGGTGCTGGTAAAACAACTTACTCAACAACCTTTGCTTCTGAAAGTAATGTGGTATTAATTTCTGAAGACGAGTGGCTTACTAAGCTTTACCCCGATGAAATCAATGATTTCGATGATTTTGTAGTAAGGCACCATAAACTACTTGATGTCCTAGCTCCGCACGTTCAACAGATATTGAAGGCAGGCAGTTCTGTGGTTTTAGACTTTCCAGCAAACACTATTGATTCTCGCAAATGGTACTTAGACGTTGCCAATGCGGTAAATGCACCACATCGAGCAATTTATTTGAAAGTGTCAAACGAAAAGTGTTTAGAGCAAATTTCTAAAAGACGCATAGAGCAACCGGAAAGAGCAAAATACGATACTCCTGAAATGTTTGAAACAGTTAACCAGTATTTTGAAGAGCCTTTAGATTCAGAAGGAGTAAACATACATGTCGTCACTCAGTCAGCCTAACAAAAACAGGCACGCTCGCCCTGCGGGCTGGACTCGTTTCACTCGCCCGTGCTGTAAACGTTAGCTGTCAAGCAGAGGTTTATGAATATAATTTTAGTCACAGATATCTTCGGTAAAACACCTGCTTTAGTAAAGCTAAGTGAAGAGCTCAATGCAAAGGTTATTGTCGATCCTTATGGTGGGGTCGATATGGCTTTTAAAGATGAAACAGAAGCATATTCTTACTTCATGGAGAATATTGGGTTTGAAGATTATTTGTCAATATTACTAAAAATGACGGAATCAATAACTTCTGCTAGCACCTTAATTGGTTTTAGTATTGGGGCTTCTATAATTTGGAAGTTATCTGAAAAGCTGTCGGTTAAAAATGTAAATCGTGCAATTTGCTACTATGGTTCTCAAATTCGAAATTTTAAAGAAGTGAGTCCACTGTTTGAAGTTGAGTTGATTTTTCCCAAAAAAGAGTTTCATTTTGATGTGCTAGAACTACAAAATGAGCTATCTAGAAAGAAAAATGTAAATACTACAAAAGTAGATTACTTGCATGGTTTTATGAATTTATATTCAATTAATTACAATCAATTCGCTTATAATGAACAGCTAAATTGGTTGCGAATAAATGCCAGCTAACAAGTTAATCAACTGGACGCATTACGGTTGTCGCGGTTTTTGCTAAAACAAAAAGCGGCAAAAACAGCACCAACCTACACGCCAGTTATTAAGGCGTTGAGGCTGTAGAATTTCTCCAAAAAGACCGTTTTTACGTTGTTTTTCATTTAATGAAAATTGTATAAAAAATGTACTTGCATGCGCTGATCGGCTGTGATCTAATAGTTATTATTCGCTCAGAGTGAAACGTCATGGCTAATTACAAACCAGACCTATCTTGTCAAAGTAAATTCATCCCGATTGACTTTGCACAGCAAATTCTCCCCGGTACATTTGAGTACGCACTTTCCCATATCGTTGATAAGCACCTTGATTTAAGCACCTTTGATGATTGGTACAATAATGACAATGGCGGTGCAGCTGCTTATCCACCTTCTGTTATGCTAAAAATCATCTTGTTCGGTTACTCTCGTGGCCTTGTTAGTAGTCGCCGTATCGCAGACGCGTGTGAGCGTAATATCACCTTCATGAGTTTATCGGGTGATGTACAGCCACATTACACGTCAATCGCCAACTTTATCTCCAAAATGAAAGATAAAATCGAGCCGCTTTTTACCCAAGTCTTAATGATATGCGATAAAGAAGGGTTGATAGGTCGTCACATGTTTGCGATTGATGGTTGCAAGATAAGCAGCAATGCGAGTAAAGAGTGGAGTGGTACATTTGCAGAGCTTGAACGCAAACAACGCAAGTTGCAACGTGCTAGCCAACGCATTATTGCAAGACATCAGGCACAAGACGGTCTTAATGAAGATGAACGCCAACATGACCTAAAACAGAAACAAAAATTAGATGAAAGTGCCAATAAAATTAGTGCGTTCCTTGCGAGTAATAAAGAGAAAATAGGTAGTCGAAATAAACCAGTAAAAAGCAATATCACCGACCCAGATAGCGCCAAGATGACCACCAGTAAAGGGACGATTCAAGGTTATAACGGTATTGCTATCAATGATGATAAACACCAAATCATAGTGCAAGCGCAGGCATGGGGCTCGGTAGGTGAGCAGCAGACATTGAAGCCCGCGGTTAAGCAGTTGCAAGAACAACTTACGAAGCTAGGTACACCCGATACCTTTAAAGATGCCAAGTTCAGTGCTGACAGTGGTTTCCACAGTGAAGTGAACCTTGAGTTCATGGCCACGACAGGGTTAGATACTTATATAGCAGATACCGCATTTAGAAGCCGCAATCCTTTATTCCAAACCAGTCAAACCTATCAAACAGAACAAGAAAAACGGCGATTAAAACGCAGTAAAGGCAGAGCGCGACTATTTACTAGTCACGATTTTTACTTTGATGAAACGGTCTCAAGTTGCCGCTGCCCAGCAGGTAATGAAATGTGGTTAAGTGTTAAAAATGTTGAAACGGCAGGTCGGCAATACGTTCGTTTCTCAGGTTATTTAAAGGATTGCCGGGCCTGCGTACTACAAAAGCAATGCATGCGCAACGCGCCGACTAAACAAGGCAGACAAGTCCAGTTTGAAATCAATAAAAGCACCAAACCTATATCTTATAGCGATAAAATGCGGGTGAAAATAGACAGTAGCCCCGGACGGCGACAATACAGTAAACGGTTAGGTGCAATAGAGCCGGTATTTGGCAATATTACGGTCAATAAAGGGATGAATAAATTCACGCTGCGCGGGCAAGAGAAAGTGAATGCGCAATGGCAGATGTACTGTTTAGTGCATAATATTGAGAAGTTAAAAAACAGCCTGCATTAACCCAAGGGCGATGCCTTAACATCGAATACCCCCGCCTAATTAAGCCAATTCAGCGATATATCACTCAATTTAATCAGTCAGTTATTAAAAACAGAATATTTAATTGAATATCAATAAATTATGAATTATTGTGTTTTTTATTTAAAATAATCAGGCTGAAAATGAGAAATTCTACAGCCTCGTTATACCACTAATTATAAATAATGGAGTTCCAAATGGCATCAATGACACATCAACAAAGAGCACAGCACTATTTTGAACGATTGCTTAAGGCTGGAAATCGCAAAGCTGAGTTAGAACGTATCTTAAATGATTTAAATGGGTTGGTGTTCGCAAGTACAAACAAGCCATTAGATAAAGATACAAAGAATAAAATATTAGATGAATTGGAAAAGCTTGTTAAAAGTACTCCAGCTTTTGAAGATATTGATGAATCTCGGATTTATACTAACGTCCAGAAAAGTACTAGTGCATCGGATAATAGTGAAATTCTTGATGTAATTAGTGCTATGAAGGATCAATGAATATAAATGTAAGCGATATCATTGCTTCTATCAGTCTAATTGTTTCAATTGGAGCAGTATATTATCAAGCTCTAAAGCTAATTCTATAGCTCAAGATAATTTAAATTTGCAATTTGGCATGGTAGAACTGGAAATGAGGCAGGCTATCGAAAATGCCAAATCTAAAGTTAATGAAATAAATATTATTATGGCGCCATTAATAGCTAAACAAGATGCTGGTAACATTGATGATGAGGGAGAATTTACTCTAAAATCTTATAGCAAAAGTTTCAACGCTGCTGTGCAAACGTTAATGAATACATATGATGACGCTTGCTCTAAATACATCGATAATAAAGTTGATAAAAATAGATTTAAGAAAAACTATAAATACGAAATAAGAAACCTATTGGAAAATAAAGAGTTAAAGGAATATTTTGATCCTCTAACATCAAGGTATAAGCCAATTTTGAATGTTTATACCGAATGGGAAAATTCAGAGTAAAGTGGTATAACAAACAAGAATAGGTGTTGCGCAGCCGACACCTTATTCGGGTGTTGAACAAGCCCGATCGGGAATTGCTTCTCTTTATAGTAAATAGTGGATTTTGCTGAAGGCTAAATTTAATTTGTCACTTTTCTTTAGGCGAGTTTCGCTAATATACAATTGATAGTTCAATTATATCAATCTGTTATCTTTTTTGGTTGAATGCCAATACACCTCTTTTTATTCGCTTTCTGTTATGAATTCTTCGTAGAAGATCACGCGTGATAACACGCTAATTTCTCAGTCGCTTTATACCTACAAAACTCATTTCATGCTGACAACATGGGCAGATGTAGACGGTTTTTTTTCGTTTTGGTGTTATTGCCACCGTGCTTAAATGACTCCCTAGTATCAGCATGATTTGCAAGCGAAGTTGTTTAGCATTACCTCTCAAGAAACCGTAATCACGAACGCGCTGCAGGCCTTTTGGTAATACATGTTGTAAGATTAACCATAAGAATTTAAGTACGGGTAATGTTCGCTTTTTGATAATATCTGTTCCTCCTTCTTTATATCTAAAGGTCACTGTTTTTTCGCTGACATTAATAATGTCTTTATCGGGTAACACGCCACGGTACAGGTAACGAGATAAATACTGGAATGATGACAAACCAAATCCGACCTTGCGACAATCAACGACCCATTTTTTAGCAATATCATTGGGCATAGCTAACTCGGGGTGGTGATTGATTGCATCAATCACTCTTGCTCGCCATACCTTGGCGAGTGCCAATTCATTAAAGAGATATTTCTTATCATTTTTATGCCACTGCTTGTTCGTTGCATCATAGCTTCCACTGGGCACGATGATATGTAGATGAGGATGACATTCTCTTTTACGATTATGTGTGTGTAATACGCTGGTAAAACCTAAGTCACCTTTATTCTGTCGTGAGGCAAAGTCTTTTAATATGTTTGATGTTACTTGAAACATCAATTTATATAGCGCCTTCGGTTTTTTATGAGCAAGGGCTCTAAATTGATAGGGTAAGGTAAACGTGACCATAAAATAGTGCACAGGTAGTAATTTATTAGTTTGTTTGGCTAGCCAATTCGATGTGGTTTGATGCAAACATTGTGGGCAACTTCGGTTTCCACAGGATGCGGGATGTTGTTGGTCATGCTGACAGTGTCCGCAGTGCCATTGTGTGGTGCGGGTTGTATCATTTTTACAGTGCAACATATCGGTAATGGCGCGGCGAATATCTTGATTTAATAATCCACCATATTGTTGCTCTAGTTGCTCATGGTAGCGTTCAAGTAATGCAATAAATTGGCTCATAAAGCCTCCCATTGAATCGGTAATTTATCGGTTAGTTGGTTAAGGGCTGCCACATTGTCTTTTTGTTTAAGCGTGGTGAGTTGTGTGTATTTTGCTGTGGTATTGAGGCTATGATGGCCTAATAATATTTGCAGAGAGCGTAGGTCAATACCTTGCTCTAACAAGTGTGTTGCAAAGCAATGTCGCAGTGAATGTGGACTTATATTTTTCTTAATCCCTAACTCAGCCATTACTTTCTTCAAGGCTTTTTGGACGCTTCCTTTATCCATGGGTACATGTTTGTTTTGACCAAAACGAGGAAATAATAAGACCGGGTGACGGTGTGTATTCCAGTAACAGCGCAAAGCCTGTAAGGTTCGTTTGGGAAGGGGGATTAAGCAATCTTTCCCGCCTTTTCCCTCACGGATATGAACTTGCATAGTTTGGCTATCAATGTCGTTGACGGTTAAATGAAGGGCTTCACCTAACCGTAATCCCATGCTGTACAGGACAAGAAAAAACACCTGATAGCGTAAAGCACGCGTCGCGCTAATTAACATGCCAACCTGCTTGTTGGTGATGACATCAGGAATGCGTTTTACTTGTGGTGGTTTGACAATATTTAACCATTCCCACTGGCGTTCAAGGGTATGCTTGTAGAAAAACTGCAACCCATTACGGTCTAATTTGATGGTACTCCAAGAGTGAGTTTGAATGAGTTGCGCAAAGTAGCATTTCAAATCAGCTTTAGTGAGGGTGTCAGGTGTGCGGTCAAAAAAAGTAGTTATCCTACGCACAGCACGAGAATAAGCATCAATAGTGGCAGGTCTCATGCCCTGTAATGCTAAGTTGGTCAAGTGTTGTTGATATAAAAGGTTAAAGTGTTTTTGTTCTGAGGTGTTCATCGCTTATACTCCTATTAGACATCACCGAAAAGTGATGCAAATATAAGTATGCGTGTTGGTTCATATTTTGTTTTTCTGCCGCACAGCGGCTTCGTTCAACAAGTTGCTTAAACGGAACTAAAACAGTGGGTTATGCTCCGCTTCGCTCCACATTATAACCCACAATTTTAGTCCGCTTAGCAAGGCGTTAAATTTCGCTCCGCATTATGAAATGTAGAAATTATAAATTGGTTGGTTTGGTGTTTTACACGATCCAATCCTGAGCGAGTTTGCTAATTGGCTTTCTGAATCGTAGTTGGAAGTGGGGCAATATTTAGGTTGAGTTTGTGCTAAACGGGCTTGCTTAATTCACCTTGTTTTTCAATTTTATGATTTAAGTTTTGTTGTTTGCAGTTGGGCTACTTCGTTGATTTAAAGCTGTTTTAAATCAACATTTTTTGTTTCAAGTTACAACAAAATCAAGCATCAAGTGTCTTGTAGGCGAAGAGCAAACAAGTCGCTAAAAATTAACAAGGCAATTAAATCGGACGCATAACGGCTGTCGCGATTTTTGCTAAAACAAAAAGCAGCAAAAATAGCGCCAACCTATGCGCCGTTTATTGCAGCGTTATATTTTTCTTGGGTAACACCAATTTTCCCATACAGGTAGGTTAAGTTGAGAGATTGTTTTAAGGGTTTTTACAACCCAACAGAGGATTTACTCACACTAGTGCAGGACACCCATACCTTTTTGACTAAATTGAATATTGTACCTACTATATAAACAGTGTTTTTGTTTACAGTTGTGGGGTTTGGTATGACACAATCACGTGCTTCGTTAATTTCTCTTGTGGACACACCTTATTATCATTGCATTTCTCGATGTGTTCGCCGTGCATTTTTGTGTGGCGAAGATAATTACAGCGGTAAAAACTATTCACATCGCCGGCAATGGATGGTCGATCGCATTCGGCAATTAAGTGATATCTTTGCCATTGATGTTTGCGCTTATTCGATTATGTCTAATCACTATCACCTTGTTTTACATGCTAATGAAGCCGAGATTAGCGCCTGTAGCGATGAAGAAGTTTGCCGACGTTGGTATCAACTTTATTCCGGCTCAGAAATAGTTTCGCGATGGCGCAAAGGGGAGCTGACTTGCGCAGGTCAAATAGAGGTGGCGCTTGAGATAATCAGCAAATGGCGTCATCGCCTGCTTGATATCTCTTGGTTCATGCGCGCGTTAAATGAATTTATTGCCCGCAAAGCGAACGCCGAAGATAACTGTAAAGGGCGTTTTTGGGAAGGGCGCTTTAAGTCGCAAGCATTGCTTGATGAAAAAGCACTTTTAACTTGCATGGCTTATGTTGATTTAAACCCCGTGCGGGCAAAAATGTCAGAGAGTGTGGAAACATCGGAATTTACGTCCATATTTGAGCGTATCCACAGTAAATGTAGTCACGATGAAGCGTTGCATTGCCATGATAACAGTAAACCCTTATTTGGTTTTGTAGCGGCAGAATGTGATGCGCCCCACGAAGGTATTCCCTATGCCTTGCTCGATTATTTAGAGCTTGTTGATTGGACTGGGCGAGCGATTCGAGAGGATAAGCGCGGCGTGATTTCGAGCCAACTGCCAAGCTTATTAAGTACCCTTGGTTTAGAGAGTGACACGTGGTTAGCCTTAGCCGTGAGTTTTGGTAAAGATTACCATGGTGCAGTGGGCTCACTTGAAGAGCTTGCCTTGTTTGCCGAACACACTGGTCGCTGTTGGGTATCTGGGCAAAACAAACTAAGTTGTATGTTGCATTAACTCCCCCATCATTTATTTTTTATTAACTATTAACTATTAACTATTAACTATTAACTATTAACTATTAACTATTAACTATTAACTATTAACTATTAACTATTAACGCTTCGTTAAGGGTGTTTTATGCGTTGATTTTAATAAAACAGATTGAATTCAGTATCAAGTGCTGGAATTTAACTATTTAATTACAGCAAAGCGCTGATTAAGCTTATTTTTAAAAAGAATGGCTATTATATTTTTATAAATTAAAAGATATGGATGTCCTCGTTTGTTTCGGGCAAAACAAACTAAGTTGTATGCTGCATTAACTCCCAATCATTTGTTTTTTATTAACTATTAGCGCTTCGTTAAGGAGGCTCTGTGCGTTGATTTTAATAAAACTTGTTTAAACAGATTGAATTGAGTATCAAGTGCGGGAATTTAACTATTTAATTACAGCAAAGCGCTGATTAAGATTATTTTTAAAAAGAATGGCTATTATATTTTCATAAATGAAAAGATATGGATGTCCTCGTTTGAGTCTGTCGTTTGAGTCTATTAAGCCAATTCAGCGATGTATCACTCAATTTAATCAGTCAGTTATTAAAAACAGAATATTTAATTGAATATCAACAAATTGTGAATTATGGTTTATTTTGGATTTAAAATAATCAGGCTGAAAATGAGCTATTCTATAGCTTCGTTATTAGTGTGTATTTAACTTATTGAAAATTGGATATACAAATAATGGTGAGATTTATTTTCATTTTATTGTTCTTGAGCCTACCGACATGTGCGTCTGAGATTGTTAAAAAGAAAGTCACGCTTGTATATGAAGTAAAAGCGAATCCTCCATTTTATTTCGGAGAGGGGAGTAATATTGATTGGAAAAAACCTGGAATTACGTTAGAACTTTTAAAGTTGTTAGAAAAAAAATTCAGTATCAAAATTGAGTTTAAACGTAGACCTTGGGCTAGGGGGCTTAAGGAAGTGCAAGCGAACGTAGTTGACGGGATTTTTCACGCTAGCTTCAAACCTGAACGTTTGCAAATAGGTGTGTACCCCATGAAAAATGGTCTGCCTGATGGTAGCAGGAAAATTATGTCTCAGTCGTATTTCCTGTATAAATACAAAAACTCTCCTTTACAATGGGACGGTAAAGAAATAACAAACCTTAATGGCGAAATTGGTGCGGTAAGGGGATATGCCATTGTTGGAACGATAAAAGCACTCGGAGTTCAAGTTCATGAAGTTAGATCACAATTTAATGGACTAAAGATGCTTAAAGCGGGAAGGATTGCTGCTTGGGCAGATATAGAAACGATGGCCGATTTTCAGATGAAATTACATCCTGAGGAGTTTAAATATATTATCAAAGTATTCCCTCCTTTCATGCAAGTCGATTACTACTTGATGTTCTCTCATCAATTCGTGCAAGATAATCCTGAACTATCTGAAGCGATATGGGACACTATTAGAGAACTTCGAGATTCATCGCAATATGAGTTAATTGTTGATAAATATTTTCAACCTGAAGTTCACTATGCAGGTAAATCAAGACCAGATCAGATAGTTTGGTAGCATGGGGATCGAGCATTACTAGACTTCCAAACCTTTTTGACTAAATTGAATATCATTTAAAAAGAATAGCTATTATATTTTTATAAATGAAAAGGTATGGATGTCCCCGTTCTACCCCCGTTCTACCCTACCCTTCTACCGTTCTACGCCCGTTCTGTGTTTAAATCGCATCCTAGTATCAGCAATATTTGAAGGCGAAGTTGTTTGGCATTGCCCTTTAAAAAGCCGTAATTACGGACGCGTTGTAGGCATTTTGGTAATACATGTTCTAGATTTATTCGTCTTGACAACGAGTGAGCGTCAATATATGTCCCCGTTCTAGTTCTATTAATCAGTCAGTTTATAAAAACAGAATATTTAGTTGAATACCAACAAATTATGAATTATTGTGTTTTTTATTTAAAATAATCAGGCTGAAATGAGAAATTCTACAGCCTCGTTGCATGTTAAAGGAGAAATAAGTGAAAATTTATGGGGATATCCAATCTGGAAATTGTTACAAAATAAAATTGCTTACTTCTTTACTTGGCATCGAGCATGAGTGGATTGAAGTAAATATTCTCAAGGATGAAACACATACAGTCGAATTTCTTAAGAAAAACCCTAATGCCAAAATTCCTGTTTTAGAGTTAGATGATGGAAGATGCTTATCTGAATCAAATGCAATATTAAATTATTTGGCTTCTGGGACAGATCTGCTTTCCTGTGTTCCATTTGAATATGCAAAAATTCAACAATGGCAATTTTTTGAACAATACAGCCATGAACCATTTATTGCTGTAGCAAGATATATAGCCAAATATTTAGGCTTACCCGATGATAGAAAAATGGACTATGAGTCTAAGCAAGAAGGTGGGCACAAAGCCTTACGCGTTATGGAACAGCAATTGCAGAAAACACCTTACCTTGCCGGAAATAAATTAAGCACAGCCGACATTTCACTTTATGGCTATACCCATGTTGCTGATGAAGGTGGCTTTGATTTAGATGAGTATCCTGCAATTATGCGTTGGATAAATCTTATTCAATCAGAGCCAAAATACATAGGCATGGAGTAATAGACGTGTAACAAATCAAAGCACGCGTACTTGGAAAAGCTGTCACCTTTTTTGTTTCAAAAAAGCCACCAACTTTCCCAAGCCGTTGTTTGAAGCGTTAACTGCCATTAATAGAGTTTGCCTGAGTTACGATATGATGAGTTTTAATCCAGAAACATAACAGCCGACACCTTAATCGGCTGTTGAACAGGCCCAAGCGAGTATCTGCTTATCAATTCAGACTAAATCTGACATGTCGACTTGAAAAGTTGAGAGTTACCCGTTGTGCATCTTTATAGTGAAGATATTGGTATGTTGTTAATCTCTAGCCAAGTATCGATATCTGGTGCCGTTATTGACAGTAATAAATGTTGTTCTTTGGTTGTTATTATCTTGATGCTATATGCCCGCAACCCTTTTAATTGTATTTTTTTAGTATCAATATGTTTATGCAAATAAGGGCAACGATTACATGGTAAACAGCAAACTGTAGCAACGTCACACCGCACTGCATCCTTAAGGTCGTTAATGAGCTCTTTTGCAGATAATTCGGTGTAATGTAAAAACCTTGTTTTGAAATTCGTTACCACGATTATTCCTTTCAGCAAAGTGAAAATAGTTACAAGAGAGTTAGCAATGAAAGTATAGGTAAATAATTATTATCTGCACAAAATAAATGCTTATCCTATGTTACTTTAATGTGTTTTTTACTGACTTTACATTTTCTAGTGCCTTGGGCATATTGTAGAAAAACGTTATTTTAAATACTTTAAAAATCACTAAAAACTAATCATTAAAATGAGCCTTTATTGTGGTTCTATTGATTGAATAAATTATGTTATGCTCAATTTTTCCTCCTCTCCAGTACAAGCAAAACGAGAATTTATATGTATAAAATTGCAGCATCAGATCTTGATGGTACGCTACTCACTTCCGATCATAAAATATCCCCATTTACTAAAAACATATTAACGCAATTACATAATCAGGGGGTTGACTTCATTTTTGCAACAGGTCGTCATCATATCGATGTTGCTCATATGAGAGAACAATTAGGTATTCCTGCATTTATGATCACCTCAAATGGTGCCTGTGTTCATGATTGCGATAATCAAATCGTTTTTAAGCAAAATTTATCCGAGAATATTGTTGCCGATGTCATCGAAATGATTAAAGGCGATGAAGATATCCACGTTAATTTATACCGCAGTGATGATTGGTTAATTAGCAAGGATGAAACCAAAAAGTCTGCCGTGGGAGACCATTTTCCCTACAAACTATTTGATATTGAAAATCCACCATTAACTGATATCGCTAAAATATTTATCACGAGAGAAGATAGAGATCATGATAAGTTAGTAATGTGGGAAGATAAAATTAAAGCTAAATTTGCTGACCAAGCCAATATTGCCTTTTCTACGCCTTACTGTTTAGAAGTGATGGATTTGGGGGTGTCAAAGGGACATGCACTTGATGCCATTGCAAAAATGAAGGGTTATCAATTACGAGATTGTATTGCTTTTGGTGATGGGATGAATGACTTTGAAATGCTCTCTATGGCAGGAAAAGGATTGGTGATGGGCGGTGCGCATCATAAAGTTAAATCAGCTTTACCTGATAATGAAGTGATCGGTGATTGCGATGATGAAGCCGTGGCCCATTATCTATCTAAATACCTGCTTAAGTCATTTTAATCATGCACGGTTAATCGATATTAAATGGTAACGGATAAGCCAATAAAGCGGAATTTAATCCGCTTTATTTTTTAATCGTCGTAGGGGCCATTGTGGCAATCATAACAGCTGATTGGATGGCCCGCTGAAAAGTTTTTATCTCCCCATTCCTCTGTCATAAAACTACGTGCAGAAAATGTTTTAGAGAGGAATGAACCTCTGAAATCTGCCCCATGGCACTCTGCGCAGCTCTGAGTATTATGCTCTGCATATTCCTTATGTTCATCCACCCAACGTTGTCCAATACTGTGCATTCCATGTGGACCTTGGTTAGTTGTCCATGGTGGCGTAGCGTGGCATACCGTACACTCCGCAATGGTTCCACTGTGCCCCTGAAGCGCAATACTTTGCAGGTTATCCTCTTCATGACTGCTTGGGTAAATCGCGTGGGTTGAACCATGGCATGCAGAACATTGCATCTCGCCATGGCCACGGCTAAAGCGATACAGATTGCTGCCAACCAGTGGCGTGTTGTCGTTGGTGGCAAAGCGTTTATCCAATGCTGGGCGTAGTGTACCTGCGTCATCGATAACGGCTGTCGTATGGCGCATACCAGCTTGGTGGCAAGATTGACAGTCGGGTTCATCGAACCAACCATTGCGCCCATGTTGGCCAACAGCGCTCATATTGCCGTGGCAACTTTGACATTCAATCAATGGGCTGCCATCGGGGGCTTTGGCTTTGCCCATTGCTCCGCGTAGGCATTCGGTGGTTGCACCCGGATGGCAGGCGTAACAGCTGTCGCGATTATTGTCATCATTCAAGGTTAAACTGCTTTTTGGTAAGGTGACATTAGCGTGTAAAGCATGCAAAGCCGTTGTTAATGGTGGAATACCATTAAATCCATTGGTGCCTAATGCATTAGATTGATGGCAGATGGCACAAAGAATCGGGGTGCCTTGAATCGCCGTTTCATATAAAGAGCTGCTGTAGTGATAGCCATTTGCTTGCAGTGCTTGCAAGTAATGACTGATATCATGTTTATCATCATGGCGTCTAAGAATGTTAAGTTTGAAATCTTTGAGTGGATTGGCATTGTTCACCCACCCATTTTTTGGCGTTGCATTAATATGAGTATTTGACGCATGGCACTGCTGGCAATCCATTTCATCACTAACAGGCAGCACCACCTGTGCGGTGGCTAAAAGGTTGCCGACAACATCTCTAGCCACCACTTTCACCATCGGATAGTAGTTTTTTTTGCCATTGTCATCATAGTTCATAATAGGAATGCCATCAGCTTCCCACCACGCATGTTGATTATTGTAGGCGAGCGGTTGTGGTGCAGTGCTTGGGGTCATATTGCCAGCTAAACCTATATTATCATTGAGTTTCACAGCAAAGAGTTGTAGTGCGTAATCCCAAAAATTGGTTTTACTGGCACTTTCTGTGTTGAGGTCGCCTGCAAGGCTTGGGGCTGATTGGTAAGTTATTGTGACACCGGAGGTAACATGTTTATCGATGTTGCCCTCTTTGAGAATAAGCTGCGCTTTGAGATCATTGTAAGGAGGGAGAATAGAGAATACCGAATAATCTTTTCCGTCGACGCAGTGCATACCCAGATCGTTCCAAGCTAACAGAGTGTAGTTATCTGTTTTAATCGGTGGTATGTCGCCATTATCACCACCTGAATCATCACTTGTTGATGAACCGCCACCACAACCAAATAAAGTGGTGAGTGTAATAGAAACAGCTAAGATGAGTTTTTTCATTGTACTTTTTCCTTGTATTTTTTAAGCGATTTAATCGCTTCGATAAAATACAGAACTCATTTTATTGTAGTTCAACTTATAAAAAGTGATAAGCTCATAGCGTTCCGCTGGGCGTGATTGATAGTAGCCTCTGCGTTTTATAAAACCGCTATCGCTGTATAGTTATCTCAATTGTTATTATGAGTTATGGTGGAAAATTTAATTGGAAGAATATAATGGCAACATGGTATGTGAAACATTTTGATGAGTTAACGGTAGATCAACTTTACGATATTTTAAAATTAAGAGTTGATGTTTTTGTCGTTGAACAGCGCTGTTATTATCCTGATATTGATGATTTAGATAGGGATGCCCAGACAAAGCATCTGTTTTATTATATTGATGGTAAAATTGCGGCTTATCTTCGCGTGTTGGCCATGGGAACAACCTACGCCGACTGCATTTCACTCGGTCGAATTGTGGTTGCACCTGAATTTAGAGGCCGAGGGGTAGGGAATCAATTGCTACAAGAAGGTTTAAAAATATGCCTGCAACAATTTAAAGGGCAACCCCTTAAAATATCTGCGCAACAACATCTTGAAAAATTTTATACTGCACATCATTTTATGACTGTATCCGATTGCTATCTGGAAGATAATATCCCTCATATTGCAATGCTATACCAACAGGTAAAGTGAAATAGATCCACCTGTCGAGCTGGCATATCGTAGGGCAAGGAAAAAAGATCCCAGCACCGTTGTTATAAAATATTTATGCAGTTTTTTGTCGTTATTAATCGCTAATTCCTTATATAATCTGTCTTTAATTATTGATGCAGCGATGTTAAATTGAAAAGTAGTGATCTTTTGTCATTATAAAATAGGGTTTTGGGATGCAAAATATAGAAAATGTCGAATTAAAATTATTGAGTCTTGATGATTATCAGGAATTAAAAGACGCTATGATTGAGGCCTATAGCAGCCTGGTGAATCCCTATTGGGAAGAGCATCAAATCGAGTCGTTAATTAGTAAATTTCCAGAAGGGCAAGTGGTTATTAAAGTTAATGACCAAATCGCAGGTTGTGCATTATCCATTCAAATTGATTATGACGACTTTGATGATGCGCACACCTATAATGATATTACTGGCAACGACACTTTTAATACACATACCCCCGATGGTGATACCTTGTATGGTATCGATGTCTTTATAAAATCAGAGTTTCGCGGTTTACGGTTGGGGAGACGCCTTTACGACTATCGCAAAGAGCTTTGTGAAAGATTAAATTTAAAGGGGATAACTTTTGGTGGACGCATTCCAAATTATCATAAATATGCCGATAAAATTTCACCCAAGGAATATATCGACAAGGTAAAGCGTAAAGAAATCCATGATCCCGTACTGAACTTTCAAGTTTCTAATGATTTTCATCCTGCTAAAATATTAAAGGGCTACCTTGAAGGGGATACGGGATCGAATGATTACGCTGTACTATTAAAGTGGAATAATATTTATTATGAAAAACCAAGTAAAAAAGCGGCTCCAGATAAAAAACTGGTGCGTCTTGGTTTAATACAGTGGCAAATGCGTCCCTATAAAGATCTCGATGAATCGATGCAGCAAGCAGAATATTTTATTGATGCGGTGGCTGGCTATCGTTCCGACTTTGCACTATTCCCTGAGTTTTTCAATGCCCCATTAATGGCAGAAAACAACCATATTAGTGAGCCTCAGGCCATTCGAGAATTAGCTAAATATACGGAAACCATAGTACAAAAATTTACCGATTAGCGATTAGTTACAACATCAATATTATTACTGGCAGTATGCCTGAGATCGTTGACGATAGGCTTTATAATGTCGGCTACCTTTGTAAACGCGATGGTACAAAAGAGCGTTTTGAAAAACTTCATGTTACCCCCGATGAAGCGAAAGTATGGGGAATGGATGGAGGCACTCAGCTTAAAGCCTTTGATACTGACTGTGGTAAAATTGGTGTGCTTATCTGTTACGATTCCGAATTCCCAGAGTTAAGTCGAATTTTGGCCGATGAAGGGATGGATATCCTTTTTGTACCATTTTTAACCGACACGCAAAATGGCTATTCTCGTGTTCGAACATGTGCACATGCGCGTGCCATTGAGAATGAATGTTATGTCGCCATTGCCGGGGGCGTTGGTAATTTGCCTAAAGTACATAATATGGATATTCAATATGCACAATCCGCTGTATTTACACCCTGTGATTTTGCTTTTCCTGCTAATGGCATAAAAGCGGAAGCGACGCCCAATACAGAAATGATACTAATTGCCGATGTGGATATTTATCTGCTTCGAGAGCTTCATGAATTTGGTAGTGTAAAAAATCTACAGGACCGTCGCCATGATATTTATCAGTTAAATAAATGTTAAATTTCGTGCATCGCTATTTGCGTCAATCACACGTCTATTTTTGATGTGTCGTGAGTCCTTACCATTGTTCATCTAATAGTAAGGACTCCTATTGATTAAAGTGCAGTGGCCAATTCACCTTCACTGAATTTTATGCGCTTGCTTAATTGATAACCGATCACAAAAACAATTGCGGCCGCGGACATCACCAGCGTTATTGCTATTAATCCCTGTACTGCGAAGGCGGCAACAATCGCACTGCTGATAAAGCAGAACATCGTTTGCAAAAAGTTTAATAAGCCTGCTGCTGTGGCACTGCAGGATTTAAAACCCGCCAAGGCTTGATTAATAATAATTGGGTATATTGCACCATTGGCAACCGCCACTAAGCAAAATGGTAATAAAATTGGCCAAATCGTGGTTATTTTAAGCGTTAACGAAAAAGTAAGTAAGATTAATACGGCACTGATTAATAGCAATAAAGCGTAGGGTAACACCTGTTTACCAGTAAAACGGTTAAGCAGAGCCCGGCAACCATATCCACCAATAATAAATCCGATAGTTTGGGGAATAAAACTAAGTGCAATCTCTTTAGCTGAATACCCCATTGCGTTCATTAAGAATGGTGAGCCCGTTAAATAGGCAAAAAATATCGCTGATGATGCACCAAACATGAGCATATTGCCGATGAATTGTCGCGAACTGAATATCTCTTGGTAATCATTTTTTAATTGAGTTAGTAGTTTGCTGGATTTACTACTATCTCTTTGGACGCTCTCTTTTTCTTTGCTAGCCATCACCGCTAATAAAGCGCCAAGTGCAACGAGCGTTAAAAAGATGCTGCGCCAGCCGTAGCTGTTTTCTAATACAACACCGACCAGTGGCGCGAGTGCTGGAGATAATGCAACGAGGGGCATGATGGTCGCAAAAACACGCTCTGAAGTTTGTCCCTGATAGCGATCGATAACGATAGCTTGCCAGATAACCGCGGCACTACAAGCACCTAAAGCTTGAAAAAAACGTGCCACTAAAAACCACTGTACGTTGCTAACGTAGGCACAGAAAAGAGAAGCTACACTGAATAAAACCATCCCTGCAATTAAGACTTTAATGCGTCCTAATCTGTCGGAGAGTGGACCATAAATTAATTGGCCACATGCCATGCCCAATAGAAATATTGTTAAAGATAAGCCAATTAACTTTTCAGAGGTGGCGAAATCTTGCTGTATGACGCTAAATGCCGGTAAATACATATCGGTAGCTAAAAATCCTAACATGCTTAAGCAAGCAAACCAGGTTAAGGTGATTTTGGACGGCGATTGATTCATGGTTTTCTCATGCAATTAATAAAAGAGTGCAGTTTAATGGTGGTTTTATTATCTGTGAAACGCTAATATTTGAACATTGCTTTCAAAATATTTGATTTGATATGTTTTCTTATAATGATCTAAAGGTAATTGATGTGGTTGCCCGCCGAGGTAGCTTTTCTGGTGCCGCGGAAGAAATGCACAAAGTACCAAGTGCAATTAGTTATACCGTGCGTGCGATAGAAGATCGTTTAGCGGTGAATTTATTTGTTCGATTGCATCGAGAAGTACAACTTACTAAGGCGGGCATTTACTTTGTTGAACAAGCGCGAGAGTTGCTTAAGCAGATGGATGATATTCGTTTACAAACACAACGTGTTGCCAATGGTTGGACAGCAAATGTTTCAATTGCATTAGATAATGTTGTACGAGAAAGTCGCGTCTCGAAAATGGTGGGGGATTTTTATCGACAATTTCCCGATGTCGAACTACATCTATCCATGGAAGTTTTTAATGGTGTATGGGATGCGCTTGCCGATGGGCGTGCTGATATCGCCATTGGTGCGACGATGGCAATTCCCGTGGGAGGCTCCTTTGCACATCGAGATATGGGATCATTAACGTGGAAATTTGTTGTATCAAAAAATCATCCCTTAGCTCAAATAGAAGATAAGCTATCTGTGCAGCAGTTGATTGAGTTTCCTGCGATCTGCTTAGAAGATACCTCGCGTACTTTACCAAAACGCGTTACTTGGCTAATGGATAATCAGCGCCGAATTATGGTGCCTAATTGGTATAGTGCACTGCAATGTTTGCGTGATGCGTTAGGGATTTGTCTATTGCCATCACATATCGCCATTCCCTTTTTACAATCTGGTGAATTAGTTGAGAAACAGTTGCAACAACCTCCACACCTTAGCCCCTGCTGCTTAGCATGGAACACTGAAACTATCAGTCCCGCAGCGCAGTGGTTATTAGATTATTTAGGTGATAGCGATCAATTGCACCAAGAGTGGTTGTCTTAACGTTAATCTATTATTGCCACATCCTTGCGGCAATATTAAGCTTACAGCGCTCTGATTTTAGTAATTTCTTGCTGCGATATGGCTAGAGACTCGAGGAATTTTTGGTGTTCCTGTGGCTCTAGTTGTTCAAATTTTTGATGCCATCTAATCATGTCATCTTCGCTAAAACCTGCTGCAACCATTATTTCTACCCAGCGTTCTTTATTCACCATTTTTTCCTCTATTAAGTTAGGCGTTTGTAATAACAGCACAATTGCCTTTTGTTGTGCTTTAAGGTTTTGAATTTCTTGTTCTAATTCATTGAAATGATCCTTTAATATCTGAGATTGTGATTTATCATTTTGTGCTAACAAGGTACGAATACTGGCAATAGACAAACCGTAGGATTGATAAGAGATAATTGCTTTTATTCGTAAAATTTCTTTCTCGCCATACCAGCGATAGCCATTTTCAGAACGATAAGCTGGCGCTAGGAGTTTCTCTTTTTCGTAGTACAAAATAGTTGTTCTAGAAATGGCAAATTGTTTCGCAAGTTGAGTGACAGTAAACATAAGTACCTCCTGTTTTGAACTGCTTCTACCTTAAACCCTATAGCTATAGACGGGTCAATGATATCATTGTAATCTTTATGAAAAATTTTGTGGTTATATAGTTACTTATAAAATCGACGCATATACTTAAGTGATGAGTAAAATCCTATAGGGTAGTTACTGAAATAATTGAGGTCATTAAGATGGCAGAAAAAAAATTATCAATTTTTGAACGTTATTTGACCATATGGGTCGTGTTTTGTATTGCCGCGGGTATTTTTTTGGGAAAGAGCGCACCGAGTGTTGCCAATACCCTAAATGAATGGTCAATTTATCAGGTATCCATTCCTATTGCAGTATGTCTCTTTTTTATGATGTATCCGATTATGGTGAAAATAGATTTTGCGCAGGTAGTTAAATCTGCAAAAACACCAAAGCCAGTTATGCTTACGTTATTTATTAATTGGGCAATTAAACCATTTACCATGTTTGCGATCTCCTATCTTTTTTTAGGCTATTTATTCAGAGATTTTCTACCCGGGACGGAAATTTTGGCCAATGGCGAAGAAGTGGATCTATGGCGCAGTTACATTGCGGGCACTATTTTGCTTGGGATCGCGCCATGTACCGCGATGGTATTAATGTGGGGTAATTTAGCAAAGGGAAATGATGGATTAACCTTGGTGATGGTTGCGATTAATTCGCTGATGATGCTGTTACTTTATGGGCCATTAGGCACTCTCTTGCTGAATGTAAATTCAATGCCAGTACCTTGGGAAACGATGACGCTTTCCGTGTTAATTTACGTTGCAATACCTTTGCTCGCTGGCTATTTTTCGAGAAAATTAATTCTTAAATATAAGGGAATAGATTGGTTCAACGAAAAATTTCTTGGTTGGTTAACGCCCGTTAGTATTACCGCGTTATTGATCACCTTGGTTCTGTTGTTTTCCTTTAAAGGGGAAATTATTGTTGCCAATCCATTAACTATTCTCTGGATAGCTATTCCATTGTTATTACAAACTCTCTTTATCTTTGCGCTAGGATATTTTCTTTTATCTAGGTGGTTCAAACTCTCATATCAAGATGCTGCACCAGTGTCGCTGATCGGTGCCTCCAATCACTTTGAAGTTGCGATTGCGACGGCTGTTATCCTCTTTGGGTTGTCTTCAGGGGCTGCATTGGCGACCGTAGTGGGGGTGTTGATTGAAGTGCCCTTGATGTTAATGCTGGTTTATTTATGTAAAAGAAGCGCATATCTATTTGCTAATAATGATTAAGAAGCAAGTGGACGAACAAGGAATGCAGATGGCAATTAATCTCTCTCAATATTCAAAAATATTCGTGCTAACCGGTGCGGGTATCTCCGCAGATTCTGGCTTGCAAACCTACCGTGGTAGCGGTGGTATATGGGAAGAGCATGAAGTTGAGCGTTATGGCTCAATCACTGCATTTAACCGTTCACCGGCGGACACTTGGCGATTATTTGGTAGCCTGCGAGAACCTGTGCTTGCAGCAGAGCCTAATGCCGCACACCTTGCTTTAGTGCAATTAGAAAAGCATTTATCGGCAGATCAAAAGCTATTGCTAGTGACACAAAACGTAGACGGTTTGCATCAACGTGCAGGTAGTAAAAATGTCATCAATTTACATGGCGATATTATGTATAGCAAATGTAGCAATTCACACTGTAAACTAGCACGTTATCGTGATCAGCAAGGACATCTGGATAGGACGCCTGAATGCCCGCTATGTGGGAGTCCAATTCGCCCTGATATTGTTCTGTTTGGCGAAGATATTCCGGCATTAAGTGATGGCGTTATTGAAACCTTTTTACAGGAATGCGATCTGTTTATTGCCATCGGCACTTCTGGTACGGTTTATCCGGCCTCTAATTTTGTCAGTATCGCAGCCTATAATGGGGCGCGAACCCTGTTGGTTAATCTACAACCGATGGAACGATCAACCGCGCGTTTCAAGAAGAGTACCTTGGAAAAGCGCAAGATATCTTGCCACAGTTATTCACAGAATCATTAAAATAGAACTAACTTATTATATTGATGGGAAGTGTTTTATATATATGATTATTTACAAATGAGTACTTGACCGTTAATGAAAACACTATATAGTGGCGGTCAGCAAAAAAGAAAGCCTTTTGTTTACATTCTCCAATTCGTTGTTTTATTAATAATACCACGCACTGTAGTTTTTAAGTTCCAGTCTGTTTTTACGCTATCCCGCCAATATGGCATTCTTACATTAAATAAAATTACAGGATATTATTATGTCTAAAGTTCAAGGTACAGTTAAGTGGTTTAACGAATCTAAAGGTTTTGGTTTCATCGAGCAAGCATCTGGTCCAGATGTATTCGCACACTTCAGTGCAATTGCAAGCGAAGGTTTCAAAACTTTAGCTGAAGGCCAAAAAGTAGAATTCACTGTTAGCCAAGGTCAAAAAGGCCCACAAGCTGACAACATCGTAGCACTTTAATTTGCTGTGATATATTTAGCTCTTTATGAGTGCTAAATAATATAGAGAATGGTAGGTCCGTATGGATTTACCATTTTTTTTGCTTAAATTTTAATTTATATTCTCTCCATCCTCTTATTTACCGGTTAAGTCATGAAAGCATTACAATATATTGCCCATTACCCAGCAACTATTATTGCGCAAGTAGAAGGGCTAGTATCGGAAAATAAACTGGCGGCTTATTTAGTTAATAAATATCCAGAAAAAAACAGCATAAATAGTGAAAAAGCGCTCTTTGATTATGTGCAGGATTATAAAAAACGTTATGTGAAACAGTCATCACCGTTGAGTAAAGTCTGTTTTGATCCGAAAATACAGCTTGTTAAGCATGCCCTCGGGACACATACCTATGTTTCACGTGTACAAGGGGGGAAATTAAAAGCAAAGCAGGAAATCCGTATTGCAACGCTATTTAAAAATGCACCGCAGGCGATGCTCGATATGATAGTGGTTCATGAGCTGGCGCATTTAAAAGAGAAAGAGCACAACAAGGCATTTTATAATTTATGCTGTTATATGTTGCCTAATTATCATCAACTCGAATTAGATACCCGCCTTTTTTTGATCGAAAATGAATTAAATGGTGGTTTAGGCATTTATTGATGGTTTGAGTTTTTCCATCCCTTCATCAATCGAGATTAATGCTTCATAGCCAAGATCACTCTTTGCCGCACTGATATCAAAATAGTGGCTCGTTGATAACTGTCTTGCAACAAAGCGCGTCATAATTGGCTCCTGTTGTTTGCGTAGGGCAATATAAATCCACTCCAACAATGTTCCAACAGAGTATGCAAGTTGTG
Source organism: Psychromonas sp. MME2 (assembly GCF_040566515.1). Lineage (NCBI taxonomy): Bacteria > Pseudomonadati > Pseudomonadota > Gammaproteobacteria > Alteromonadales > Psychromonadaceae > Psychromonas > Psychromonas sp. MME2. Next base: position 75,313 of record NZ_JBEWXI010000011.1, on the reverse strand, counting down.
TTGAGACCCGTTTGCTGACCGCTGGTAGTTCTTTGCAAGCGAGTATCTTATTTAGCATGTCGGCCATCAAAATAGGCTCATCATTGCTTAGAAAGTAAGCCTTACCTGTACAGCGAGAGGCATTAGCGCATAATTCGACAGCGGCGAGTAGGTGGCCGTAAACGGCATTATCGATGTAAATCGTATCAACGAGTTTGTCCGTTTTTCCGACTAATTTTAGTTTACCGGCTTCTGCCCGTTGTAATACCCTAGGCGTTAAATGCGGATCACCTGGCCCCCATATTAAGTGTGGTCGTAGGGCGGTTGTTTTAAGATTTTCATGATTGGCCTGTAAAATTTTCTGCTCTGCAATTGCCTTCGAAAGGCCATAAAAATTTAAAAACTGTGCGGCATAGGGAGCCGATTCATCAATACCTTCTTCATCAACACCAGAAAAGGTAACGCTTGGCGTACTGGTATAGACTAACTGTTTTATATTATGTGCTAAACATGCCGCGATTATGTTTTCAGTTCCCTGTACATTGGGTAAGAAATAGGAATCTTTACTCCCCCATACCCCTGCTTTAGAGGCAACATGAAAAACCAGGTCACAATCTTGCATGGCATCTAACAGAGCCATTTCATCACAGATATCACCTTGTATTAGCTCGATCCCCATTGCCCGAAGTTCTGGATAATCACCACGAGCAAAACCCACAACTTGTATATCAGCACTGCGTAAGAATCGGCACAGAGCTTTACCTAAAAAACCACCCGCACCAGTGACAAAAACACGTTTCACCTTTCCTGAAAGTTGTTTTAGTACAAGTTGTTGTTGTGGATGTAATTCATTGAATACAGGAGTCGTGTTAAATGACATGGTTAATTTCGCTTATTTATTGATTTGTTGCTGCGCCCAAATAGCTAATTTTTCCCTAAATATTTTCGCGTTATGGCGAATATCCATCGGGAAATTTGGGTGCACTAAAAATTTTTCAATACCGACCGTTTGAGTGTGTCTATCGGCAATTAGCCGCAATTCAGTAAAAATCATTTTTGCGCTTTTATGCGTGTCACGATTAAGCTCGATGCACAACAGTGGCACTATATTCCCATTTTCTTCAATACTCACTAAGGCACTACGTTTAATCGCTTGGTGGGTGTTGAAAATACGCTCACAGGAGATGGAAAAAAAGCGCTTTTCTTGCTCATTAATGGTTGCTTGTACGCTGTGTGATGCGCGTCCACACATCCATAAGCGTCCCTGTTCATCGAAATAGCCGCTATCACCCATACGGTGACGTACCTGTTGACCATCTATAATTTTACTCGCCAGTGTTGCCTGATCGCGATGATAATAGCGCTCGCTTACTTGCGGTCCTTTTACTACAATCTCACCAATTTCATAGCTGGGTAAGCTAAGGCTATCGTCCCATTTGTCGATAATTTTATCGCTAATAGCGATGATTTTAACGTCCACCCCTGCAACGGGTAAACCGACACAAATACCGCCACCGGTATCGGTGATGCTATGGGTACGTAATAGCTGTGAACTGGCAATTTTACTGATTGGTAACGCCTCGGTTGCACCGTAGGAGTTAATCACTTCGCTATTACCTGACAGCAATTTGGTAAAGCGTTCAATGGATGGCAAGGTCGCAGGCGCTCCTGCACTGATAACTCGTTTTATGCTAGATAATTTGATTTGCTGTTTGTTGCCTGCTTGTCCTAATAGTTCGATTAATGCGGGGTTAGCAAATAAATTTGTGCATTGATACTTTTCAATTGCGGCAAAAATATGGTTAGGATTGGCTGTTATCGGTTTGCTTGCATCCATATCAGGTACAATGGAAGCCATTCCCAGTGCGGGGCCAAAAAGCGAAAATAGCGGAAAAGTTGCTAAGTCGCGTTCACCTTGTTTAATTTCATAATCATTTTTAAGCACATTTATTTGTGCTTCAAACATCGCATGTGAATATACAACGCCTTTCGGGCTGCCAGTGCTGCCACTGGTAAATAAGATAGCCGCCATTTCATGGTCAGCAAGTTGTACCATTTGATAAGAGCGATTGCTTTGATGGCGGCGTAATAAGGTGTTGAGGCTAATATCAGCAAAAAGATTTACTCCCCCCACATTAATGGTCTGTTTAATACTCTCTTTGCCCCAAGAAAATAGTTTTCTCGCTAGATGTGCCTTAGGGATACCAATAAAAACCTCTGGTTTTGCTTCAATAAAACATTGTTTGAGATTTTTAATCCCCATGCCGGGATCCACTAAAATAGGGACGATGCCCGCTTTGAAAAGTGCAAAAGTGAGTGCAAAAAAATCAATACTGGGTGTAACCATTAATACCGCCTTTGTGCCACGCTTCAGACCATATTGATTAAGCGCAAAGGCGATCGCATCGGAGCGTTCATTTAGTTGCTTAAAATTGATCTCTTGATAGCTTAATTTGGTCAATTTTTTTGTTTGTACTGCGACGGCAAGCGCATCGGGTAATTCACTTGCTGCATTGACCAGATGTTGGCAAAGGTTTGTATTACTCATCAATGATTGGCTGCCATAAATTGTTCAATAAGCGGGATCACCTCATCACTGGCATCTTCAAGAATATAATGGCCACAATCGGCGAATTCATGGCACGCTGCCTGTGGTAACTTCTCTTTCCATACCGCTAAGAAATGTTTGTCGAAAACGAAATCCTTCAGCCCCCAACAGATGAGGGTGGGGATGTTTTGATAATGCGCGAGACTAGCTTCTATTTCTGAAACTAATTGATAATTCACATCGCGTCTGAAAAGTGGAATATCCTGTACAAAACGCAGTGTAGAAATGCGATTGTTCCAAGAGTTGAAGGGCATAACATAGGCTTGACGGATAGCCTTTGCCATCGGTTTTCGCTTCACACCCACATAGGATGCGATCGAAGAAAAGGCATTAAAACCACGCACTAACACCGTGCCCAATAGGGTATTACGACAGATCCATAATGGCATCGGAAATCGTTTACTCTTTGGGATATGAAAAGCGGCGGTGTTTAATATCACCAACTGCTTGATACGTTCAGGGTGGCGCGCTGCGTAGCCCAGTCCAATCATTCCTCCCCAGTCATGTACAACTAGGGTAATATTCTCTTTAACATTGAGAGAATCGAGCAACGCTTCTAAGTCATCGATACGTGTTTTTAGGGTATATTTATAATCGCTGTCACTCGGTTTGTCAGATAAACCACAGCCAATATGGTCTGGGACAATACATTGATAATTGGCACTTAATGCAGAAACTAAATTGCGGTAATAAAAAGACCAACTTGGATTACCATGGACCATAACAACCGGATCGCCACTACCTTCATTAAGATAGTGATATTTTTGACCATTACGATTTAAGTAATTACGTTTAAAGGGAAATAAAGTATCTAAATTCATCTTACCATTCCAACCCTAACATCATGCAGTTAAGACCACTGCCTATACCGAGAAAACTTACTTTGTCACCTTTGCTTAAAAAGCCTTGCTCATGGGCAATGGCTGCGGTGACAGGGAGAGAGACTGTACCCATATTGCCAAGTTTCTGATAGGTCGGAAACTCTTTGTGTGCAGGAATATTTAGTGCAGCTAAGACTTGCTTTTGATTGGCTGAGCCCACTTGGTGACAAATAACTTTGTCAACATTTTCGCTTATCCAATTTTGCTGTGTTAAAAAATGCTGCCAAGTATTATAGGCAAGTGCTACCCCTTCTTTGAGTAATGGCACGGCATTAGTGCGCATAAACTCGCGATGCAGTTTTAAACCCACTTCTTGTAAGCCCCATTTACACAGGTCATGGTGCTCGGGCGCGGAAAGGTGACTGGCACCGAGCAATTTATGTTTACGGCTATTGGTGAGCGGTAAACTATCATCGGTTAATAAAACCGCCACTGCGCCAGAGCCTCCCGTCAGTGTTGCTAGGGATTGAGAAAAATTTTGAATGGTTGGATTTTCTAGCATATTGTCGATAGTGATATCGACGATATGGCGAGCAGATTCACAGGAAACGACTAATCCCGCTTTGATCTGTCCAAGCTCTATACGATTAGCCACATCTAAGATGCCTGTTAACACGCCTAAGCAGGCATTACTGATATCATAAATGGCAGTATGGTTGTTAACGCCAAGCTCAGCAGCTATTCGGCAGGCCGTGGCTGGCTCATGTTGATCTCGGCAGACGCCAGTATAAACAACGGCACCAATATCATTGATATCAATATCGGTTTCTGCAATGGTTTTTTTAGCGGCAGCAATGGCACCGTCGGATAAACGATGATTACTTGGCCACCAACGACGTTCTTGTATACCCGTTAAGGCAGCAAGTTGTCCCATAGGAATCCGTAATTTTTGATATAAAGGCGCAAGACGCGCTTCTAATTCGTTACTGGAAATGGCTTCTGGTGCCAATTCGTAAGCTAGGCTGTTGATAAAAACGCGGGAATATTTCATTAAACTGTATAATGTCTCATTAATTCTATATTTTAGTCAGGTTTATGCCGCGCATGGAGCATTCCCTAAAGTCGAGGGCGTAGATTAACGCAATTCTACCTTTTAACAAAGAGTAAAGGGAAAGAATATAAAGCTTATGGTCGTTATCGTTACTTATATCTTCATTTTTTTACCTTTTTGCAGGTAATTCACCCACTGCCTATTTGTTTGCATGGCATTTAATATGTTTTTTGATAAGGGGAGTGGCGAACCCTCGATTTGGCTAGCAAGTATTTCAGCGGCAAGGGGGGCTGAACATAATCCACGAGAGCCTAATCCGGTTAAGATGAATATATTCTCATAAAAGGGCGCATTTTCCGCCGGTAATGATTTTTCTGCATCTTCATAAAGCGTTTTGGTTGCTTCATAGTCAGCTAATGCGCCAACATAAGGGAAGTGGTCACGTGTGGTGCTGCGAATACCGATATGTGCCTCTTGATGGTCACAATCAATGGTCTCCGTCCATGCGCTGTTGGGGAGACATTTTTGCAGCTTAAGTTTATTTTCACGTTGCTCATCAAGTGCAAAAGATGGATCCATAATATGGCGCTTAAACGTCGCACCCATACAATGTTTCCCTCCATATTGTGGTGTTAAATAACCTTCATGGCATAGGGGGACTTGTAAATTTGAAAGCCAGTTATTGGTTGCAATATGAGTCACTTGACCACGAGCTGCCGATAACGGAATGGCGCGACATTGGGTAAAATTTAGTGTTTCGAATCCACAGGCCAATATTAATAGGTCATGTTCTCGTTGTTGCTCCATAAAATGCAATTTACAACCCGTTGGCGAGTGACTAAAAGAGTGTAGTTGCTGATTTAAATGGATGGTTAATTCACCTAACTGTTTAGCGCTGGCGAAAATAGCCCGGACCATTTGCACCGGGCTTAACCAGCCTGCAAGTGGATAAAAAAGCGCAGCGGTATCAATTTGTAAATTAGCGATATCATTACACTCTGTTGTACAAACGTACTTAACAAGTTGGTCGGGTAGCTGCGCCTGTAAAATTTTCTCTAATTTGTTTGTTGCGCTCTGATCATAGTAGAGCTGCAATAGTCCCGATAAATCATGGGCAAAGGGACTGCTTTGTTGCAGCTTTTGGACATAGTTACGTGAAAACAGAAAGGCATTGGCAAAGAATTGACTGAGCGAATTATGCTGCTGGTTTAATAATGGATAGAGTGCCCCCTGTTGATTACCTGATGCGCCCGATGCGATGTCACTATTTTGACAATATAGGGTGACTTTATAACCGCGTTTTATTAACGCCAAGGATAGACATGCACTGCTTATTCCCCCCCGATAATGGCTATATCACGGCTACGTGTGGTTGCAGTAGGTCGGTAATGTTGTCCCTGTAATATTGATTTTATTGGGGATGATACGAGTTGCCCGACTAACATTTCCCGTTTTTTGCCATAACCTTTACGTTTGTTCATGTTAAAACCAGCTAAAGTTAATCCTCGTCGGACAAATCCTGCGGCAGTGAAGGTGGCGATGGTTGCGTTAGCCTTACAAGTCTGAGCTATCTGGGTAAAAAGCGCGTTGCTCCACATTTCTGGGTTTTTACTCGGCGCGAAACCATCGAGATACCAACAATCAAACAGCCCTGAGGGATAACAATAGAGCGTTGGCAAGGTGGTCGTTACATCACCAAACCAAAGGTCTAAGGTAATATCGAATTCATCTAAGGTTATGCGGTGGCATCCGGGGAGAGGCAGTGGGTATTGAGCGAGTAGCGGTGCAATAAAATTCTCGAGTAATGGCCATCTCTGTAAAGCCTGTTGTAAATCTGCAAGTGATAACGGGTATAGCTCAAAGCTAGTAAAATATAAACGCTTTAACGGAGCCTCGGGGTTTTCTCTTTTAAATTTTTGAAATTCCAAGCAGGTGATTAAAAAATTTAAACCTGTACCGAAGCCTGTTTCGGCAATGCTAAAAAAGGGCTGCGTTGATTTAAGCCATCGCTCAGGCAACGCATTACCCGCTAAAAACACATAAAGCGATTCCTTTAAACCTTCTTCTGTATTGAAGTAGATGTCTTGAAATTCAGGGGAATAAGGTTCTGACTGATCAGACCAGTCTATTTTTGCGTGTTGAATTAATTTGCTTTTACCTTGATACAAGTTATATTTCCCACTCTGTGCGATTATATTTGGATGCTCGATGTGTAGCTAACAAGTAAAACTACATTTCTATCATCATATAATTAGTCCCTCAAGCAATAAAGGCTTAATAATGAAAAGAGCAGTAATTACAGGTATTGGTATTGTTTCTAGTATTGGTAACAATAAAGAAGAAGTTTTAGCTTCACTTAAAAGTGGTAAATCAGGCATAACCTTCTCCGAGCAATTTGCAGAATTGAAAATGCGTAGCCACGTTTGGGGGGATTTAAAAATAGATCCATCGCAACATATTGACCGTAAAGTGATGCGTTTCATGGGTGATGCCGCTGCATATACTTATTTATCAATGGAACAGGCTATTGCCGACGCAAACTTACCACCTGAAATGGTCTCTAATGAGCGAACCGGGCATCGTTGCAGGGTCGGGTGGTGGCTCATCTAAAAATCAAGTAGAAGCTTGCCAAATTATGCTTGATAAGGGCGTTCGTCGTGTTGGCCCTTACATGGTGCCTCGTACCATGGCAAGTACCACATCTGCATGTGTTGCAACACCTTTTAAAATTAAAGGTATTAACTATTCAATGAGTTCTGCGTGCGCAACAAGCTCTCATTGTATTGGTCATGCACTTGAGCAAATTCAGCTTGGTAAACAAGATATTGTTTTTGCTGGTGGTGGTGAAGAGTTACATTGGACCATGGCTTGTGAGTTCGATGCCATGGGTGCTTTATCAAGTAAATACAACGAAACACCAGAAAAAGCGTCTCGTACTTATGATGCAAACCGTGACGGTTTTGTTATCTCCGGTGGTGGCGGTATGGTTGTCGTTGAAGAGTTAGAGCATGCGCTTGCTCGTGGTGCTAAAATATACGCTGAAATTGTTGGTTACGGTGCAACATCAGACGGTTACGATATGGTTGCTCCTTCTGGAGAAGGTGCTGTTTAGCTGTATGCGTCAGGCTTTATCGACGGTAGAGGGCGATATTGATTACCTTAATACACATGGTACTTCTACCCCCGTTGGCGACACTAAAGAGCTCGAGGCGATTAATGAAGTGTTTGGCGATAAAGCACCAAAGATTAGTGCGACAAAATCGCAAACAGGTCATGCTTTAGGTGCCGCTGGTGTCCATGAGGCCATTTATAGCCTGATCATGATGGAAAATAACTTTATCTCTCCTTCAATTAATATTGAAGAAATCGATGAAAAAGCAGTTAGTTTACCGATTGTTGCTAACCAAGCTGAGGATGCTAAATTGAACCTTGTTATGTCTAACAGTTTCGGTTTTGGTGGTACCAACGCAACCTTGGTATTTAAGCGTTACTAACCATTTAATTCGTTATTGATAATAAATAAAAAGGAGCTTACGCTCCTTTTTTTGTAGGAAATTAAATGAATATTTATATAGATGAAAATATTCCTTATGCACAGGAGTTCTTCGCTGAATTAGGCTCGCTACATTATTTTGCTGGTCGTAGTGTCACAGCGGAACAATTACGTCATGCCGATGTGTTATTAGTTCGCTCTATTACGCAAGTTAATGAGACGTTATTACACCTTAATCAGTCTCTTAAATTTGTTGGCACAGCAACCATCGGCACCGACCATATCGATCAAAAGTATCTACAAAACAGAGGCGTGGCTTTCAGCAGTGCGCCAGGGTGTAATAAGGTCTCTGTTGCGGAATATATTTTAAGTAGTTTGTTGGTACTCGCTGAAAAAAAACAGTTTCAACTCACCGATAAAACAGTGGCGATTGTTGGCGCTGGTAATACGGGTAGTGCGGTATTTCAACGTTTAACGGCTTTGGGTGTCAACTGTAAGTTATATGATCCCCCCTTGCAGCTAGCAGGTGATAAGCGCGATTTTTGTCAATTCAGCGATGTTCTCAAAGCGGATATCATTACCCTACATGTCCCTAAAATCACTGTAGGTCCGTTTCCAACGGTCCATATGTTTAACCATGAAGTGTTATCGACATTAACGAGTGGGCAGATTTTATTGAATGCATCACGTGGTGATGTGATTGATAATCAAGCCTTGTTAGAAATTGCCAACGGGCAGAAGTTACCCTCTCTCGTATTTGACGTGTGGGAAAATGAACCCAATATAGAAAAACGGTTGTTACCTTTGGTGGAAATTGCAACACCGCATATTGCCGGTTATAGCTTAGATGGCAAAGTACGTGGGACGGAAATGCTATATCAAGCATTAACCGATTTATTGTCGTTACCAACAACGTATACGTTAAAGGATTTCCTACCGACTGCTGCGATTAATGCTATCAATATTTCACAGACAGTGGACCAAACACTATTAAAATCACTCGTCCATCTGATTTTTGATGTGCGCAGAGATGACTATTTATTCCGTCAAATGATTGAACAAGTTGATGGTTTTGATACTATGCGAAAAACTTACCAAGAACGCCGTGAATTATCTACATTGACGGTTAACGCACATAAATCACAAAATGCATTATTAACTAGGTTAGGTTTTTCAACTAACGAGTAACAGCAAGGAATACAATGAAATCTGAATATAATATCGCGCTGATAGGTGACATCCATGGGTGTATTGAAACGACACTAGAAGTGCTTGTCAAACGAGACTTTCCAGTTGCTAAGGTTTACCCGCTTGCTAATGGTGAAACAGATATTGAAACCGTTATGTTTTCAGGAAAATCGCTAACTGTTAGCAATATCGAGGAATTTGATTGGCAAAAAGTGGATATCGCATTTTTCTTAACGGATATCGAAACCACTCAAAAATGGGCAGATGTCGCGAGTGAGTATTGTATTGTTATAGATAATAGCGGCACTTTTAGCGAAGATATTAACGTTCCATTGGTCCAAATCGGTGTTAATGACGACCACCTTGGCCGTTATTTAGAAACCAATAAAATAGCGATTCCAAGCAGTGAAAGTGCGCAGTTAAGTTTAGCAATTAAGCAGATTAATCAAGAAGTGGGCTTAGTACGTGTCAATGTTGCAAGTTATCACTCTGTGTCGGTAACGGGTAAGGTTGGCGTAACAACGCTCGCAGGTGAAACCGCTCGCTTGTTAAATGGCATGGCAATAGAGAGTTCTAACTTTCCTCAACAGTGTGCGTTCAATGTGTTTCCACAAGTTGGCGCGCTTGATGATGAAGGTATTAGTTTAAGTGAATTACGTTTAGTAAATGAAATACGTTCACTATTAAATGACCCCGCTATTATTGTTTCATCAACACAGGCTGTTGTACCAATGTTTTATGGATGTGCGCAAGCCGTACACTTACAAACGCATTACCCTGTCGAGCTTGATGAGGTTGCACAGTCATTACATCACAGCGATGGAATTGTGTTAGCAAAATCAGTTTGTGATTATCCAGACATGATTAATGATGTTATTGGTAATGAGAGCGTACAAGTCGGGCGATTACGAAAAGATGTTTGTGATCCATGTGGTATCAATCTATGGGTTTGTGCAGATAACATTCACTTTGGTATTGCGACAAATGCGATTATGGTTGCTGAAAAGCTAATACATACCTATTTATAATTTTGAATAGAATATTATAGTGGGCTAATTCTCAATTCTAGCCTAACTTTTTAGATAATTACACGGCAGTTGAATGAGCTAGTTTATTATTCAAGTTAATAGAACTGTTTATTAACGACTTATTTTTGCTTTTAACAAGGAATGGATATGAAGCGTCTCCTGCTTACTCTTGTATGCTGCTCTTCTTTAATATTTTCTGCACCACAAAGTTTCGCCCTTGATTTAACGGGACCTAATGGAGAAACTGCAACTTCTAATGGGCAATATGGGCCAATTACGACGAGTGAAACATTATGGTCAATTGCCTCTAAACTTAGACCGAGCGATAGGGTTAGTATTCAACAAACCCTTCTTGGTATCTATAAATTAAATCCTAATGCATTTTTTAACGGTAATATTAATAGACCGATTGCATCTTCGAATATTACCATTCCAACGTTAGACTTCGTTTTACAACAAACAGATAGAGAGGCGATGGCGTTAATTAACAAGTATACGCCTAAGCCTAACGTAACGGTAAATAAAGCCAAATCCAGCGTAACACCTGCTAAAAAAAATACTAAACCGGAAGCGCAATCAGTCGCACAGGCTCCACAAAAAAATGAGAAGTCGATTATTGCACAGAAAGCCGTAGATGAGGCATTAAAAGAAGAGTTATTGGTTGTAAAAAATGAATTGATCGCGCTTCAAGTTGAATCGGTAAAGCAACAAAATAGCTTTAATAGTCTCCAAGAAGATCTATTAGTTGAGACTGAGAAAAATCAAAAATTAATACAAATAATTGATCCACTTCGTGAAGAGCTCAGTTCAACACAGGCTGCACTGGAAGCCGAATTAGCGAATAATAAAGCTTTACAGATCACCCTTGCAGATTATCGAGCCCAATTAGACGCCGTTGCAGCTCGCCCATTTAGCGGTGAAGGGCTGTTTAATGAAGTATTACGTTGGATAACGTCTTCTTTGACCAACTTACTATTAGTGATCTTCTTCCCTATATTATTATTACTCGCTATTTTTGTCATTATCTCACGCATGAGTGTTAAAAAGTCATTAGCCGAGCAAAATGAAGAACTTGCACAATCTACAAGTATGTTGATGGAAGAGCATGGCAAATTTGATTCGCTACTAACTGAAGATATTTTTGCCGAAGGTGAGAGTGAGCAAGAAATAGATTTTTCTGCACAAGAATCCGCTGAGCCGGAAACCATCAATATTGATGATGACGAAGAAAATGACTTTTCATCAGAGTTGCAACATATTGATTTGGAGGAGATTATCCCTGGTGGTGACACTGCTCCTGAAACAATGGATGTTGATTTAGATAATAGTGATGTAGATCCATTCGGCATTAATGAGTTAGTTGAAAATGAATCATTATCGACGATTAATTTAGATGATGATGAACCCGCTCATGATGAGGATGATCCCTTTGGTATTGCAGCACTTGTTAATGCAGAAGATCTAATTAGTAATGATGATTTAGATTTGGCGGCGGAATGGGAAGCGCAATTAGCTGAAGAGGATAGCAATGTAAAGCAAAATGATGTTACGGAGCAAGATGAATGGAGTATAGACTCGGCCGTAACATCACCAAAAACAGATGAGGTAACTCAACCAGAAGTTATTAGTGAGAATATCACCGATCCAGATATGATTTCTGATTTGTTAGAGTCAACGCAGTCAAGCAATGCTAAATCTGTTAGTACTGAATTAGATGATTTATTAGCTCAGGAAGAACAGGAACAAGCCGATATTGATGATTTGCTTGCTCAAGCGCAACCCGACGAAACCGATATTGACGATTTGCTCGCACAAGCACAAACCGATGAAGCCGATATTGACGATTTGCTTGCTCAAGTGCCAAGCGATGAAGCCGATATTGATGATTTACTGGCTCAAGCGCCAAGCGATGAAGCCGATATTGATGATTTACTGGCTCAAGCGCCAAGCGATGAAGCCGATATTGACGATTTACTGGCTCAAGCGCAAAGCGATGAAGCTGATGCCGATGATTTGCTTGCTCAAGCGCAAAGCGATGAATCTGATATTGACGATTTGCTCGCGCAAGCGCAAACCGATGATGCCGATATTGACGATTTGCTCGCGCAAGCGCAAACCGATGATGCCGATATTGACGATTTGCTCGCGCAAGCGCAAAGCGATGAAGCTGATATCGATGATTTACTCGCACAAGCGCAAAGCGATGAAGCTGATATCGATGATTTACTGTCTCAAGCGCAAAGCGATGAAGCCGATATTGACGATTTGCTTGCTCAAGCGCAAACTGATCAAGATGAGATTGTTAAAAAGAATGATTTTATCGATATCGAGACATTGATGGAAGATAGTGAACAGTCTAATAATAAAGAAGATCTTTATGACGAATTTGATTTAGATTTCGGTTTAGATGAGTTTCCGGATGTTATTAATGCTGAGTCTGATATCGACATTGATGATGATGAAAATGGAGTAAGTGCGCAACTAGACTTAGCAAGAGCGTACCTAGAAATAGATGATAAAAAAGGGGCTAAGGAGATTCTATTATCTATTTTAAATAAGAGTAATCCAGTTCAGCGAGTTGAAATCGAAAAGCTTATACAACGCATTGAATAGTGGCGTGATATTTATAACAATAAAAAAGCCAGCTTTGCTGGTTTTTTTATATATTCACTGTGCAAGGAATGTAATAATCCTAACCAATTTATACAATCCGCATAAGTATCTGCTCTATCTTGTTGGGTAAAATAATAGATAACAGCGTTGCATTCAATCGTAATAGCGAGCTATTACTCAATCATACGCCTTGCTCTCCATCATTTTCCCTCAACAAGTTATGACTATAATATTATGCGAATTGGTATAATTCCCGAACGATCCTATATGAGAAAAAGTGATGAGACCGATAATAATTGATTTGAAAGGTGTAGAGTTAGATGCGCAAGAGAAGGAGATATTAGCTCATCCTTTAGTCGCGGGGGTTATCTTATTTACTCGGAATTTTGTTGATATTAAGCAACTCAAGGAGCTTGTCCAACAAATCCGTTATCATGCTAAAAATGATTTATTAATCAGTGTTGACCATGAAGGAGGTCGAGTGCAACGTTTCCGTCATGGCTTTACAACGTTACCTGCCGCGGGAAGTTTGCTGCAGTGCCATGATTTGGAAAAAGCTCAACAACTTGCCTTTTGCAGTGGCTCTGTGATGGCTAGTGAGCTGATAGCCTGTGACATCGATTTAAGTTTTGCACCTGTACTAGACTTAAATGGCATTTCTGATGTCATAAAAGAACGGGCATTTTCATCGGACGTGAATACAACAATTAAATTGGCACAAGCCTATATACAAGGTATGCAAAGTGTTGGCATGCGTGCAACGGGAAAACATTTTCCTGGTCATGGTAGTGTTAAAGCTGATTCTCACGTCGATTTCCCGGTAGATAAGCGTAGTGAAGAAGCTATATTCACGAGCGACATTTTACCCTTTCAACAATTAATAAAGTGCGCTTCACTTGCTGCTGTAATGCCATCTCATGTTGTGTATGCGCAATGTGATCCACAACCGGCTTTTCATCATATTGGTTACAAACTATATTGCGTAAACAACTAAACTTCAAAGGTGTCATCATTAGCGATGATATTTCAATGAAAGGCGCTAGTTTTGCAGGTAACCATGTTAATAGAGCAGAGCAAGCAATTGCTGCTGGTTGTGATTTGGTTTTAGCATGCAATGACAGCGATGCTGCTATTTCAATATTAGATAACTTAGATGTTACAAGCGGGCTGAAAGATGATAGTGTACATAAATTAGCCCATATAAAAAATAAGTGCATATTGCCACTGAATCGGGATCCTAGTTGGATAGAAAATAGTCAAAAATTACGACGGTTTGTAGAAGATGTCTAATTACTTAAGTTCACCCCTTGCACTCTATTTTAATTCCCATAAACTTATGGATATACAGATTTGTTTGTATATGATGATGAACTATAAGTTTTAAAAGATTTGTAAACCAGTCGTGTAATTTACAATAGAAGAATAAGGCGGAAATATTTAAATGATCATTTATCTCCACGGCTTCGATGCAACAAGCCCAGGCAATCATGAAAAAGTGATGCAATTAAAGTTTATCGATGATGATGTTCGTTTCGTTCATTACAGCACCATACATCCAAAGCATGATATGAGTCATATTCTCAAAGAAGTACATAAGCATGTTCAGAGTAGTGATGATGATAATCCTCTAATATGTGGTGTTGGACTTGGAGGTTATTGGAGTGAGCGCATTGGCTATCTCTGTGGTATTAAACAGGTGTTATTTAATCCGAACCTTAATCCTGAAGATAATATGGTCGGTAAGATAGAATGGCCGGAAGAGTACCTTGATATAGCGACTAAATGTATCAATGATTTTCGTCGTAAAAATAGAGAAAATTGTTTATGTATCCTCTCTCGAACTGATGAAATGCTTAATTCAGCAGAGAGTGATTATCTTCTTTCTAAATATTATCCGATCATATTTGATGAAAATCAGGGGCACAAATTTCAAGATATTTCTCACCACCTGCAAACAATTAAACAATTTAAGCAGTCTTGATCAAATCGCTATAAAAAGAGAGATTTCATAGGTAACCGATTATTTCTCTTTTAACATTCCTGTAATAAAATAACCACATATCCACATTTAATGATTAGTGTTAACATACCCTTGTTTTTTTGTGTAAAATAATTACACTCTTCTGTGATTTAGCTATAAATATGTCCCTAGAAAATTTATTTATAACATTATTTTTGTTGATGAAATTAATGCTATAAATAAATTGTTATAAACTCGAGGTAAGTATGCTTAATATTGTAATTGTTGGTGGTGGGGCTGGTGGATTGGAGTTAGCGACATCATTAGGAAAAAAATTAGGGAAAAAAAGAAAAGCTCAAATCACACTCGTTGATAAAAATAGAACGCATTTATGGAAACCATTACTACACGAAGTCGCAGCAGGCTCTTTAGATGATGGTATTGATGCATTAAGTTATCGCGCCCATGCAACAAACCATGGTTTTAAATTTAGACTGGGAGCGCTTGATAATATTGATAGAGAAAATAAAAAAATTCATCTAGCGAGCCTTAATGACAGAGATGGCACGCAAATATTATCTGAAAGTGAATTAAGCTACGATATTTTAGTGATGGCGCTAGGGAGTGTTAGCAATGACTTTAACACGAAAGGGGTGGCTGACCACTGTATTTTCTTAGACAGTCCACAGCAAGCCAAGAAATTTCATCATCTCATGTTGAACAAGTATTTACAGCTTGGTGTGAAAGAAGCTGAACAAGTGAGTGTCGCTATTGTGGGCGCGGGTGCAACGGGTGTTGAATTATCAGCAGAACTGTACAATTCACTACAACAAGTTTCTAGTTACGGATTTGAAGAGATCAAATCAACGGATCTTAAAGTGAGTTTAATAGAAGCTGGTGATAAAATTTTACCTGCATTACCTGAAAGAATATCGGCATCAGCACATCAAGAGCTACTTAAGTTGGGTGTGGATGTACGTACCCAGACAATGGTTACTGAGGCGACTGAAGCGGGCTTAATGACTAAATCTGGCGAACTGATTAAAGCCGATTTAATCGTCTGGGCTGCTGGTATTAAAGGGCCTGACTTTTTGAAGGATATTGCGGGATTGGAAACCAACCGTATTAATCAGTTGGTGGTGAAAGCAAATTTACAAACAACATTAGATGAGACAATTTATGCATTAGGTGATTGTGCTAGTTGCCCATTACCAGGTGGTGGTTTTGTGCCTCCGCGTGCACAGTCTGCTCATCAGATGGCCTCTTTAGTGGCTAATAATATTTTAGCAACGATCAAAAATAAGCCGTTATCTGACTACCAGTATCGTGATTATGGTTCGCTTGTCTCATTAAGTAATTACAGCACAGTGGGTAGTTTAATGGGTAACTTGATGAAAGGGTCTATGAAAATTGAAGGACGCTTAGCGCGTTTAGTTTATGTCTCTCTGTATAGAATGCATCAAGTAGCTTTACATGGCTATTTACGTACGGGCTTAATGACCTTGGTTGAAAAAATTAACCGTATTTTACGTCCTCGCTTAAAATTACACTAAAACAGAGGCTACCCGTTTTAAAGAACGGGTAGCCTAATCTTATATCTTCCTATTCATTACTTAACTAATTCGTTTAGCAACTCGATTACCAAATATTCCACCTGATACTAGTGCCACGAAGAAGATCCAGCCAGATAAGGATAAGTTGGCAATAGGAGTATATAGCGCCCCTACATTACAGCCATTTGCAAAACGAGTACCTAACCCCATTAATAGACCACCCATTGCAAATAAGGCGAGTTGTTTAGCAGAATAATTGAATGATAGTTTTAACTGCCCCATCATTAATACACAGAATAATGTACCAATAACTATACCAACATTTTGCACTGAAATAGGGTGCTCAAAGAAGGGGGTTGCAAACATACCAACAGGTCGATCAGCAAAGTGTGCGACCTGTTCAATTGGCATGCCGACGAAGGTTAATATTTGACCAACCCAAATACCAAAGGGGGTCGATGCTCCCCATCCCGTTTGCGTAACCGCTAACATTAATGTGAACATAATGACAATCATCATCGCACCTGCTTTCATTGACCAAGGTTCAACAAAAATTTGTTGATAGGTTTGTGCGCTTAATAATTTAAAAGGAGTGGCCGGCTTTTTATTTTTATCGGCAACTGTTTGTTGTTGCTCTATTTCAGTATCAATACCATGGTAAGTGCCTTTTTCACGACGTTTATCTTCATATTTTTTACATAGATAAATGACAATCGCAGCAAAAATAGTGGTTAAAATGATTGCGCCTAGGTAGCCATTTAGGCCATCAAAAGTGAATAAATCAGGCAGAAAAACACCATTATAATCAGGATTGTTAGCGTATGAAGCACTGGTAAATAGACTTTCTGTTATCCAAGGTTGTGAACTTTGTATTGGAAAACCGATAAATACACCTAAAGAAAAGAATATGAGTGTGACACCTGCACGTGGTAAATCCGTTACTAAATCCGTCATTACGCCAGATGCACAGCAAGAAGAGAAGGTCATACCGAAGCCAAAGGATAAGCCGCCTAGAATCAAACCGGCATTAATCGGATTAATCCATAGATTGTATGACTTAATATCGCTATTGAATAGGAAGCCTGCATTAACGATGGCTGTGACAATAAACAGAAGCATTAAAATCTGCATCAGTTTAGTTGAACCCCCTCGATAGGCACGGTTAACACTTCCCGCAAATCCCATGAATCCACGAGTTAAAGCATAGCCTAATCCCATGCCGACCAGTAATCGGAAAAATAGCATTTGACTGCTTAATTCCCATTTACCAAAAAACAGGGCGGCGAGTAAAATGCCGATACCTGCAAATGCTTGTTTTTTATTAATCATAAATGTATATCCAAAAATAATAATGAAGCGTCGGCCAAATCGTAGCCGACACTTGGATTAGTCAAAGTTGTAATTGGTCACAATAGGGTCTCGATGCATGGTTTTATCGTTGAAATATTCATTAAAACATAAGCCCATGAAACCACCTGATATGTTATAAACGTCTTTAAAGCCCATTTTTTGCAATGCTAAAACGGCATTGTAGCTGCGTTGTCCACTACGGCAGTGTACATAGATAGTTTGATCGCTAGGCAATTCGTTAACGCGCTCACGTATTTCGCTCAGTGGCAGATTAACAGCGCCTTTGATGTGACTTAGTTGGTATTCATCAATTTCACGTACATCAACAATATATGCCCCATTTTCAACTAATCCACGTACATCACGCCCATGGACTTGTTTGAAGTCATTACGCATTAAGTTTGTTGCAACATAACCTGCAAAGTTAACGACATCTTTTGCTGTACCAAATGGTGGGGCGTAGCATAATTCGAGATCTTTTAGGTCGTAAATAGTGCCACCAAATTTGATGACGGTTGCGATAACATCAATGCGTTTGTCTATATTACCTAAACCAATCGCTTGTGCGCCTAAAATTCTGCCCGTTGGTACTTCAAAAATTAATTTAAAGTGAACACCAAATGATTCGGGCATTAAACCGACTTTATCGTTGGGAATAATTTTTACCGTTTGATAGTTAATGCCCATGCCACTTGCTTGTATTTGTGCTTCGTTAAGTCCAGTTGCAGCTGCATGGTAATTAAATACTTTAACAACAGAGGAGCCGATGAAACCACGATTGTCAACGGCCATACCATTGATATGATCTGCAACGCTTCGTGCTTGCTTTTGTGCAGGTCCCGCTAGTGACAACAAAAAGGTGCTGTTTAATAATGCACCATAAACTTCTATCGCATCACCGACTGCGTAAATATCTGGGTCATTAGTACAGTAGTTTTGGTCAACTTTAATGCCACCTTTATCACCAATTTCAAGTTCTGCATCAAGCGCAAGGTTTGTTTCTGGAGAAACGCCAATTGCCATGACGACTACATCCGATGGAATCGCTTTACCGGAAGCTAAAATAGTTATGTTATCTTCAAACTTAACGACTTTATCAGCAACGATCAGATTAACATCTTGGTCAAGTAACTCTTTATGTAGAATTTGTACCATTTCATAATCGAATGGTCTCATTATTTGTGGCATCGCTTCGACGAGGGTAACGTTGTAACCCGCTTCCTTGAGATTTTCGACTACCTCAACGCCAATAAAGCCCCCACCAATAACAGTAATGTTTTTTGCATCACTGCCTTTTATGTAGCTATTTAATCGGTCGATATCAACGACATTGCGTATCGAAAAGGCGTTAACTTTATCAATACCCGGAATAGCCGGGATGATTGGCTTTGCACCTGGAGAAAGAATTAATTTGTCGTAGCTTTCGCTATAAACTTCGTCACTTAACAGTTTCTTTATTGTGACGGTTTTTTGTTGACGATTAATCGTGACGACTTCTTGGTTTGTACGAGCATCAATGCGATATTGAGAGGCAAATTTTTCAGGACTCATTAGTACTAAGTCGTCAGCTTTTTCTACGACACCGCTTAGGTGGTAAGGCAGGCAACAATTTGAAAATGATACGTGTGGTCCTTTTTCAAACATAATAATTTGATCTTCTTCGCTATGACGACGAAGGCGTGCCGCTGCAGAGGCTCCGCCTGCGACACCACCAATGATTAGAATTTTTTTACTCATGATAATAACCTTATAGGGTAACGTGTTGAATTTTTTGGCTGACAAAGCGTGCCATTGCGATTAGATTAATACCGCCTACTATAAACATCAGTAGGTTAGTGGCATCAAAGATGACATCGAAATTAGCGACACTGAGGCAGCCAGAGACTGAAATTAATAAAAGATAGATAGCAATGCGCTTATTAAGCGTTAGTTTTAATGTGGTATTGATGTAATGAAAAGATCCCAATATTGTTGTAAATCCAGAAATGATGAAAAAGGCCAGCACTATCGATAAACCAAAGTATCCGGTAACAGAATAGACGGTTAGAATAAAGCCTTTAATTCGGTCAAACCCACTTTCAGAAAGCGCCACATCAGCAATATGATAATGCCCATAAGAAAAGACATAGCTCGACACTATCACTGCAACAAAGATACAAATGATAGTAGCGAAAGTTTGTACTTCAGCCTCTCTACGAGGAGAATTTAATCGCGCTGAACTTGATAGTGAAGAGGTACCTAGTGAGGTTTCTCCAACCTGAATAATGCGCTGAAAACCGATAATTAATCCAAGCGGTAAACCAACACCCGCACTACGAAATTGTAAAAAATCGGTGACAATTCGTTGCCCATATTCGAGCCAATAATCGGGTGTGTTAATTAGGAAAATAATAAAAAATAAAAGATAGGCTATGACGAGACTAAAAATCATAGATGATAATGTGTTAATAAAGATAGCATGGCTTTTGGTTAATATGACAATAGTTACACCTAACAATATAGGTAGAACAATGCCAATTAATGCGCTAGTTTCTGTGAAGGTATAGGCTAAATGTTGCTCAGAAAACAAGCGCACAACCGTTTGCACACCTGTAAATTGGAAACCAACAAATCCAAAGGCATAGAGCGTCACAAGGCCAATTGCGTATATTTGTGCAAATCGATTATTTAGCTGTTTTTTAATAAAATATCTTGGGGTTAATTTGCTTACTTGAGTAAATAACACTTCAGAATAGGTGATTGGTAGCATGACAAACATGCCAATGAAT
Organism: Psychromonas sp. MME2; assembly: GCF_040566515.1. Taxonomy (NCBI): domain Bacteria; kingdom Pseudomonadati; phylum Pseudomonadota; class Gammaproteobacteria; order Alteromonadales; family Psychromonadaceae; genus Psychromonas; species Psychromonas sp. MME2. The sequence continues at coordinate 54,901 of NZ_JBEWXI010000011.1, read as the reverse complement.
ATCCATAGGACGACGCCTTCACCACCAACACCGGTATCAGAACTAAGCCACATCGCAGCAAGAACGCCTATTATTGCACCAGTTCCCATTTTTGACGCTAGAGAGATAGAAAGCGCCTCTTTAATCGTTACCAAATTCCACTTTGAATCATCAACAGGGGAGATATAGTCCCGGATTTGTATCATTCTGATACTGATAAATAGACCGAGGATAATTAAGAGCGGGAGGTAGGTATACCAACTAATATTTGCTAGGTGATTAATCCAATTTGCCATCGAAGAACTTCACTCTTTAATAGTTAAAGTCCTTTAAGCGCTGATTAGTCTTCCATACACTAACTCAATAGAATGGGAAAAACATTCCCATTACGGTAAAGATGGAAGGATACTTATTTTTTATTTATTGTAAAACACTAAATAAAGCAAAATTGATTTGAATCAATACACCCAAAAAGTAGGTTCTTATAAGTTTTAGTTTATATTAAACAGATAGAACAAAATGATTTATCTAAATCATGTTTTTATTTGACCGATAATGTATCGAGTTCGCGTTGATAAATTTTGTGATGAAAACCCGCTCAATTTGATTTGTAAGTGCTTTCTTATTGATTTAATTCTCATTTTAATTGTTTTCTTTGCTTGTTGTTTGTTTTTTGCACTAGAATCGCCGCTTAAACAATCAGTCAGAATTGTTATAACGGATTATTCCGCATATCAAAATAGTTATCTTTTCGTGAAGTCAATTAACTTCGCACTATAACAGCGCTTGCTGTCTATTCAATCTAGCAATAAATATGAATAAGTAATTAGATTTTTTATTGCCTGTAAATCAAGCAATAGCCATTGTGGTTGTTGCTTTAATTTAGTTGTTAAAAGGAATTAAAATGAATAAAGCATTATTGTTTGGTTTGTTTGCGGTTTCTCTCTCTGCGCAAGCAGAATGGGATTTTCGCGGTACACCAAATGGCTGGGCTAATACGCCCTTAGAATACGTTTCCGGAAGTGAATATACAACCTGCCAAACCTTTGGTAGTGATAATCCTCGTTTTAAAATAGACCGCTATGGTAATTGGAATGAAGCATATCCAAGTGCAGATTACACTGTATCGCCTGGTAGTTATGAAATTACTTTCAATAGCGACAGTAAATATATTGCCCTGAAATCTGTTGCTAGCTGTTCAAGCACACCTGATCCCGTTTGGTGTTTCCGTGGTACGGCAAATGGTTGGCAACAAACACCTTTAGCATTAAGCGCTACCCCTGGTTTATATGAGTTGACGCAGGCGTTCACTGGGCAAGAGACACCTGCTCGCTTTAAAATTGCCGCTTGCAGCGCAGATGGTTCATGGGGTGAAAATTATCCAACGCAAGATTTTGTTGTTGCTGATAACAAAAATTATGCAATTAGTTTTAATGCATCCTCGCATGAAATTAAAGCCGCGGAAGTTGTCCAACCAGTCAAACCTGAATTAGCAATTACCCCTGCAAATGGTGAATTTGATACAGATAGTCTCAATGTGACCTTAAGTTACAGTGGCGTTAATATTACAGATAGCCGCTATCTGATCGGTACCTGTGATGCAACTCAGGGAACCGTTTTTAGTAATGGCGATATTATTTCTGTCGGTGCAGAATTACAAATTGGCCAATCACTTGATTTGCAAGTTTATGTCGCCAATGCGCAGGGAGCTGTGTCACAGACTTACACTTACACTAAAGTGGAAGCGGCACAAGCCGGGTTCATTGTTTGTGTTGAAGGATTATCACAGCCAACGATTCATCATTGGAATGCACTACCTGTTGATACACCGCCTGATTCTATTTGGCCAGGCGATGCGATGATTGAAGTTGCTGATGGCTTATTCAGTTATAGTTTTATAGACACCGAATCAAGCAATATGCTTTTCAGTGAAAGTGGTAATAATAAAACGCCTGATTTAACACGCGCTAGTGATGGTACATATCATGTGTCTACAGGGAGTTGGACAGATGGTTGTGATATCCCAACTCAAGATGCGGATGTTAGTATTGATGTTGTCAGTCCTACTTTTTCTACGGATGATGTAAGCGTCACACTGCATGCTACTGGTGATAACGTGATAGGTGGTCGTTACACCGTTGATGGAAGCGATCCTGTGAACGGCATTGCATTCAACCATGGTACGGTAATTGTAGTGGGGGCAGACTTAGCCATTGATGAGTCAATGCAAGTTTGTTTATGGGCTGAAAATAGCGACAGCAGTGCCAATGAGTGTTTCACGCTAACTAAAATCGCTCCGCCTAGCGCGTCAGACTTTACCTGGGATAACGCCAGTGTCTACTTTGTTATTACCGACCGTTTTAAAGATGGTAATTCATCTAATAACAACTCTTATGGTCGTCCAAGTGTTGATGCAACGGGCAAAAATATCGGCACCTTCCACGGCGGTGATATTGCCGGTGAACGGAAAAACTTAACGCCGGTTACTTTACTGATTTAGGGGTTAACGCTATCTGGATCACAGCACCGTACGAACAAGCTCATGGTTTTGTTGGTGGTGGCAGTAATGGCGATTTTGCTCATTACGCATATCACGGTTACTACGTACAGGATTACTCGAATCTTGATGCTAATATGGGAACGCCTGCTGAATTTAAACAGTTCGTAGATACCGCTCATAGTCAAGGCATTCGCGTAGTTATGGATGTGGTAATGAATCATGCTGGCTACAATACACTCAAAGATATGCATGAGTTTAACTACGGTTCAACAACGGCGGGGGCATACTGGACACCGGGTTCGGAGAAAACTGGTTTGGCTATCACAGCACTATTAACTATGATGGTGATGAATATAAATGGCTTAATTGGTGGGGCAAAGATTGGATACGCGTGGGATTACCGGGGTATGATAACTGTGGCGGTGATGATCTGTCTAAATGTTTAGCTTATCTACCTGATTTTAAAACAGAATCTACTAAAGCAGTTGGAATTCCGCCATTCTTAGCTAATAAAGCAACCTTCGGTCAAGGTTATTTAAGTAACTATCAGGCGCAAGGTACTAAACGTGTGCGAGATTGGATCACTGAATGGTTAGTTCAATATGTTAAAGATTATGGTATTGATGGTTTCCGTGTTGATACGGCTAAACACGTTACCTATGACAACTGGGCAAACCTAAATTATCAAGCCAATATTGCGCTACATGAATGGCGTCAAAATAACACTGGCGCGCCAGGTGCTGATTGGAATGACGATTTCTGGTCTACAGCGGAAGTGTGGGGGCATGGTGTTGGCCAGTCTGATATTCATACCACAGCTAACTTTGATTCAGTCATTAACTTTAGCTTTAAAGGTATTATTGACGGGATGGTGGCAAGCACTGACAGCATGATCAATCAATTTGCCAGTTATGCAAACCAAGTTAATAGCTCTACAGATTGGAATGTACTGAGTTATATCTCTAGCCATGATACAGGATCTGTTTATTACAATGGTGATGATGTGCGTCAAAAACGTGCAGGTACAGCATTAATGTTATCACCTGGCGGCGTACAAATTTTTTACGGTGATGAGTTAGGCCGTTTCAATGGAGATGGCGGTAGTGATAAAGATCAGGGCAGCCGTTCAAGTGTTGACTGGAGCCGTGCAAATAATGGCATTCATCAGCATTGGCAAAAAGTGGGACAATTCCGTCGTGATAATCCAGCCGTAGGTGCTGGACAGCAAATCCTGCTTTCTGGACAATCAAGCGGTAAAGCGTTTGCGCGTAGTTGGACAAATCCGATCTCTGGCAATGTCAATAACGTGGTTGTCGTAATTGATGGCACAGGCACTGTTACCGTTAATGTTGCTGATTACTTTGTTGATGGCAGTAATGTACGTAATGCTTATGATGGTTCAATCGCAACGGTCAGTAATGGCACGGTTAGTTTTAATGCCGGAAGTGAAGGTTTAATTCTAATTGAAGCAATTTAAGATAAGCAAATTAACTCGTTAATATAACTTATCTATTATAAATGCCATTCACCTAATTTGAATGGCATTTTTTATTTGCATGGGAAAAAGTTGCAATAAAGTGCTGTTATTACTTAAAAGGAGATTATACCAATCCACATAAGTATCTGGTCTATCTTGTTGGTTAAAATAATAGATAACAGCGTTACATGGAATAGTCATTGCTAGCGATTACTCGCAAAGGTTAATTGGTTTTATAACGAATAAAGCTTGCTCTTAAATGTTTGCTTGTTAAGCAATATAAAAATAACCAAAGTATCGCTACAAGCTGGATAGAGGCTGTTAAGGAATACTGATAATGGTGTAGAGATAAGTAATAGATCTGTAAAGCCAAATCGCAGAGTAAACTGACCATTAGTAATGGGTAACTATTTTGCCACAACAGTGATAAATATTTATGTTTGTCATGATCTCGTCCTGCTAACAAGAAAAGCATCAGTGCAATAAATCCCGTCAATAAGCCTAAATAAAAGTGTGTTTTTTCAGGATAAAAAATAGCCAATAATGTAGTACCCGTTTCTCGAGAGGTTAACGAGATAATGAGTAATGCCCAAGTTCTAGCTATAAAGAATAGTGTTATATAAAAATAGATGGGCGGTTTTAAATTGCCCGATTCAGTATAGTATTGCAGTGGAAATATTTGTTTCATGGATTATCTAGTTAGGCGCTAGAGTATTTAACCTCTAGCACCTTTAACTTATTTTACGCTGCACATAGGGCAGTAAAGATAATGCCCCTGTGGATCATTAAATTTTGATAAAACAGAGGTTTGTGCTTGTATAGATTGTAAGGCCTCATATAAAGAGGGGAAATCTGCATACTCTGTGGAAGCCATTTTATCGAAGTGCTAAATATCTCATTAATAAATTGTTGCTTTGTGGAAAGCGTTGGGCCAATAATCTCAATTTGGTATTCATTTAATTCTGCGAGTGTCACCGCTTCATTAATCGCATCTTGTAAATTTCCGAGCTTATCAACCAGATGATACTGCAGTGCATCTTGACCAGTCCAAACTCGCCCTTGTGCTATTTTGTCAACGTCTGCTATCGACATGTTACGACCTTCCGCCACAACAGTTAGGAATTGTTGATAGCCATGTTCGATGCCAAGCTGCATAATCTCAGCAAGTTCTGGATTGAGTGCGCGTGTGGGATTGAGTGTTGATAACTCATTAGTTCCAATACCGTCATTATAGATACCGAATTTATTTAGTGCTTTATCGATGCTTGCAAACATGCCAAAAATACCGATAGATCCCGTTAAGGTCGTAGGATGAGCAACAATCATATCTGCTGCAGAGGCTATCCAGTAACCTCCAGAGGCTGCAACACTAGCCATGGATACAACCACCTTTTTATCAGCTTGTTTTAACGCTAATATTTGTTGGCGTATTTTTTCCGAAGCAAAGGCACTACCTCCGGGTGTATCAAGACGAATAACGACGGCTTTAATTTGTGTATCGTTAAGCGCTTTTTCAAGTAACTTTGCAAAGCTATCACCACCAATGGTATCACCATTTTGTTGACCATCTAGTATTTCACCACTGCCATGTATTAAAGCAATTTTACTTGATGAATATTGATCCTCATAAAGCGCTGGTAATGTAGATTGATAGTCATCATAACTAAGCAATTTTAATTCATGCCCCTGTGATTGGGCTTGTTCTTTTTAGTGTTTTAATCACGTTAAAACGGTTATTGAGTTCATCTACCAAACCAACTTGCAGTGCATAGCGAGCTGGATCACCATTTGCCTTTTGTAAATCGCTTTTCAATTGTACTAAGGATGGTGATAATGAATCTGCGTTGATGTTGCTATTTTTTCGTTGTGCAATGACAGTATTAGAATAATTTTTCCACAGTTGATCTAACCAGTGCTTGTTGGCTATCTTGCTGTCTTCTGACATTGTGTTTTGTGTAAAAGGTTCAACAAAAGATTTGTAGGTGCCAACTTTGAAAATATGTGGCGTAATGAGAAGGTTATCTAACGCCTCTTTAAAATAAAGTCGATATACAGAATAACCTTGTAAAAATACCATACCTTGAGGATTCAAATTGATTTGATCTGCAAAACTGGCAAGAAAATACTGACTTTGCGAATAGTTATCTGCAGTAGCAGTTACCTTTTTCCCGCACTTTTGAAGTTATTAAGTGCGTCACCAATATCGGTTAAGTGGTTTATACTTGCATGTGTTAACCCATCAAGTTCTAGCAAAATATTATCTATTTGTGGATCATATTTAGCGTAGCGAATGACCTGCAGTATCTCATCTATCTGATATTCGTTATTTATTTGTTCTGTTGATGTGACGAGTTGTTTAGATAATTCAGCAGAAAAATCGATGGGTTTTTTTTGTTCAACGATTGATCCGGAAAAGTTGAGGTGTAAAGTCGAGTTATCGGAGATGAGCAGTTGCGGCTCTTCTATATTAATAGCGGCGATAATCACTATTAGAATTACTAAAAATAGACTGTTTAAAATAAATAATCGGCTAAAATTAATAAATTTCGCAATTGCTTTGAGCCAAGTATATAAGGTTTTCATTTTTACACCTTTGATAGCAGATAAAAATAAAGCACTGTGTATTAATATAAACAGTGCTTTAAAAAATGCGTCAAATCAAACTTAAATTAGAAGCTAGTTGTGTCGATAAATAAGCCAACTTTAAGGTCTTCTGCTGTATAGATAACTTTGCCATCAACTTCTACAACACCGTCAGCAATACCCATGACTAACTTTCTCATTATAAGACGCTTCATGGTAATTCTATAAGTCACTTTCTTAGAGGTCGGTAATACTTGCCCTGTGAACTTTACGTTACCCACACCTAGCGCACGTCCTTTACCAGGGCCACCGCTCCATCCCAAGAAGAAACCCACTAGTTGCCACATTGCATCAAGTCCTAAACATCCAGGCATAACAGGGTCACCTGGGAAGTGGCATTGAAAAAACCATAGTGCTTGGTCAATATCTAATTCTGCGATGAGTTCGCCTTTTCCGTGTTCACCACCGTCAGATGTAATGCTAATAATTCGGTCTAACATAAGCATATTATCAACTGGAAGTTGGCAATTACCTTCACCAAATAAATTGCCTTGGCCACATTGCACTAATTCTTCTTTTGTATAAGAGTTTTTCCCCAACTCTTTTTGGGATATGGTTTTAGTCATAATCTCTATCTTTTGCATAGGTAAAAATGTGGTGGTAGTTCATGGTTTGCAATGAACACCATTAAAATAAAATGGGCATACTCTATCTGACTGATTGCTAACAATCAACTTTAATCAAGTTTAGTTATTTAAATAGAGCGAGTAATTTTGTAAGCCAACTGTCATTGATGTCATTATCTTCATCTTTATTTATCGTTTCTATGCGATCGTTAATCTGCTCTATTACATCACTAAAGGAGCAGTTCATCGATAGCGGAAATGCTTCTTGGCAGTGGTCAATGGCATATATATTTATCATTTTATTTTCAACCAATAGTAGCGTCTGTGAATCTAAGGTTAAATTAATTTGATTGGCTTTCGGAATGATAACGCTAACAGCTTCCGTTAATAATTGTAAGTTAAATAGACGAGTTATAGCATGAATTTTTTGGTTAATGCCACCAATCGCTAATACATTACCTTGTTGATCTAATGAACCTGTGACAAATAAATTTTGTGCCAAAGGACGTTTTGCATAACAGGATATCACCGCTAATAAAATCGCCAGAGAAGCACTGTCGCCATCACTTTCTTGATAGGATTGTTCAAATACGACATTACATGAAAGCGGAAAATTATTAATATGAGTGAAAAAATGGTTTAGGTATCCTTGTACAATAAGCATACTTTTCGCATGAATATTACTGGTAAATCAACTTTTCGTTCAACATCTATAATCTCTCCATCGCCAAGCATGTCGCTTGCTGAAATACGAAATATTTCTCCAAATTCATTGGGGTAGCCCATCAATTCAACAACCGACATACCATTTATTTGCCCAATTTCAGCACCTTTAAGTTGTAAACGTAGTTGTTTTTCAATGATAGCTTGGTCGCTGAAACTTTGCGCTAATGAATGAGATTGATCCTGTAAATCAAGTACATTTTGGATTTCTAATGCAGAAATAGTCGGTTTCTCTGGATTAAGTAATTGTGCATAACGTAATAAGTTCTCAATAATACGAGGTGAAAACAGTATTTTTCGTTGATGTTCACATAAACTCGATAAATGGTGAAACAGTAATGCCATCGCATCATCAGTCAGTGCATGTATTTGGGACTGTTTGATTAATCGCTGGCAATAAAATTTTAGAGACTGAATATTACTATCGGTCGTGTCTATATCGCTTGATAATTCAGTAAATAAGCGATCAACTTGGCTATATTCTGGATCTATTTGCGCAAGCTCATCTAGTTGAAAACGATTGGCAATAATGATTACCTTTGTATTGATCTCATTATCTAAGGGATCAGGAAAAGGACCTTTTAATTTATCACTATTGACTGCTGAACTGGCGGGCACCGTCCGATTAAGTAAAAAGGCTTTCAGTAAAAACCATAAATGTGGAGAAACAAGTAACGGACTAATATGAAGAATGAGACAGCCATTTTGATGATTGGCTATTTCACCAGCCGCAAAATTGACTAAAATATCATTTTCAATGTTAAGTCGGCCAAATAAAGTTTGTTGGTTGTAATTTTGCAGAGCTAACGACTGAAAATTATCAGGTAAAGTTTCATTGGTTACTGCGATAGCGGCTTCCCAAGAGCGTGAATTTATAATCAGCAACGGTTGTGGTAGCTTGGTAAAATGAGTGATTATTTGTGAAACGATGGGGTATATCGATAACCAATTTTCAACATGATGATCACCACTAGCGAGCTGAGCAGTAAAATCAGGGGAGCACTGCTTTATGGATAAGGCACTCATTTTATGGTCGCTTGAGGCAGAAGGCTGTAGGTTAGCTGAATTATTTTTCGACAAGGTGACAACTCTTAAATAAGAGATTATATGCAGTGCCTGTAGTTGATGCAATGCATATAAGTCACAGAGTTACTTTAAAATTAATAATATTAAAGCTTAAAGCCCTTACATTTTTGTTTTTCATACTTACTTTGACAATGGCTGCAACGCTGTGTTGTTGGGGCATTAGTTAATATTTGTTCGTCAATTTCTTCTTCACAGTCGGCACATAACCCAAACATATTAATTTGTATATTATTTAATGCGGCATCAATACGTTGGATATCACTGCTGAGGCTTGATATGGTCGCTATATTGCTATTTATTGCTAGGTCCAGTAGCTCATCAATGGATAGTATGGAAAGCTGAGAGGCAAGCATTTTATCATTACTGTCTGTTGATTTAGCTAAGCTAAGTGCAATATTTTTCCGTATTACTTCCAGTGAATCTAGTAGCATCTTTCTGAATTTATTGATTTTTTTATCACAGATGTGTTGCATGGTTTATTCTCGTTGCAAAAGTTAATTCATATTAAAGTTTACAATTTAAATGACGCATGATTTGAATCAAACAATACTAATTGGAATTGCTTAAAGCATCGCTCTGTTGATTTGGATCAGTTAAATTTATTGTGTTATAGCTACTTACCATTTCTTCTTATCTTGGAAAAGTACATCGAGATCATTTTTCTTCTCCTCTTCACGTGCTTTAATTGCTTCTAGCTCTTTATCGCTATGTTTAACTAAGTACGATTTTATCTCATCTTTGATCGCTAGTAATTTTTCATACTGCCTTTCTAAGTAGCTATCTTTGTCAGGAATACTTTGTAAAATCTCAAGTAGTTTATTAATCATCTGATTAGCACTGCCAAATTGCTTGTTTAGATGGGCATTGGTAATTCTTTTAATACTATTTTCAAGGTTTATTTTTAATTGCATTAACTCGAGACGATGATCTTCTGCAACAAATATTTCAGTATTGATTTTTCCTTTAGCATGCTCTGATCTAAGTACCGCTCTGATTTTTTTAGTTACCTGTAAAAGAAGTAATGCCTCTTTATCATTTTCTGGTGCACGGAAGCTACTTTCATCGGGAGGGCTATAGTTTTCACGTGTTTGTTGGATTTGTACTTCTGTATTTTTTAAATGGTCGCGTATAGTTTCATTGGTTGGTGCATTATTTAGCATTAACATCAATGCGTTGCGAATGCGCTGTTGGAGAATTAATAATAAATTTTTACTAAATGGCATGCGCGTTGCGTTGAGCAATATTTCATCAACCTCACTGATCACTGCCCGTTGTTTACTCATGGCAATTCTTTTTTCAGTTTCGATTTTTAACTTATATTGCTGAATCATATTATAGCCAATTAATATAAACAGGAGTAAGGCGATTAATGAAACAATTATCGGAAATAGCATATATTCTCAGGTACAAAGTAAAAGATGAAAAGAAATATTAAGACATTTAAAGTTTCTAGTTTGCATTAAGGTAACCTTAAGGTAAATACACTTCCACCAGATTCTTCTTTATTTTCTAGTAAAATGTGACCTTGTAGCAGCTTTGTTTTATGTGCAGCGGCAATTTTTTTTGCAAATAGAAGACCAAGGCCGCTTCGTCCACGCGCGGCGTTGAATGGTAGTTCTTGATCTTGATTCACTGCTAACATATGGTCAGGGTAGCCATTGCCGTCATCTTCAACCTGAATGGTCACGTACTGTTCATCGGTAAATGCGCGTAGAATAATTTTTTTGTCGGTGTGGCGCAGTGCATTGACAAAAACATCTGTAATAATATAGGTGATTAAATCTTGATCAAAGTAAGCGGTTAAATCGGTATCTACATCAAGTATGACTTTTATATGGCTGCTATTTATATATAGTCGATTTCTATCTAATACCTCTTGCAACATATCGCTAACAGAATTTTCTTCTATGTTGATGGGCAGTTGGCCTGTTTGGTCACGGTATAATGCTAATAATTGCATTAAACTGCCGTTAATGCGCGATGTCTGATAATGCAGATCTGCAAAAGATTGGTGCTGTTTTGGCGTGAAGTTATCGGCAAGGTCTAACTCTTCAATAGACTGTAAAAGCATAAATAAAGAGTTTTTCATGTCATGCGCGCTGGTGGCTAAAATGGTATTAAAATCGAGACTATTTTCATCCTGCATAAGCACCTCTGTCGGTTTAATAATCAATATAAAAAATAATAAAGTGTGGAAATGCGTATTATATTTGCAAAAGTAAGATCATTTTATTATAAGATATTGATTATTGGTAAATAGCCATTCACTAAATCATCTTATTTGAAAAGTAGATCTTTCTGTTTATTATAACTCTGATAGAATAATTAACCATTAACTAATTATAAACCTTGGTCTTTTTATGAAATTACAGCAATTACGCTACATTGTAGAAGTGTTAAATAATAATTTAAATGTTTCTGCGACAGCTGAAAACTTATTTACTTCACAACCAGGTATTAGTAAACAGGTCTGTATGCTTGAAGACGAACTCGGCATCCAAATTTTTGAGCGTAGTGGTAAACATTTAACGCAGGTGACACCCGCAGGCAGTGAAGTGATCCGCTTTGCTTCGGAAATATTGGGTAAAGTTGAAAGTATCAAAGCAATCGCGTCACAATATACTAAACCTGATCAAGGCTCTTTAAATATTGCTACAACTCATACCCAAGCACGTTATGCCTTACCGGAGGTTATACAGGGGTTTATTAAACGTTATCCGCATGTTTCTTTGCATATGCATCAGGGGACGCCTGCACAAATAAGTGAATCAGTGGTGAAAGGGAAAACGGATTTTGCTATTGCTACTGAAGCATTACATCTTTATAGCGATTTGATTATGCTACCTTGTTATCACTGGAATCGTTCTGTGATAGTCCCTAAGGGGCACCCTTTAGCTAATGTCCAAAATATTACCATTGCAGACATTGCCCAGTATCCCATCGTAACATATGTATTTGGGTTTACTGGCCGCTCTGAGTTAGATGAAGCTTTCAATGCAGCTGGGTTTTCTCCTAATGTGGTATTTACTGCAACCGATGCCGATGTTATTAAAACCTATGTGCGCTTGGGGTTGGGCGTTGGTGTGGTTGCCAGTATGGCGATGAATAAATCCGATGATGATTTTTGTGTGATAGATGCTAGCCATCTTTTTGCGCCAAGCACCACCAGCATTGGCTTTCGTAAAGGGACTTTTTTACGTGATTATATGTATGACTTCATGTATCGATTCGCCCCGCATTTAACGCGCCCCTTGGTCGAGAAGGCTATTCAATTAAAATATAGTGCAGAAGTGAATAAATTATTTGAAGATATTGAATTGCCTACGCGCTAATTATAGCAATTCCTATCATATCTACACATTGATGCTTGTTACATAAAGACTAGCCTAGAGTGAAACGTAGTTTCACTCTAATTGTTGATTGATTTCTGCTAGGCAAGGTAATATTTTACTTACCTTATCGAAACATTCTTGATACTCCTGGTGCACGTCTGAGTCAGCGACTAAGCCACCACCAGCCCAGCAATAGATGCTGTTTTGATGGCATAATAATGTTCTAATACAAATGTTACTATCCATTGAACCATCGCTATTAATATAAGCAATGCTACCGCAATAAAGTTGCCGTTTATGTGGCTCTAATTCTGCTATAATTTCCATTGCTCGAATTTTGGGGGTGCCTGTAATAGAACCACCAGGGAAACAAGCTCGGAGTAAATCTTCGCTGCTATATTTATTGGCTAATTTACCCAACACCGTGCTGACTAAATGATGCACAGCAGGGAAACTTTCAATGGTGAATAATTTCGGAACTGAAACGCTGCCCGATTGACAGACTCGACCAATATCGTTGCGTAATAGGTCTACAATCATTAAATTTTCCGCTCTATCTTTTTCTGAGTTAAGCAAGGCTTGGCTGCTTAATTGATCGGCCTGGTGATCATCAAATCGCGGTCTAGTCCCTTTAATGGGTTTACTCTCCACGATGCCATTGTGTAACTTTATAAAGCGCTCAGGCGATAAGGATAAAATCACTTGTTTGGGTAAACGGAAAAATGCAGCAAAAGGGGGGCGGTTATCAATAAACACAGCTTGATAAGCTTGATATTCATCACCTTGATAGGTTGCATTAAAGCGTTGTGCTAGATTAACTTGGTAGCAATCTCCACTAAGAATGTAATTCTGCACACTCGTAAATTTAGTTTGGTAGGCTTGTTTGTCCATATTTGCCGACCAGCTCGATGTTAATTTAAAATTGTTTTGTTGATTCGCTTTGTTTACAAGGAGTGCTTGTTCATGTTGTTTTATCCAAGCGGATCTTTTTGCCCAGAGCGTCTGCGTATTCTCGTTGCTCTGTTTGCTTTTATGGATAACAAGATAAAAACGATCGTTGTGGTTATCCTTAAGTAATGCCCAATCATAAAAACCGATGGCCATTTCCGGTAAATCTAAGCCGCTTGGATCAGTAGCATGGTTAATTTTTTCTAATTGATAACCCAGTTCATAGGAAAAATATCCCAGTGCACCACCAGTAAAAGGCAGTTCATGGCTATTGCATACAGGTTGAAATAGCGCTTTACGTAATGTTTCAACAACAGAGAAGGGATCATCAGTGGTTGTTGATATTAAAGCGTGCTGTGTTACCGTGCTGATTGCCGAAACGGTTTCTATCGTTGCAATCGGCTGTGCACTATAAATTGACCAACGACTGTCAGCGTGGTCTGTTTGTGCAGATTCTAAAAATATAGCCCAATTAAGTTTAGAGGCTGCCTTTTTAAAGGCGAGAAACTCACTTTGTGTCAGCGTAATCGGTTTTATTAAAATATCGTTTGTAGAGCAATTAGTCATAATTTTTGAGTTCAGGCAACAAATTTATTACAAATAGGTTGGTTAATGTAAAGATGAAGATTAACATTCTCTTTATACTCAAGCCACTTATAATAAATGCGATTATGAAAACGTACGGAGTTTTATATGACAGTTATTAAGCAACAAGACCTTGTAAATAGTATTGCCAATGCCTTGCAGTTTATATCCTATTACCATCCGCTTGATTTTATCCAAGCAATGGATAAGGCATATCAGAAAGAGCTAAATCCTGCGGCAAAGGATGCGATTGCACAAATCTTAATTAACTCACGTATGTCTGCTGAGGGGCAGAGACCTATTTGTCAAGATACTGGCATCGTAAACGTTTTTGTTAAGGTGGGCATGAAAGTCCAGTTTGATAGTGATTTATCGTTACAAGAAATTATCGATTTAGGTGTTCGTCAGGCTTACTGTGACCCAAGTAACCCATTGCGCGCCTCCATTGTCAGTGATCCTGCTGGTGCTAGAAAAAACACACAGGATAATACACCGAGTGTTGTTCATGTTGAGCTAGTAAGTGGTAATAAAGTTGATGTCATGGTCGCAGCAAAAGGAGGCGGCTCAGAAAATAAATCAAAAATGGTGATGCTTAACCCCTCCGACTCGATTGAAGATTGGGTTGAAAAAACCTTGCCGACCATGGGGGCTGGGTGGTGTCCGCCCGGTATGCTAGGTATCGGTATTGGAGGTACAGTTGAAAAAGCGGCATTAATGGCGAAACAGTCATTGATGGAGCCCATTGATATTCATGATCTCCAATCTAAAGAAAAAAATACAGCGCATTTATTGAGTAGTGATGAAAAGTTACGTTTAGAAATTATGCGCCGTGTTAATGCATTAGGAATCGGTGCTCAAGGGTTAGGTGGATTAACAACAGTACTTGATGTGAAAATTAAAAGTGCCCCGACCCATGCTGCATGTAAACCCGTTGTGATGATCCCAAATTGTGCTGCAACAAGGCATGTTCATTTTTCCCTTGATGGCTCTGGTGAAGCGCAGTTTATACCCGCGAAGCTTACAGATTGGCCTGCTATAACTCGGCAAGAGGGAAGTAACGTACATCGAGTTAATGTCGATGGTATTAGTAAAAGTGATATTAGTAAGTGGAAAAGTGGCGATACATTACTACTTTCAGGGAAAATACTAACGGGACGTGATGCCGCCCATAAACGTATTCATGAATTGCTTTCATCGGGGAAAGCGTTACCCGAAGGTGTCGATTTTAAAGGTAAGTTTATCTATTATGTAGGCCCCGTAGATGCGGTTAGAGATGAAGTTGTCGGGCCAGCAGGGCCAACGACAGCGACTAGAATGGATAAATTTACCGATTTTATGCTTGAGCAGACCGGACTATTTGGCATGATAGGTAAATCTGAGCGTGGGCAACAAACGGTTGATTCCATCGCCAACCATAAAGCGGTATATTTAATGGCTGTTGGGGGGGCTGCTTATCTTGTTTCTAAGGCAATAAAAAAATCACGAGTCGTCGCTTTTGCTGACTTAGGTATGGAAGCCATTTATGAATTTGAAGTTGAAGATATGCCTGTTACCGTTGCGGTAGATAGTCAAGGAAATAACGTACATGATCAAGGGCCGGCAGTTTGGAAAGTAAAAATTGCAGAACTTGAAGCGAAATCAACGCAATAGTAAATTTTTTATTGATCACTAAAGCAGTAATGGTATAACTGCAAATAGAAAATAATCTATCAATTATCTTTGTGAAGGAATAAACATGTTTGAACAAGTGAGTATGGCACCTGCTGATCCTATTTTAGGTTTAACAGATGCGTTTAAAAAGGATCCGCGTGTTGATAAAATCAATCTTGGTGTTGGTATTTATAAAGATGAGAGCGGTTTAACCCCAATTTTAGCAACCGTTAAAGAAGCGGAGAAGCGCCTACTTAATAGTGAAACCACTAAAAGCTACTTAAGTATCGAGGGCCTTGCTGAATATGATCAAGCTGTTCAAAGACTGTTATTTGGTAAAGATTCCGAGATAATTACAGCCAATCGAGCATGCACTGCGCAAGTGCCTGGCGGTACGGGTGCATTACGTACTGGCGCTGATTTTGCGGTAAAAAAATTAGGTATCAAAAAAATATGGGTAAGTAACCCTACTTGGGCTAATCATGCTAACGTATTTAATACAGCAGGGCTGGAAGTTGCTAATTATGCCTATTATGATGCAGCGAGCAAAGACCTCGATTTTGATGCGATGATTGCATCATTACAGCAGGTTGAAGCTGGCGACCTTATCTTGTTTCATGGTTGTTGCCATAACCCAACGGGTATTGACCCAACAACCGAACAGTGGGAAATACTTGCGAAGTTGGTTGCTGAATTAGGCGCAATTCCATTCTTCGATTTTGCCTACCAAGGTTTCGCCAAAGGGGTTGAAGAAGATGCCCAAGGATTACGTATATTTGCTCAGTATAATAAAGAGTTATTAATTGCTAATTCATTCTCTAAAAACTTTGGTTTATATAATGAACGCGTCGGTGGTATCACGCTAGTGGCTGAAAATAGTGAAATAGCAGAGTCAGCATTTAGTCAAATTAAGGCGGGAATTCGTTCAAATTATTCAAATCCTCCTGCGCATGGTGCTGCTGTTGTTGCGACTATCTTAAATGATGAAAAACTATACAGTGAGTGGGTTCTGGAAGTGGCTGCCATGCGTGAACGTATTCAAGAGATGCGCGAGCTATTCGTTGAAACCTTGAAAGAGAAGGGCGTTGCTGGTGATTTTAGCTTCATTAATCGTCAAAACGGCATGTTCTCATTCTCTGGATTATCTGTTGAACAAGTTAATCGACTAAAAGCAGAGTTTGCTGTATATATTGTTGGTTCAGGTCGTATTTCTGTTGCTGGAATGACAAAAAATAATATGCAACCTCTTTGTGATGCATTAGCAGAGGTTTTTTAATCGTTAATTGACCGATAATTGAACAAGGTTGTCTAGGCAACCTTGTTTTGTTTTTGTCGTTATAGGTAGCAATTCATTTGTACCTATAACACATTCAATTCCATGAAAGAGTTCTATGAGTATTCGAATCAAACGAAGTTTATCATATCTAGACAATCTTAAGAAAATACCACTTTCGACTAACGCTGTGGATTGCCTATTTTCTTCGGCATCATTTAAAGCTGAGTTATTAAAACAAATTGCGGCTGCAAAAAAACGTATCTATTTAGCTGCATTATATTTGGAAGCTGACGATGCAGGTAAAGAGGTTTTGCAGGCACTTTATGCCGCTAAAAAAAACATTCCCAGTTTAGATATTGTTGTATGTATTGATTTTCATCGCGCTCAAAGAGGTTTAATTGGGAATAAAAAATCAAAGGATACTAATGCTACTTGGTATCAAGAAATGCAACAAACCTATGGCACGGGGATTCAAATTGTGGGTATCCCGGTTAAGCGTAAAGAGCTATTTGGTGTTCAACATCTAAAAGGTTTTATTTTTGATGATCAAATTCTCTATAGCGGTGCAAGTTTTAACGATATTTATCTACATAATAATGGACGTTATCGCTTTGATAGATATTGGTTAATTAATAACAAAGAACTTGCTGATTCAATGGTTGAATACTTGAAAAATGATATTTTAAGTAGTGATGCAGTGGTTGCATTGAACGTAGCAACCATTCCTAAAATTACAGAACTTAAAATAGTACAGAAGAAATTAAGTAAACATTTAAAGAAAGCGACCTATAAATTCGAAGGTCAACGCACGACCAACAACTTGTCTATCTTTCCTATAGCCGGGCTTGGCTCTAAAAAAAACAAGCTTAATGACTGTATCCGCAATGTCATTCACGCTACACAAAAAGAGCTCGTGATATTTACCCCATACTTTAATTTACCCGCCGTATTAGACCGCGATATTGATGCATTATTAAAACGTAACGTTTCTTTAACTATCGTCGTCGGAGATAAAACGGCCAATGATTTTTATATTCCAGAGGATAAACCATTTAGAACAATCGGTGGTTTACCCTATCTATATGAAAGTAATTTGAAAAAGTTTGTGCAAAAACATATTCCATCCCTTGCAAGTGGTCAGTTGAAATTGCATCTTTGGAAGCATGGTGATAATAGTTTTCACCTTAAAGGCATGTATGCGGATAACCGATTTGTTATGTTGACTGGACATAATTTGAACCCGCGTGCGTGGCGTCTGGACCTTGAAAATGGTCTGCTGATTGATGATCCCAATCAAGTGTTGCAGGAGTTACTTGATAAAGAGTTAAATACTATTTTGCAAAATACCACACAAATAACTTCCCCTGCGCAAATAGATGATGTTGAAGCTTATCCTGCTCATGTCAAAAAATTATTACTGCGTATGCGTCGAACTAAGGTCGATAAACTGGTAAAAGGAATAATATAGTGCTTATTTTGGGCTACATATTGTTAGGTGCGGTTGCGGGGTTTACTGCAGGCGTATTTGGTATAGGGGGCGGTATTATTATTGTTCCCACGCTCATTTTTGCATTCACATATTTACACTTTTCACCTGAAGTCATAGCACATTTGGCTGTTGGCACGTCACTCTCTACCATTTTATTTACTTCACTGAGTGCGATTTATGTGCACTATAAAAAATTTAATATTGATTGGTCATTATCAATAAAACTTAGTATTGGCATGTTATTTGGTGGATTTATTGGTGCTTATGTTGCGGAATATTTATCAAGTGCCATGTTGCAGCGGGTATTTGCAATCTATGCTATCTTAGTCGCGCTACAGATGTGGTTTAGTTGGTTACCAAAGGCTTCATTAGTGTTACCTAAAAAACTTGGCTGTAGTCTGTTAGGTGGTGCGATAGGTATTGTTTCGGGGGTGTTTGGTATTGCTGGTGGTACCTTAGTCGTTCCTATATTAACATTGTATCGTGTAAAAATGACGCAAGCGATAGCCACCTCTTCTGTAACAGGTGTGGCTATCTCTTTATCAGGTAGCATAGGATACATCTGGATGGGATGGCATAACCAAGCGCTTCCTGCTGAAAGCTTTGGTTATGTGTATTGGCCTGCCATGCTAGGTATAATATTAAGCAGTACCATTTTTGCAAAATTAGGGGCTAAGCTTGCCTACAATTTACCGGCTAACATCTTAAAAAAATTATTTTCTATGTTACTGCTTATTATTGCAGCTAAGCTGTTTCTTTGATGGCCGTTTGTTTGTTAATTAGGCACTTAGACGATATATAGCAAGTTGTCATTGAATTTATTAATTTCATACGTATAATCCTCGACATCAAAGCAGTTAGTCATGTTTTGATAACAGTGACAATGGTAGGCTTCTTGGTTCCTCGCATTGATAACTTATTAACCTGGTCAGGGCCGGAAGGCAGCAGCCATAGTAGGTGATTCAAGTGCCGAGGGTTTGCTGGGGAGTCTGCCACCCACAATTTCCTCGAATACCTTTCCTTTATCTGTTCTGTTTCTTCTCTATAGAGTGCTTCATTTAATAAACACAATGCTTTTTGGGTAAGACCTACTCCTCTAATTATATGATCTACTTAGGTGCAATTTACGTCAAGTAAGTGCCCCGTAGGGCAAGAAAATAACAGGACTCATCTATCTGTTACGATGATATTATTGAGCGTTTAAAACTTGCCCTGTGACATTGATGCTATCATTACTAAGAAGATACAAATAGCTTTGCATAATATCTTCGGGTAATTTCAATGTGGAATTATCTTCCGCTGGGAATGCTTTTGCGCGCATCGCTGTACGGGTAGCACCGGGATTAATCGCATTAAAGCGTAAGTTGCTGTTTTCATACTCATCTGCAAGTACTTGCATCATACCTTCTGTTGCAAACTTTGATACGCTGTAAACACCCCAATAGGCTCGGCCTTTAGTGCCAACTGAAGAGGTTGTGAAAATGGTCGAGGCATTTTCAGAGAGTGTTAAAACGGGTAAAAATGATTTTGTTAACAGGTATGCTGACGTCACATTGATTTTCATCACATCATTCCATGTATCTTGTTCAATATGGGCGAAGGGCCCTAATACACCAAGCTCGCTGGCATTGTGCACTAAACCATCTAGCTTGCCATAGTCATTTTGTATTGTATTTGCTAAGTCAATATAGTGCTGCTCTGTGGCTCCCTGTAAATCCAGAGGGACTATTGCCGCTTGCTTTTTACCTAGTTGCTCAATTTGATCATAAACAGCTTCCAGTTTTTTTACGGTTCGTCCGAGCAAAATAACCGTAGCACCAAATGCAGCGCATTGCAGCGCTAATGTTTTACCTATTCCATCACCAGCACCCGTGATTAAAATTGTTTTTTCTGCCAAACAGTCTGGCTGTGGTTGAAATTCGATCATAACGCTTCTCTTGGTTAACAATATCTAGGAATATTAACTTTTTTTACATAAAATACTCAAACTCTTTTGTACAGAGACGCGCTTTTTGTCATGATATGGCAATATATTTTTTAAAAGGAATACAACATTGGAATTTTTATCTGATTATGGTCTGTTTTTAGCAAAATCAGTCACTTTTGTATTAACGGTAATAATAACTTTGCTTGCCGTTATTGCTCTAACAGCTAAACAAAAAAGTAAGAAAGGTGAGTTAGAATTAATTGATTTATCTGAACAGTTAGAAGAAACAAAAAATACAATCGAAGAGCAATTATTAACAGCGCAGCAATTAAAGTTACGCCATAAAGAAGCTAAAAAAGCACAAAAAGAAAAAGACAAATTAGCCAAGCAAGCTCTCAAAGATGGCAAGCAGAGTGATGGTTTGCCGCAATTATATGTTGTCGATTTTAAAGGGAGTATAGATGCGAAAGAAGTTGCCTCTTTGCGAGAAGAGATCACTGCCATTTTAAGTGTTGCTAGTGAAAAAGATGAAGTCTTTGTCCGTTTAGAGAGTGGCGGAGGAATGGTACATGGCTATGGTTTAGCTGCATCTCAATTACAACGCATTAAGGATCGTAATATCCCACTTACCATTGCTGTTGATAAAGTTGCCGCAAGTGGTGGTTATATGATGGCTTGTATAGCCGATAAAATTATTGCCGCTCCCTTTGCTATTTTAGGGTCGATTGGTGTAATTGCCCAAATCCCCAATTTTAATCGTTTATTAAAAAAACATGATATTGAATTTGAACAATTGACAGCGGGTGAATATAAACGAACTTTAACCATGTTCGGTGAAAATGATCAGCAAGGTCGTGATAAATTTAAGCAAGAATTACAGGAAACGCATGAACTGTTTAAACAATTTGTAAGTGAACATCGCAGCCAAGTTGAAATAGATAAAGTCGCCACGGGAGAGCATTGGTATGGATTACAGGCTATCGAACGTCAATTAGTGGATCAAATTTCTACCAGTGATGACTATCTAGTAGCACAATTACCAGAACGCCATATCGTACAGATAAAATATACAAAACGTAAAAAAATAACGGATAAATTTGCGCAAGCTGCATCTGTTGCCCTGGAAAAAAGTGTTTTCAAGTTATTACAACTTAATAGTCACCGTTTATTCTGATTTTCGTTTAATTTTCAGCCAATGTACAAAGCCAACATGTTATTGTTGGCTTTTTTACCCCTATTTATCAACTTAATTGCAAAAATAGGTTGCTATTCTTTGCAACTTTGGATTATATAAAAAAAGAGCGTTCATTGGATGAACATAATATTAGGTTTCCCTACCTCGATTAATACTACATTAGGTAAAGATGAATTATGAGTAAATCACTTGTTATTGTGGAATCTCCTGCAAAAGCAAAAACCATCAATAAATATCTAGGAAACGATTTTATTGTTAAATCAAGTGTCGGTCATATTAGAGATCTTCCGACTAGTGGCAGTGCAAAGCAAACAATCGAAGCTAAGAAACAAAAATCTTTGACTGGAATGACGCCTGGCACAAAAAGAGAAAGAGAAAGCTAAACGGGCACAGGAAGCATTAGTTGCTCGCATGGGCGTCGATCCTAATAATCACTGGCAAGCTCGTTATGAAATATTGCCCGGTAAAGAAAAAGTGGTCAGTGAGCTACAAAAATTGGCCAAAGATGCCCCGACTATCTATCTCGCAACCGATTTGGATAGAGAAGGGGAAGCGATAGCTTGGCATTTGCGTGAAACACTCGGTGGTGACCACGATAAATATCAACGAGTGGTGTTTAACGAAATAACAGAAAGTGCAATCCAAGAAGCATTTCAGCATCCAACTCATTTAAATATTGATGGCGTTAATGCTCAACAAACGCGTCGATTTTTAGATCGTGTTGTTGGTTTCATGGTCTCCCCATTATTATGGAAAAAG
The DNA here is from genome assembly GCF_040566515.1 of Psychromonas sp. MME2. Classification (NCBI taxonomy): domain Bacteria; kingdom Pseudomonadati; phylum Pseudomonadota; class Gammaproteobacteria; order Alteromonadales; family Psychromonadaceae; genus Psychromonas; species Psychromonas sp. MME2. The sequence goes on along the minus strand of NZ_JBEWXI010000011.1, from coordinate 32,766 downwards.
GTTGCACGAGGACTCTCTGCTGGACGTGTACAATCCGTGGCCGTACGTTTGATTGTTGAACGTGAGCGTTTAATCAAAGCATTTAATCCCGATGAATTTTGGGATCTGCATGCCAACGTACAGACCAATAAAAAAATCGACTTACGTTTAGAAGTTTTTAAAGTAAATGGACAAGCTTTTAAACCGACTAATAAAGCGCAGGCGATGCATGCCGTTGATTTATTAAAACCTGAACAGTATAAATTACTTTCTCGGGAAGACAAACCGACAACGAGTAAGCCAAGTGCGCCATTTATCACCTCAACACTACAACAGGCTGCCAGTACAAGATTAGGGTTTGGTGTGAAAAAAACCATGATGCTGGCACAACGTCTGTATGAAGCTGGTTACATCACTTATATGCGAACAGATTCGACTAATTTAAGTAAGGACGCCGTTGCTTCTGCTCGTGATTATATTAACGAAGAGTTTGGATCTAATTATCTACCCAAAGAAGCGATTGCTTATAGCAGTAAATCTGGCGCTCAAGAAGCGCATGAAGCGATACGTCCTTCTGACGTGAAACAGCTTGCTTCTTTTTTAAACGGAGTAGACCGTGATGCGCAACGTCTTTATGAGCTGATTTGGCGTCAGTTTTTAGCATGTCAAATGTTACCCGCGCTTTATGATGCAAGTACGTTAATTGTTGAAGCTGGTAATTATCAATTACGTGCGAAGGGGCGCACGATGCGTTTTGCAGGTTGGACCAAAGCGCAACCCGTTGCAAAAAATAAAGTAGATGATGTGCAGTTGCCAGATTTAGCGGTTGGTGAATCACTGAACTTAATTGAACTTGATCCTCAACAACATTTCACCAAGCCGCCTGCCGTTTTACTGAAGCTGCCTTGGTAAAAGAGCTTGAAAAGCAGGGAATAGGCCGTCCTTCGACCTATGCAAGTATCATTTCAACAATTCAAGATCGCGGCTATGTAAAAGTAGATAAACGTCGTTTCTATGCCGTTAAAATGGGCGAAATAGTTACCGACCGATTAAGCGAAAACTTTGTTGAGTTGATGAGTTACGATTTTACTGCACAAATGGAGGCTAATCTTGATGCTATTGCAGAAGGAAAAGCAAGTTGGACTGCAGAGTTAGATCGCTTTTATAATGATTTAACATCGCTATTGGAAAAAGCAGAGCTTCCCGTTGAAGAGGGCGGCATGCGTCTCAATGAACCAGTCATTATTGATGATGTTCGTTGCCCAAGTTGTGAGCGAGCAATGGGTATCCGAACGGCTTCAACAGGTGTCTTTTTAGGATGTTCGGGCTATGCGCTTCCCCCTAAAGAGCGTTGTAAAACCACGATCAATCTAGTTGATGGGGAAGAGGTGATTGATCTTTTAACGACTGAAGACGCCGAAACTGCAGCCTTAATGGCTAAAAAACGTTGCCCTAAATGTGATATGGCAATGGATAGTTACCTGATCGATGAAAAACGTAAATTGCATGTCTGCGGCAATAATCCGCTGTGTGATGGGCATATTGTTGAGATGGGCGAGTTTAAAATTAAAGGATACGATGGCCCGATTGTAGAGTGCGATAAATGTGGTCATGATATGCAGTTAAAAGATGGTCGTTTCGGTAAGTATATGGGATGTACTAACGAAGAGTGTAAGAATACGCGTAAAATATTACGTAATGGTGAAGTCGCACCGCCAAAAGAAGATCCCGTTGACCTACCTGAATTAGAATGCGAACAGAGTGACGCGCATTTTATTCTAAGGGATGGTGCTTCAGGGCTATTTTTAGCGGCAAGTACGTTCCCTCGCTCGCGTGAAACGAGAGCACCTAAGGTCGCTGAGTTAGCGCGTTTTAGGGAACGTATTTCGCCTAAATTTTACTATTTAGCCGATGCGCCGCAACAGGATCCTGAAGGCAATCTCGCTATTGTTCGTTATAGTCGTAAAAATAAAGAGCAGTATGTGATGACTGAGGTAGATAAGAAAGCGACGGGCTGGACTGCTAAATTTATTAATGATAAATGGGTAGAAGAGCAAACGAAGAAACGCGCAGTGTCTAAAAAGAAAGAATAGATAAATCAGGTTATCAGGAAGAATACAATATAGGCCGTGAAAATGGCCTATATTCCCCGAATCGGTTGTGATACAAATCAACTAAAACTGATCTCTTTACCTTTTTATATGACCCCCCTCAAATTTAATCACTTTCACTTACTCTAGTTTCTCTAATCTCAACTAATTTTACCTTATATGAGTATGAGGTAACGTTGAGATTGAGATGCTGCTATTTCCACTACTATCAGATTTAGATTGTAAGGTAATTTTATTTACCTATGAAAAAAGGTTTATTAATAAAAAAAGCTTATCGCTGGATTTGCTAGATGATGACTTTCGCTCTTTTATTATCACTGAAGGGGATTATATTCTTTGGGAATTAGAAAAACGTAAATTGACGGAAACGGAGGTGGTTGCTCATTCTTGGTTAGTAACCTCACAAAAGAATCAGTCCATCTTGTTGAAGTTTGAAGAAAATAATTGTCTTTATATTACCAGTGTTTTTGATAAGGAGGATTATCACGGTCATTGGAAATTAGAGCATGGTATATTAAAAGTTTATTTTAATTATCATGAACATAAGTACGATATAAATATTATTGCGAATAATAATAGTGCCATTCATTCCGCGCTACAAATTGTTGATGAAGCTAATGTTGATGTTTTAAAAGTAGCCCCCCTCAGCCAAGCGCGCTATGGCAAAGCGTTACTTGAATAAAACGTCCTCGTCTATTTATTTCTATACATTTTATATATAACCCCCAGCTATAATTGCAAGCAGCGCTTTTAAAATTTATACTGCACCTTTTAAATTTAGGGTGAACTATCAATGCGTATCGCACTGGGTATTGAATATGATGGAAGCGCATATTATGGATGGCAACGCCAAAAAGAAGTGATATCGGTTCAAGAAGAGTTAGAAAAAGCATTATCAATTGTTGCCAACCATCCAGTAACGGTAAGTTGTGCTGGACGGACCGATACGGGAGTTCATGGTACAGGGCAGGTGATTCATTTTGACACCACTGCGGCACGTAAAGATGTCGCTTGGACATTGGGTGTGAATGCAAATTTACCCGATGATATTGCTGTACGTTGGATGACCCAGGTTGACGACTCTTTTCATGCCCGTTTTAGTGCAACAGCCCGCCGCTACCGTTATATTATTTATAATGGTCAATTTCGTCCGGGGATCCTACGTACGGGGTTAAGTCATTATCATGTACCTCTTGATGCCGAGTTAATGCATCAGGCAGGTCAATATCTCCTCGGTGAGCAAGATTTCACCTCCTTTCGTGCATTGCATTGTCAAGCTAGCAGCCCGGTTTGCACCATTGAGTATCTTAATATTGTCCGTCGCAAGGATTTTATTATCATAGATATTAAAGCCAATGCTTTTTTGCACCACATGGTACGCAATATAGCCGGCAGTTTAATTGAAATTGGACGTGGTAATCAGCCCATTGACTGGTTACAAACTTTACTTGCATATAAAGACCGTTCCTTGGCGGCTGCAACTGCAAAACCAGGGGGGTTGTATCTGGTTGAGGTTGACTATCCTACTGAATTTGCCTTACCTAAGGTAAATTGTGGCCCGTTGTTTTTAGATATATAGTGGAAAATATGGAAAACGAGATAATGTTGCACAACAGCTTAGAAGCGTGGTTAAGCTATATTGAAAAGCTTCACCCTAGTGAGATAGAGCTTGGATTAACGCGTATATCTAAAGTCGGCAAAGCGCTCGATTTAATTCATTTTGATGCAATGGTGATCACCGTCGGTGGCACTAATGGTAAAGGCACTACCTGTGCTTTTTTAGAAGAAATTTTGATGCAGGCTGGTTATAAAGTCGGTGTTTATAGTTCCCCTCATATTTTGCGTTATAGCGAACGTTTACGCATTAATAAACAGGAGTTAAGTGCTGAAGATCATTGCCAAGCATTCGAACTCATTGAGAAAACAAGAAAAGAAATCTCGTTAAGTTATTTTGAGTTTGTTACTTTGGGTTGTCTAGCGCTACTTAAAAAAGAGAACTGTGATTTTATTCTCTTAGAGGTTGGTCTGGGTGGTCGTCTGGATGCCACTAATATGGTGGAGTCTGATATTAGCGTTATAACGACCATTGCCATTGACCATGTAGATTGGTTAGGTGATAACCGTGAAAAAATTGGTTATGAGAAGGCGGGGATATTTCGCCGAAATAAGCCGGTTATTTGTGGCGAATATGAGCCACCACAATCCCTAGTTAATCATGCCAAAGATATTGGTGCTGATATTTACTATGCCAATAAAGATTTTCACTTTACTGATAAAGTATCCAGTTGGGATTGGTGCGGAAAAAGCACCATTAAAGATATCCCGCAGACGTTAATGCCGAGGCAAAATGCGTCAACGGCACTGGCAGTTATCGAAGCATTAGCGCTTGATATCGATAAAAGCGTGTTGTGTCGTGCAATACAACAGGCGAAGTTGGCGGGGCGGTTGCAAAAATGTGTAACTGGCGCTGTTTGTGATCTCTATATTGATGTCGCTCATAACCCACAATCCGCCCAATATCTCGCTTCACAAATAGAACAGTTACGTCAAGCAAAAGATAACTGCCGCGTTTTTGCTATTATTGGTATGCTGCGAGATAAAGATGTTATCGGCACTTTTGATGTGATTAATGGCCAAATTGATGATTGCAATTTAATCTCTTTAGCCTGTGCTAGAGGGGCTAGCTGTCAATCTTTGCTGAGTAGTTACCAGCAAAGTAAGGATAGTCACCAACAGGTAACTTGTTTTGAAAATATAGAGTTAGCTTATAAATCCGTCGCCAATCGGGTGACTTCATCTGATATTATTGTTATTTTTGGATCCTTCTTTACGGTTTCGGATTTTTTAACTTTTTCGCAAGGATAAAACGTGGCTTCTCAGTTCAAAAATAGATTAGTTGGTGTAACGATTGTGGTTGCTTCGGTGGTTATTTTTTTACCTTCTATCATTGATGGTAAAAAAGCGACCTATCAAGATGAATTTGTGGCCACGCCAATTAAACCGCTTATTAAAGAACATACGCAAGTTGCCGTTGCTGATAGTTCGCCAGATAGTGATCATGACCTTATTGATTCCGTAGAGCATAAAAAGAATGAACCAATTGATGTGATCGATAATACTGATTGGGAAATTCAGGAAGTAGCGCCCACCGTCACCATTAAAAATGATGAGACAGGTGAAGAAGCTAACAAATCAGAGTTAAATGCTATTGAAACAGCAAAATCGATAAAAAAAACGCTCCCTGACAAAGCCTGGACGATACAGTTGGGCGCTTTTCAAAATGCCGAAAATATTAATCAGTTGTTAAAAAAACTGCATAAGGCCGGCTTTCAGGCACATACCGTTCCTTCTGAAGTCGTTGATGGTCAATTAACGCGTGTTTTTGTGGGGCCCGATGTCTCTAAAGAAAAACTTGAAAAACAGTTGCCTCAGTTAAAACGTTTAACAAATTTGAAAGGTCAATTAATCCCCTTTAATGCGGTAAACCCATAGATAATTTACAGCATTTCATTTTTACTTCTGCTAGAATGCGGTCGTTTATAACTGGTTAAAAGATTATTAGGGATAACAATGAATTGGTTTGATTTCACGATTCTCGGTATTATTATATTTTCAGCGTTTATTAGTCTACTCCGCGGCTTTACAAAAGAAGCTATTTCACTCGTCACTTGGTTTTGTGCATTTTTTATAGCCAGTAATTTCTACCCAGAACTGTCGCAATATTTAACTCAAATAGCCGATAAACTAGTACGAGATTCGGTTTCCATCGCCATTCTATTCATTTCAGTTTTACTACTCGGCGCGCTGGTCAATTATATAGTGAACAGACTGGTAACGGTTACTGGATTATCTGGTACTGACCGTGTTGTCGGTCTCGTTTTTGGTGCTATTCGAGGTGTATTAATTGTTAGCGCTATATTATTTTTCATCGACTCATTTACTGCGTTAAATCAAGCAGAATGGTGGACAAATTCTACTTTAATACCCCAATTTGGTATTATCATTGAATGGTTTTTTGAACATATTGAAAACTCATCCAGTTTTTTAAATAAGCTGACCGCATAATGGGTATGCGCTTTTAGCTAGGAAATAAATTCACCAATATAATAATTAGTGGAAATTATGGGATTTAAGTAGATTGCTAAAAACCCTAATATATAAGTAATATCAACCAATTCAATAGGGAAATGTTGGATTGAAACATATATTTAAAATTAATCTTAAACTATCTATAAAAACAAAGGCGTGAATTTATGTGTGGAATTGTTGGCATCGTTGGCTCAACACCGGTTAATCAAAGTATTTATGATGCATTGACCGTTTTGCAGCATCGAGGACAGGATGCGGCAGGTATTATAACTATCGCAGATGATAACTTTAAACAGCGTAAAGCGAATGGATTAGTCAAGGATGTGTTTGAATCTAAACACATGCAACGTCTAAAAGGAACGATTGGTATTGGCCATGTTCGTTACCCAACGGCTGGTAGTTCAAGTGCCGCTGAGGCGCAACCATTTTATGTTAATTCACCTTGGGGGCTTGCGCTAGCACATAACGGTAATTTGACTAATGCACCGTGGTTACGTGAATCTTTAATTAAATCTCGCCGTCATATTAATACCACTTCAGATTCAGAAGTATTACTTAATATTTTTGCTGCAGAATTAGATAAAGCTGAATCAGACAAGTTATCAGCCGATGATATTTTTAATGCTGTTAGTGCTGTCCATAAGCAAATTAAAGGTGCCTATGGTGTTGTTTCATTAGTCATTGGCCATGGCTTAGTGGCATTTCGAGACCCTAACGGAATCCGTCCTTTAGTACTTGGTTCTCGGAAAACCGATGAAGGGGACTTAGAGTATATCGTTGCTTCTGAGAGTGTCGGACTCGATACCATTGGTTTTAAAGTAATACGTGATGTTGAGCCCGGAGAAGCGATTTATATTACCGAAGACCGTCAATTATTCACCAAACAGTGTGCGCAACAAACTAGCCTTAACCCATGTATCTTTGAATATGTATATTTAGCTAGACCCGATTCTACGTTAAGCGGTATCTCAGTTTACGAAGCGCGTTTGGAGATGGGGCGTAAATTAGGTGCTAAGATCAAACGTGAATGGGCTGATATTGATATTGATGCAATTATCCCTATTCCAGAAACGTCTAATGATATTGCATTACAAATGTCATTAGAGTTGGGGCTGCCTTATCGCCAGGGATTTGTAAAAAATCGCTATATCGGTCGTACTTTTATTATGCCAGGGCAAACTCAGCGTCGTAATTCAGTGCGTCGTAAACTTAATCCTATTACTACGGAATTCAAGGGTAAATCAGTTTTACTCGTCGATGACTCCATTGTACGTGGTACTACGTCAGAGCAGATTGTTGAGATGGTCAGGGATGCTGGTGCAACAAAAGTTTACCTAGCCTCAGCCGCACCACAGGTATGTCATCCTAATGTTTATGGTATTGATATGCCAACGGCATCGGAGTTAATTGCCTACAATCGCAGTGTCGAACAAATAAATGCTTGCATTGGAACGGATGGCTTGATTTTCCAGGATTTACAGGATCTCAAAGATGCTGTTGGTAAACAAAATCCAGATATTAAGGAATTTGAATGTTCCGTATTCGATGGCATTTACGTGACTGGCGATATTGATCAAAACTATTTTGATTATTTAGCAAGCCTTAGAAGTGAGGATGCAAAAAAAATCCAAGAACAAAAAGAAGAAATTGCTAGTTTGGAATTACATAACGAAGCCTAACTTTTCTATCTGCTTTTCTTACCTTATACAAAGCCAACATTTATGTTGGCTTTTTATTAAGACCATTAATCTGCCTTGAAAAATAACCGATTTACTGTGTTAGTACGCATTATTTTAACAATTGAATTACAATTCAAGATTTATGGCTTAAAATTGCCCTATAATTAATAGGTTAATACCAGCTGACTAAAAATATTTGGATTATGGAACTGAAAAAATATAGATGATGGAACGAGAGCTGCTTTATGCCCAAAAAACGACGTTGCAAATTAAACTTTAATAGAAAATGGAGCACGACCATCGCTTCATTGCTCGTTACGCTATGTTTATTAATTGTTAGCAATGTAAATGCTGCCCATGTGACTCTTACCGAGAGCGAAAAAGCGTGGATAAAAGCACATCCCACCATAACACTTGGCTCAGACTCCAGTTGGAACCGTACATTATCAAACAGGCCGATGGCACGATTATCGGTCTCGATAATGATATTTTAAATCTGATAAATAAGAATACCGGCGCAAATTTTCAATTAACCTCTGGCACTTGGGGGAAATGGTAGCAAAACTAAAAGCGGGTGATATTGATGGTGTCAGTACATCTTCAAGGCATTTTGCTGATGCGCATGATTATCTATATAGTAAACCCTATTTTACAGTGCAAAAAGCGTTGATTGTCGCAGATACAAATCCTAAAAATATACAATCAGTGCAAGATTTAGCTGGAAAACGGGTTGGCTACCAAGCTGATAATCAGTTTAATAAATCATTATTAGATAGATACGAAGGCGTTATTGCTGTGCCGATGAACTCGCTTTCAGAGGTCGTTGATGCGCTTATCGTTGGCGATATTGACGCGACAATTGAAGCCAATATTATTTATCATGTGGATAAAGCCAAATCCCCTTTTATGAAAACAGTGGCTTTGATTCCTGATAGCACTTTAGATCTTCTTTTTCTTTTAGGGCTGATTATCCCGAAGCGATTTCAATTATCAATAAAGGGCTCGCTGCGATTTCTCGTACTTCTAAAATGGAAATTGAAAATAGATGGTTTTTTATTAAAACGGAGATAAGTAACGAGAGCGAATATAAATCGATAGTATTCACGGAAGCAGAAAAAAAATATCTTGATACAAAAGCTTATATTACCGTAGGGAGTATGAATGATTTTGCTCCCTTTGACTTTATTAAAGATGGTAAGCCATCTGGCTACACTGTTGAATTTATGCGATTAATTGCACAGCAGTTAGGTAAAGAAGTACGTTTTGCCACCAAACCGTGGAATGAGCAAATGCACTTACTTAGCACGGGGAGTATTGATGTTATTCCACATATTGCGGTGACACCGGAGCGCAGAGAGCGAGTTGAATATACAAATTTTAATCATTTGATTTATAGCACTGGGTTTGCAGTTCGCAAGGGAGAAACCATTCGTTCTATGTTGGACCTAAATGGTAAAATAGTAGCAGTACTTGAAAAATCATTTTTACATAGTTACCTAGCAAAACACTTTCCGGATATTAATTTACTCTTAGTTGATAGAGATACCAAAGGCATTGCCGCTGTTTCTAATGATGAAGCTTATGCGGTTATAGGTAGTCTCCCGGGATTAACCTATTACATACAACTAGATTGGCGTAGTAATCTTAAGATTATAAACGTTAAAGATGCGGGCGTTACAACTAAAACTGAGTTACCGATGGGGGTTGTAAAGGGAAATGTTATTCTTAAATCGCTGCTTGAAAAGGCAAATAGCGCTATTCCGGAAGAGAAAATTCAAAAACTTAAACAAAAATGGATATTTGCTTCATCTGATTTTTCTCTCAATAGGGCAGAGCAAAATTTTATAGCGGAACACCCAATAATACGCTTTGGAATAAGATCGGACCGACCTCCATTTGAGCTACTGCGTGATGGTAAACCAGCAGGAATAGCAGTCGATTATCTTTCTGCCATCGCGAGTCATGCTGGTTTTAAAGCTGAATTTGTTGTTAATAATTTGTCACTTGCTGGTGCTATGGATATGGTCGAAGGGACACGGCATGATTTTGATACACTTGCTTTTTCAGTAAAAAACAGAGAGCGTGCTTTAAGATTCGCTTTCGGTGAAAGTTACCTTTCCTACCCGATGATGATTATCACCCATAAAAATTCACCATTCATCGGTAAAATGAGCGATCTTAATGGAAAATTGGTTGCGATTGAAAAAGGCTATTTAACGAATAAGTGGTTAGCTAACGACTATCCCGAAATACAAATAATTAATGTTCCTTCTAGTATCAAAGCATTAGAAATGGTCAATAATGAAAAAGCGGATGCTTATATTGGTAATGTTGCCGTGGCCAATTACATGGCCGTTCATGGGCAACTTAATAATCTTAAGATTAGTGCACCATCGGGATACGGCAGTATTGACTATAGCTTTATAGCGCCTAAAGAATGGCCAGAGCTTGCTTCTATTTTAAGCAAAGCTTATTTAGCATTGCCTGCTAATTTTCACACGGATACACAACAGAAATGGTTTTCCTTTCAAATGGTTGAAACCACAAATTACACACTTTTATGGCTTGTTTTGTCGATTACCTTAGTGATTATTTTGGTCGTACTTTGGTGGAATAGAACGCTCAGGAGGGAAAAAAAGAAAACTGAAATTGCCCTCACTAGGTTGAGACGTACACAAAATTTACTTAAGAAAAATAATGAGACACTTAAAAAATTATCTATTACCGATAAGCTCACTGGGCTTTATAATAGAGCAAAACTTAATTGAGTATTACAACAAGAGCAGGAACGCTCTCTACGTTATGGCAATATTTTCGCAGTGATTTTAATCGATATAGATTATTTTAAAGGTGTTAACGATCGCTATGGCCATCAAGCAGGAGATAGTGTGTTGGTCGAATTTGCTAATATATTAACAACTAATATTAGACATGTTGATACTGTCGGTCGTTGGGGAGGGGAGGAATTCTTAGTGATTTGTCCGGAAACATCTAAAGAAGGTGTTTATAACCTAGCTGAAAATTTAAGAAAAAACATAAGTGTATATAATTTTTCCGATGTTGGATGTTTAACTGCAAGCTTTGGCGTATCCCTATATCAAGAAGGAGACTCTGCACATTCAATCATCGCTAAAGCAGATGTGGCGCTGTATAACTCGAAAGAATCTGGGCGAAATAGAGTGACTATCAATTAATACCAATTCCGATAAATAGCTGATCTATTTTACTGGTTAAAACAACTTACTGCTGCGTTGTAATTTTTGCAAAGGGAATAACCATTTACGTCAAATTACGCCTTGAATTAAGCTGTTTTTCCTACGCAAAATTTAGATCACATACTTACCGGAGTTGGTATAAGAAAAAATAGCGATTTTCCTTTCAGGTATAAAAAATCCGATGTGTAGTACATCGGATTTATATCGAGTGTAATTATCTAATTTTTTTAAAAGTCTGCTGAACCTGGTGCACGTGGGAAGGCAATAACATCACGGATATTTTGTACACCAGTAACGTAAGAAACCAAACGCTCAAATCCAAGCCCAAAGCCTGCATGTGGTACGGTGCCATATTTACGCAAATCACGATACCAGCTGTAGTCCTCTTGATTTAACCCCATCTCTTCGAGACGTTTATCAAGTGCCTGTAAGTTTTCTTCACGTTGGCTGCCGCCGATAATCTCACCAATACCCGGTGCTAATACATCCATTGCGGCAACGGTTTTACCATCAGCATTGAGTTTCATATAAAACGCTTTAATATCTTTAGGATAGTTTTGCAGAATAATTGGCGCACCAATATGTTCTTCCGCTAAATAGCGTTCATGTTCAGATTGCAGATCAACGCCCCATGCAACGGGGTATTGGAATTCTTTGCCACAGTTTTGTAAAATTTCAATCGCATCGGTGTAGTCCATGCGCACGAATGGCGAGCTGATCATTTTTTCTAAGCGAGTAATTGCTTCTTTATCAACACGATCTGCAAAAAATGCCATATCATCGGCACGTTCAGTTAACACCGCTTTGAAGACATATTTAAGCATGTCTTCAGCAAGTTGAGCTGCATCAGCGAGGTCAGCAAAGGCGATTTCAGGTTCAACCATCCAAAATTCTGCAAGGTGACGGGTTGTATTTGAATTCTCTGCACGGAATGTAGGACCGAATGTATAAACATTACTTAATGCACAGGCGTAAGTTTCAGCATTTAATTGTCCAGAAACCGTTAAAAAGGTCTCTTTAGCAAAAAAGTCTTTTTTATAATCAATCGCGCCTTGCTCTGTGCGTGGAAGATTTTCTAAATCAAGAGTACTGACTCTAAACATTTCACCCGCGCCTTCACAGTCACTGCCCGTGATAATTGGGGTGCTGATCCAGTTGAACCCTTTTTCATAAAAAAAGTTATGAATAGCATGAGAAAGACAGTTACGAACACGTGTTACTGCACCGATGATGTTTGTGCGTGGACGCAAATGAGCATGCTCACGTAAATATTCAATACTATGGCGCTTCGCGGACATTGGATAAGTTTCAGGATCTTCCACAAAACCAAGTACATTGACTTGAGTCGCTTGGATCTCGAAATTTTGTCCTTTTCCAGGACTTTCAACTAATTCACCCGTTACTTGAACTGAGCAACCTGCAGTTAAATTGAGGATTTCAGAGCTGTAATTTTCTAATTCAGCAGGAACCACTGCTTGAATTGGATCAAAGCAAGAACCATCGTAAACCGTTAAAAAAGAAATACCTGCTTTTGAATCTCGACGTGTACGGATCCATCCTTGAACTGTCACCGTAGTTCCGATTGGGAATTTGCTGTTGAAAATTTCAACAATCGCTGTTTTTGACATCTGAATTATTGCTCCATAATCACAGTTTTCACTGTTACTTAGTAAAAAAAATTAATTGCTGCATATCTTACCTTGGCTAGTGCCAGATACAAGTCTATGATTGATAATCATCGATTTTTATTAGGATTTATAATGGAACAGAGGTATATAAGAGAACGTCTGCATAATGCACATGAGTGGCGACGTTTATTGATGCTTTGGCTTACTGTTTTTTTATGGGCTGCATTTTTAGGTTATATGCTACTTTTTCACTATGCGCGAGAATTTTTTGAGCCCTTGATTATGAACCATGTTGGTGTTGAATCGGAGCAATATTATCAATTTGTGGAAATCAAAATATTTATGTATTTACTTTGGTCGTGCTGCATTGTTTCTGTTCTTGCCATTATTAATACATGGAATAAAAAGCGGCGTGAAGGGGATAATACGCCAGACAAATTCTTAATTGTGATCATGTCGGCAACGGTCGTCTTTGCCTTTTATTATGCCAAAACGGATTTAAATTATTTAAATGGGCAGTTATCTCTATTGGCTCGTCTGTTTGGTGGTTAAGTGGGTCTTGATTGTACTCCCACCGCAATTATTAATGCGGTGGGGTGAACTTATACGCATGACACTTCAAGATGCAAAGTCAGCAAGGAATATAGTGCCGAGATGCGAGGCAAAAAATTGAAGTATAGATATTCTACATCGTGATTTTTATACTATTTTGCTACCGTATATATAGCAGAACAGAGTGTTTTAAGTTGCTGTTCAGAAATTACATAGGGTGGCATGATATAAATCAATTTACCAAGGGACGGATCAAACCCCTAACTCGACAAATTGCTTTTGTATTTCTGCGATATTGACATTTTCTTGCATTTCCACCACACCAATTGCCCCTAATACGCGTACCGCTTTGACTTTGGCTAGCGTTTGACAAGGTGCTAAATTCTCTTGCAAAAATTTTTCAATGGTGGAAACTTTTTCTGACCAATTGCAGGCAATCAGTTTATCAATCGCAGCACAGGCAACGGCACAGGCAAGCGGATTACCCATAAAGGTTGGCCCGTGCATAAAGACTCCCGCTTTCCCTTGACTAATAGTGGTTGCCACTTTGTCACTGGTTAAGGTTGCCGCTAGACTCATATAACCGCCAGTAATCGCCTTGCCAATACATAAAATATCCGGGCTAATGGCAGCGTGTTCACAGGCAAACATTTTTCCTGTACGGCCAAACCCTGTTGCTATCTCATCGGTAATGAGCAGTAAATCATGTTGGTCACATAATTTGCGTAGACCTTTTAAATATTCAGGGTGATAAAAGTACATTCCCCCAGCGCCTTGCACGATCGGCTCGACAATAATCGCAGCTATGTTATCTTTATGTTGTAAAACCAGTTCAGTGATAGCATTGAGATCCTCCGCTTGCCACGATTCATTAAAGGCAATAGCAGGTTGAGGAGCAAATAAATGAGTAGGTAAAAAATTATGATATAACTCATGCATTGATCCTATTGGGTCAGTCACTGACATCGCCCCAAAGGTATCACCGTGATAACCATTACGTATCGTTAAAAATTGACTTCTAGGTGTGCCTCGTGAGTGCCAATATTGCAGTGCCATTTTAAGCGCAACTTCAACGCTAACACTACCTGAGTCGGCTAAGAAAACTTTATCAAGCCCATCAGGTGTTATTTCGACTAATTTTTTTGCTAATTCAATGGCTGGTTGATGAGTTAACCCTCCAAACATGATATGTGACATTTTATCGAGTTGATTCTTAGCCCGCTTCGTTTAGCTCCGCTACATTATAGCCAAATAAACATGCCCACCAAGATGACATTCCATCGATTAGCAGCTCCCCCGTATCGAGTTTAATTAGGCATTTGTCTGCGGAAACTACGCCATAGCAGGGAAGCGGGTCAACCATTGAAGTGTAGGGATGCCAGATATGTTTACTATCAAATTGTAGGTCAATGGTCATAATTGCTCGCTTTTTAATCGGATGTAAAGTGTTTTGCGCTAAAAAGTTGACAGTGTAGCCTGCAAGATTAAACTAGCCAAACTATTTTAAGCGAAGTGAGATCGATTATGAGCAGCAACTCTGCTAACCAAACGCAAATTCGTCACGACTGGTCCGTTGCAGAAGTCGAAGCTATGTATGCAATGCCTTTTATGGATCTGCTTTTTCAGGCGCAAACTGTACATCGTGCTAATTTCTTACCTAATCAAGTCCAAGTAAGTACATTATTGTCTATTAAAACAGGTGCTTGCCCTGAAGATTGTAAATATTGTCCGCAAAGTGCACGTTATGATACAGGACTTGAAAAACAGCAGTTGATGGAAGTTGAAAAGGTTATCAAAGCTGCTAAAGAAGCAAAACAGACGGGCTCGACTCGTTTTTGCATGGGGGCAGCATGGAAAAATCCGAAAGCGCGTGATATGCCCTATTTGGTTGAGATGATAAAAGAGGTGAAATCACTAGGACTTGAGTCATGTATGACTCTTGGGATGCTTGATAGCCAACAAGCAGCACAGCTCTCTGAAGCTGGATTAGATTACTACAACCATAATTTAGATACTTCTCCAGAATATTACGACAAAATCATCACGACACGCAGCTATCAAGATAGACTCGATACTTTAGATAACGTACGCAAAGCGGGAATGAAAGTCTGTAGCGGCGGTATTGTCGGTTTAGGTGAAGCTGGTACAGATTCAGCGGTTATTGGTGCAACTGGCTAACATGCCACAGCAACCTGAGAGTGTTCCGATTAATAAATTAGTGAAAGTACAGGGTACGCCGCTTGATAGTGTGGATGACTTGGATGAGTTTACTTTTATTAAAACTATTGCAATTGCCCGTATCTTAATGCCTAAATCGCATGTACGTTTATCGGCTGGACGTGAAAAAATGTCTGAGCAGACACAAGCCTTATGTTTTATGGCAGGTGCAAACTCTATCTTTTATGGCTGTAAATTATTAACCACGGCCAACCCCGATGAAAATTCAGATCAGCAGTTATTTAATAAATTAGGTATTAATAAAGAGGCGGTTAATTTTTCTCCCTATGAAAAAGAGCAACCCGTTGCTGCGGCCATTGTTCGTCATAATGAAAAAGATGAACTTTTTTATGACGCAACAAGTGTGCTTTAAATAGCGATTAACTGGAGTTAACTGATGGCCTTTGATTTCATTGATGCACAGTTGCAGGAGCGTGCCGATCAAGGCCTTTATCGCGCTTGTAGTACGGTAACGGGTAAACAAGAACGGTTGTTAACGTTTGAGCAAAAAAGCTACCTTAATTTCTCTAGTAATGACTATCTTGGCCTAGCTTCTGACCCTTCACTAATAAAAGCATGGCAAAAAGGGCGGATTTATATGGTGTTGGCAGCGGTGGCTCTTTTCTTGTCACTGGTTACAATCAGGCGCACGCTGAGTTATCTGCACAGTTGCAATCATGGTTAGGCGTTGAAGCCGTTGCCTTGTTTAATTCAGGTTACTCAGCCAATCAAGCCATCATAAAATTGCTACTCAATAAGCAAGATATCTTACTACAGGATAAACTAAATCATGCTTCGCTAATGGAAGCTGGCTTCTTAGCTCCCTGTAAAATGCAACGATTTAAGCACAATGATATTGCTCATTTAGGCCATTTACTGAGTAAGGCGGAACAAACTAATAAGCTCATTATCAGTGAAGGTGTGTTTAGCATGGATGGGGATTGTGCCCCCATTAGCGCGCTGCACGCACAAGCCCAAAGCAGTGATGCATGGTTAATGATCGATGATGCCCACGGACTCGGTGTGGTTGGTAAAAATGGTCAAGGTAGTGTGCAAGCCGCAGGGTTAGTAAACCGTGATATACCAATTTATATGGCGACCTTTGGTAAGGCGTTAGGTGTTGGTGGGGCATTTGTTGCAGGCTCTAAAAAACTGATTGATTACTTAACTAATTATTCCAAACCTTACATATATAGTACCGGCATGCCTCCGGCAATGGCCTACTGTATTAGTCAAGCCTGCACTATTGCAGAAAAAGAGCAGTGGCGACGCGATAAATTAAGTGAATTAATTGCCACCTTTCGACGCTTAGCTTGTGAAAATGAGATCCAACTAGGGGATTCCCACACGGCTATTCAACCTATTATCATGGGTGATAGTAAACGTTGTGTCGCGGTTGCTAATAAACTAAAACAGATGGGTTTATGGGTGACCGCTATTCGCCCTCCGACTGTGCCGGAAATAGCGCTCGTTTACGTATAACGTTAACGGCAAGCCATGAGTTAGAAGATGTTAAACAGTTGGTTACGGCCATTCGCCGAGTATTAAATGAATATTAATCATTACACAAAAATAGATAAAAATGCGGTTGCAGAATCTTTTTCTAAGGCGGCTAAATATTACGATCAATTCGCCATGTTACAACGCGATATTGGCATTTCGTTATTGTCGAAAATAGATAGTAGGGCATTCACGCATATCCTAGATTTAGGTTGCGGTACAGGCTATTTCAGCGAAAAACTCTATCATAATAATGCCAATGCATTAATTACCTGTTTCGATTTATCCCCAGCGATGCTAGATGAAGTAGCGGCTAAGGGATTGCCCAGTGTTAAACTACAACAGGGCGATATCGATGATTTACCCTTTGCTGTTGCTCAGTATGATTTGATTTTTTCTAATCTTGTTCTGCAATGGAGTGAAGATCTTAGCAATTGTTTGACGCAGCTGAAAAAAATTCTAGCGGTTAACGGTAAATTATATTTTTCTACCCTGTTAGATGGATCGTTGCATGAATTAACTCAAGCCTGGAAACAGGTTGATGATTTACCACATACAAATCGATTCATAACGCTTGCAGAAATTCGTAAAGTGGTAGGCGCCATTGGCTTTACGCATGTCACTATAAAAACAGAAACACGAGTGCTTGAGTACGATAATGTGATGGAAGTAATGCGTGCATTAAAAGGAATTGGAGCAAACCATGTACATGGGCATCAAGGTACGACCATCAAGGGTAGACGGCTTATTGAGATGCTCGAACAAGGCTATGTGCCCTTTTATTAACCACCTTGAAAAATACCCATTAACCTATGAAGTTTGTTATGTAGAGGTTGAGAAATAGTATAGTGAAACAACACACTTTTTTTGTCACGGGTACCGACACCGATGTCGGTAAAACGATTTGCTGTAAAGCGTTGTTGCAATCGGCGAATAGGCAGCAACTTACAACGCTTGCTTATAAGCCGATTGCGGCAGGTTGTCAATTAACGCAACAGGGATTGCGTAATCAAGATGCCATCACTTTACAGACACATAGCAGTATTAAACTAGCCTATGAAGCTATTAACCCCATTGCTTTTGAGCCACCGATAGCACCACATATCGCTGCTGATATTCTAGCGCAACCCATTGATGTTAATCTAATAACCAGTGGTTTGCACAAGCTGCAGGCACAAGCTGCTGAGATTATTTTGGTAGAAGGAGCCGGGGGGTGGCGTTTACCTATCAATAATACGCAGATGCTTTCTGATTGGGTGATTAGTCAGCGTTTACCTGTGATTTTAGTGGTCGGTATGAAGTTGGGTTGTTTAAATCACGCGTTGTTGACCTATCAAGCAATTATTAATGATGGACTAGAGGTGGTTGGTTGGATAGCTAATCAATTACAAAGTGACATGCCGTTTTATACAGAAAATGTCGCTTTTTTAAGTGAAAATATTAAAGCGCCAAAAATAGCTGAAATACCATACATTGATAATGTAGATAGCAAAGATTTGGCAAATTTTGTTAATTTTTCATTTACTTAACTTAATCATGCAGCGCAGTGTTAAATTCGTGTATATTTGATTTTATAGCTTCAATGATAATTAGGATCCGCTATGACAGTGCTTTCGCAAAATAGTGTTTTTACTTCTCTGCTACAAGATGGACCACTTGCCGTTTCTAAAAGCGCCTTCAATGTAGGCTGTTTTTCTCCTGAAACCCGTTTATGGGTAAAACGATTGCAACAAGATCCTAATAATGTCACTAAATATCGCGCTTTACGCAGTCAAATATTTGAGTTTTTGGAGGTCTCATCTTTAACACAAATTCAAATATTATTAGCCAATACAGCTCTTCACCAAGCGCGCAGTGATCGAGCACTTAAATTACTTGGTAATATGTTTGGTATTGATGGCACCTTAAATGAGATTAAAAGCCGTGTTGATGAATATGCGCGAACGGCCGATGCAGTAATTCGTGCTATAACGGGTAAGGTACTCTCTACCTATGCATCACATATTGAAATGACCAATGAAATTGAAGTCGCTAATAATCCCGTTGAGCTGCTATTAATTATGTTTAACGACCATTACCACAAAAAAGCACGTTTTGAAGCGCGTCGAAAACTGATATTAATGACCTTAGCCGGGAGTATCGACCAACGTGAGCGTGAAACCAAAATTGAGACGAAGTTTTCTAGCTTTTTAACTTTTTTAAATGGATATGTATGGAACTCTGATTTAAAAATTGGCCAACTTGACTCCGTATACCTGCATTCGACGCATCGGGATGACGATTATTATTGTACTGGTGTAGAAGTATTACAACCTTCACAAGCTAATTTGAAAGAGAAAGAAAAAGGCAAAAAACTGACCTTAATAAAGCGTCGTAGTTTTACGGTGGGTAAAAAAAACATACCAATTTATGTCTCTATTAGGAAAAAACCACCAGAGGCAAAGGTATTAAAATTACTCCGTAAAAACGAGAAAAATCCTGCCGTTGCCGTTGATGATGAATTAGGCTTGATGGCCGTTTTAGATTCAGTTGCCGATGTCAAAGCATTTCAGCAACACTTAACGCACAGTGCTTCGAAGGCGAATTCATTAATGGTGCTCGAAGATATTTCCGACACATTAGTCGAACATACCCAATATCGAGGCAGGGCAGAAGGCTCCAGTGAAAAAACCTCAATGATGAAATTCTTTGCCCGTTTAGGGGGGATGCGAGTGGAATTTATTATTCACACCAATCAAACCTGGTTAAATTATATGTATCAGCAGGACGTTGCGCACGATGAGTATGAGGTTAAACGTATTTTTGATACGGGGGTTATTGAGCTTTTATTCCCCAAAGATATCTATTATCTCGACCATCAAAAAACGCGCCATGAAATGCTACGCCTCTTCCGCAAACAAATAGAGTCTTAATGGCTGAACGATTAAGACAATATTGGCTGCTTGCTTAAGACAACGCCTCTATTAACGCTCTGACATTTTTAAGCGGGTGTATAGATTGACCTGCTTTAACAAATTGCTCCATGGATTTGTGATAAGCTACGGCAGGAATATAAATCTGCTTTTTACCATGAGTGAGAGCTTCACGAACCCGAGGGACAATTTGTGGTATTTGTCTTAATTCTCCCGTTAATGCTAATTCGCCAATAAAAACGGAATCCTCCGGTAATGGTCTAGAATTAATTGAACTTAATAGGGCTGCGGTAACCGCCATATCCGTAGAGGTTTCTGTATCTGACATTTTTAAGCCTCCGACCAGACTGATATTAATATCGTAGTAGGTCGGTATGCCGCCATGTTTTCTGAGTACAGCTGTGATTAATGAGAGACGACTGTAGGAGATGCCGATACAGTTACGAATCGATTTTTCGCCTTCAACTTCCGTTGCTAAGGCTTGAATCTCAATTAATAAATTACGTGCGCCATCTTTAATCACTGAAATTGCCGACCCTTCAAAGTGTTCATCGCTACCCGATAGAAAAAGTCGGCTGGGGTTATCAACGGAGTACATCCCTTTTTCAGTCATTTGAAAAATACCCACTTGTTCTGTATCTCCAAAGCGATTTTTATCGGCGCGTAATATGCGCACCGAGGCATCATTCACTTCAATATGGATTGCCGTATCAATAATATGTTTTAGGGTTTGTGGCCCCGCCATTTGTGAATTTTTATTTACCTGACCAACTAAAATCAGGGTGATACCGTGTTGTTTACATCACCAGGTTAAGAATTTTCGCGCAATTTTTTACCTGTGTAACGCCACCTGCCGAACCTTCTGCTTGATTAAATTCAAAGGCTTGTATGGAATCAGCGATTAAAAATTTAATATTATTTTCAATACATTGGTCGACAATATCTTCTACGCAATCAGTATCGGACAATAAAAAATTGTCACTATTGAAGTCCAATTTTAATCGTTCAACCCCGCGTTTTGCCCACTGACTGAGGCTCTCTTCTGCTGTGACGTATAATGTTGGCATGCTCTGTGACATAACCGCGGCAACTTTGGTAAGTAATGTTGTTTTACCTGAGCCGGGATCGCCACTAATTAAGACCACGGAGCCAAGCGTTATTCCGCCGCCCAAGACACGATCTAATTCTGATAATCCGGTGCTAACGCGTGCCGCATTTTCTATTTGTACAGTCGAGATACGTTGTACGCCACTGCTTAATACACCAGCATAACCCGCCGTTTTGTTACGATTGATAGCTGAATTTAAAGCGCCCGTTGTTGCCGTGGGTTGTCTAAATTCGGTGATGGTATTCCAAGATTTACATTCACTACATTGACCTTGCCATTTTTTAAAATCAGCGCCACATTCACTGCACAGATAGGCTATTTTGGTTTTCGCTTTGGTCATCTTCTATCCTAGGGTTGGTCATTATTGATCGCGTTCATGACTATATTGTTTTATTGCAGCTAGTGCATCCGTAAATGAGAAGCCACGTGAAACGAGGAAACGTAGCGCTTTATTTTTACTTTTCGCTTCAACAATCGCGCTGTTTTTAAACTTATTGTTGAGTAACAATAGGGCATCACTGATGGTCAGTACTTCATCCATCGGATAGGCGCCATTATGTTGTTCAATCGCCCGTTGAATATCATCAAAACTATGTCCCTTAGTTTGTAAAAATGCCATCGCTTTTTGTTTGAGATGTGGGCTAGCAATATGGTGAGGGAACTTGATGTTAAGTGAATGGATTGCACTGGTGATGTATTCGAACTGGTTGTCAAGGAGAGTAGAAGCTATTAAGTCACTCTCTATCCCTTTTCGTTGCAGCGCTTGTATGATGCGATTTTTTGCAAAACCTTTCTGTTGGCAGGCGCGAATAAAGTTATTAACAAAACGATTATCATCTAAATAACCATAGTGAAAACATTCACTAATGACGTCATCAACCCATTGTTGATTATCACTTTTTCGTGCCAGTTTTTGTCGTAGCTCCATTTCGCTATGGTCGCGTCGACTCAAGTGCCAAAGGGCGCTACGACGAACCCCTTCGATATCTTTGGCTACTTTGATACCATTATTTGTATGATTTTTAGGTGTCATTATTTCCTACAGAGTAAGCCGCTGCATACATCGCAACGGCCATTTTATTATTATTGACGATAATGTTGTAAAAATTTACTTATTTTACCGATTGCCTTAGTGAGTTCATCAACGCGCGGTAGGCAAACAATGCGGAAGTGATCGGGTTTATGCCAGTTAAAACCAGTTCCCTGTACAATGAGTATTTTTTCTTCCATTAACAAGTCCATCGCAAAGCGTTGATCATCTTTGATATTGAACTTTTGCTTATCTAATTTAGGGAAAATATAGAGTCCCCCTTTAGGTTTGTTGCAGGTCACACCGGGAATATCATTAATCAGTTTCCAAGCGGTTTGCGTTTGATCGTATAAACGCCCGCCGGGAACGGTCAGTTCATTGATACTTTGGTAGCCACCGAGTGAGGTTTGAATAGCGTGTTGCATCGGTACATTGGCACAAAGTCTCATGCTGGCAAGGATTTCTAACCCACTAATATAGTCACGAGCTTGCTTTTTTGCCCCGCTTAACATCATCCAGCCGACACGGAAACCACAAACTCGGTACGCCTTTGACAAACCATCGAAGGTGACGATTAAGACATCATCGGCGAGCGTTGCCATGGGAACATGCACCGCATCGTCATAAGTAATTTTAGAGTAGATTTCATCGGAAAATATGATCAACTTATGTTGGCGCGCTAATTCAATAATCTGCTCTAATAACTCTTTACTGTATACGGCACCCGTTGGATTATTAGGATTGATAATAACAATCCCTTTAGTCTTCGACGTGATTTTAGATTTAATATCGTTAATATCTGGAAACCAATCCGATTGTTCATCACAAAGGTAATGGACAGGTTTGCCTCCAGAAAGATTGGCTGCTGCGGTCCAAAGTGGGTAGTCGGGAGCTGGGATAAGCAATTCATCGCCATTATTTAGCAAGCCCTGCATTGCCATCACAATTAACTCACTGACTCCGTTGCCTATGTAAATATCTTCAATATCAAGGGATAGTAGTCCCTTTGCTTGATAGTGTTGCATAACGGATTTACGAGCAGAAAATAGCCCTTTGCTATCACAGTAACCTTGACTCAACGGGAGGTTTTTGATCACATCCATGAGCACTTCTTCCGGTGCTTCAAAGCCAAATGGCGCTGGATTACCAATATTGAGCTTCATGATACGTTGCCCTTCGTCCTCCAGCTTATGGGCTTGTTTAAGCACAGGCCCACGAATGTCATAGCAAACATTGTCTAATTTATGGGACTTTTCGATGGAATACATAAAAACCTCTTAAAAACAGTAGGGGGCAATAGCACGTAAATACGGCAACTCATTAAGAAAGCTAAAACTACCTGATATTAGGCATAGAGTGAAGTAAATTAAAAAAATATGTGCATAAATAGTCTTTAATTATAAATTTATTTCACGTATCGTTGAAATTATTGAATATTACATAGAATTATGTTTCGCCATGATAGAAATCAAACACTTAAAAACCTTGTTAACATTAAAAGCAACGGGTAGTTTAGTGGAAGCTGCGCTGCAGTTGCATTTAACCCAATCGGCATTATCTCATCAATTAAAAGAGTTAGAGGGGCGACTTAATTGTGCGCTGTTTATTCGTAAATCTAGGCCGATTCGTTTTACTATTGCAGGCATGCGTTTACTTGAACTTGGTGAACAAGTATTGCCCCTGATTCGCAGTGCTGAACGAGACCTTTCGCGTTTTGTCTCTGGCGACGCAGGAGAACTGCATATGGCAATAGAGTGTCACTCATGTTTTCAATGGTTAATGCCTGCCATTGATAAGTTCAGAGATAGCTGGCCTGAAGTAGAATTAGATTTTTCCAGTGCCTTTAGTTTTTTGCCTTTGCCAGCATTAAAGCGAGGCACCCTTGATTTAGTCGTTACTTCTGATCCTCAACCACTCGAAGGTATAACTTATATCCCACTATTTAGTTATCAGCCGATGCTAGCGGTTAGTCGACATCATAAGTTGGCAAATAAAAGTTATATTGAGGCGAAGGATTTAGAGTGCGAAACATTGATCACCTATCCCGTTGAAAAAGAAAGGTTAGATATTTTTAACCAATTTTTAATTCCAGAGGGCGTTTCACCAGATAAAATTCGCCATGCCGAAATGACATTGATGATGTTGCAGTTAGTTGCGAGTGGGCATGGCGTGGCCGGGTTACCAAACTGGGCGCTTTTTGAGTATTTACAAAAAGATTATGTCGTTGCTAAACGCTTAGGTAAAGAGGGATTATGGAATACACTCTATGCCGCCGTGCGCGAAAGCAAAAGCACTTAGCCTATATTGAAGATTTTATTGAAACGGCTATAGCTAGCTGTTTTGAACATTTAAAAGGGATTAAGTCGGTTTCTCAATAATTAATTTTAATCGATTAGATATTTCGTTAAAGATGTTTTGTCTGTTATTTGTACATTTGTGATTAAATATGCTGTTAATGAACTGTTTTTGGCCTTTTTTTACCATCAGTAATTGCACAGTAGCGAATAAAAAGTCACAATTATTACTTAATTATTTAAGGTGAAGAAATATGGGATGTTGTGACGTTGATGGGTTAATGCCCCTTGAGCAAGCATTAGCACAAATGCAATCGTCAATAGCGAATGTCTGTGACGTGGTTGAATTACCATTATCAGAGGCATTAGGTTACGCGTTGGCTGAGGATATTCACTCGCCTTTGAATGTGCCTCCTTTTAATAATTCAGCAATGGATGGTTATGCAATAAAGCGTGATAATTTATTGGCTTGTTCGGTTGATAGTCCCGTCACCTTAAAACAGGTTGGTAAATCTTTCGCTGGTGCTCCCTATGTCGGCAATTAAATACAGGATGCTGTATTCGCATTATGACTGGGGCTGTTATGCCTGATGGTGCCGATTGTGTTGTCATGCAGGAAAGAGTGCAGGCAAATGATGACTTGATCACTTTTATGCAGTTACCCAAATTATCAGACAATGTACGTTTGGCAGGGGAAGACCTTAAATTAAATCAATTGGTTTTGCATAAAGGGCATAAATTAACACCACGAGACATCCCTTTGATCGCTTCTCTGGGAATTGCCAATGTGAATGTTTTTCGCAGATTAAAAGTGGCGGTTATTTCCTCCGGTGATGAACTTAAGAGTCTTGGTGAACCCCTTTTAAGTGGTCAAATATACGATAGTAATCGTTATAGCATTATCGCTTTATTGTCGCGAATGAATGTTGATGTCATTGATTTTGGCATCATTAAAGACGACAGAAATTTATTGAACAACGCATTTTCACAGGCAGATGCGCAAGCCGATGTAGTCATTACAAGTGGTGGTGTTTCCGTCGGGGAAGCTGATTTTATTAAAGACATTTTGGCAGAAATGGGGGAAATTGGTTTTTGGAAATTGGCGATTAAACCCGGTAAACCCTTTGCGTTTGGCAAACTACCAAGAAGTACTTTTTTTGGCTTGCCAGGTAATCCTGTTTCCGCTATGGTCACTTTATATCAACTTGTCGTGCCTGCACTGCTCACTCTTGGTGGAATGCAGGCAAAGCCGGCAATTCGTTTTAATGCAATAGCACAAAACAGACTAAAAAAAGCAGCAGGGCGCACCGATTTTCAACGGGCGATATATGCTGTGGATGATCACGGACGACTTGTTGTTAGTTCAACTGGGAGCCAAGGATCGGGTGTTTTTAGCTCAATGAGTCAATCTAACTGTTTTATCGTACTCGAGCAACATCGAGGTGATGTCGAAATCGGTGAAATGGTGGTTATTGAGCCCTATAACACCCTAATGGATTAAACATATTACTGATTAATTCCATTTTATACCAATTGGTATTAAAACTAACATCTATATATTAACTTAATGTGCACAAGTAAGTGCTTTAGGAACAACAATGACTATAACTGATGATATACATATCACCGCTATCAAAGAACTTTTACCACCTATCGCATTATTAGAAAAATTTCCTGCAACCGATGAAATCTGTGAAACTGTTGCTAATTCTCGTAATGCCATTCATAAAATTTTAAGCCAAGAAGATGACCGTCTATTGGTTATCATTGGACCTTGTTCATCCATGATACGGACGCTGCGTTGGATTATGCAGCTAGACTGGCACCTTTGCGTGAGAAATATAAAGATACATTAGAAGTGGTTATGCGTGTTTATTTTGAAAAGCCACGTACAACGGTTGGTTGGAAAGGGTTAATTAATGATCCTGAATTAAATGGTACTTTCAATATTAATAAAGGTTTACGCACTGGGCGCAAACTACTTTTAGATATCAATGCAATGGGATTACCCGCAGCCACTGAATTTTTGGATATGATCACACCGCAATATGTTGCCGACCTAATGACTTGGGGAGCAATCGGAGCGCGTACAACGGAATCGCAAGTGCATCGTGAATTGGCGTCAGGTCTTTCATGTCCGGTTGGATTTAAAAATGGTACCGATGGCACAATTAAAATTGCCGTTGATGCTATTGGCGCTGCAAATGCGTCGCATCATTTCTTATCAGTAAATAAATTTGGACATAGTGCCATTGTTGAAACGGCTGGTAATCCAGATTGTCATATTATTTTACGTGGTGGTAAAGCACCAAACTATAGTGCAAAAGATGTTGCTGAAATTAAATCTGAACTACAGAAATCAGGGATGACAGAAACCTTGATGATCGATTTTAGTCATGCAAACTCTGAGAAAAAATTTGAAAACCAAATGAAAGTTTGTGCTGATGTGTGTGCACAACTTGCTGCAGGCGAGCAAGCTATTTCTGGCGTTATGGTCGAAAGTCATATTGTTGAAGGCCGCCAAGACTTAATTGATGGCGTTGCTGCAAATTATGGTCAAAGTATTACCGATGCTTGTATCGGTTGGGATGATACCGAAGCGCTGTTAGAACAACTCTCTACAGCAGTGGCAAAACGTCGCGCTTAATTTAATCATTAAAGCAATGGTTAACATGAACATAGCACTGTTTAGGCAGTGCTTTTTTGTGTCTGAATTTCGGAAAAGGTTATGGGTAAGAAAAATAGACCGATTATGATTTTAGGTTGTACTAGTGATGCAGGGAAATCGTTAATCGTCACTGCAATTTGTCGTTTACTTGCAAATAGAGGTGTAAAAGTTGCTCCATTTAAAGCGCAAAATATGAGCAATAATGCAGCCATTACCGATAATGGATTAGAAATGGGGCGCGCACAATACTTACAGGCGTTAGCGGCTAAAATTACCCCGTCAGTATTAATGAATCCTATTTTATTAAAACCTAGTTCAGAAACGTCCAGTCAAGTGATAGTCAATGGCATCGTTAATAATGAAATAAGCCACTGTCCATGGATGCAACGTAAAGCCTTTTTATGGCCCAAAGTACAAAGTGCCTTGCACTCACTACAGGAAGAGTATGAACAAGTGGTGATTGAAGGGGCGGGAAGTCCTGCGGAGATAAATTTACGAGCAGGTGATATTGTCAATATGGCCGTCGCCCTTGAGTGTAATGCCGATGTGTACCTGCTCTCTGATATTGATAAGGGAGGTTCATTTGCCCATCTATTGGGAACTTGGGCGGCGCTTGCACCAGAGGAGCAGCGATTAATTAAAGGCTTTGTATTAAATAAATTTCGCGGTGATCCCTTATTACTCGGAAATGCCATGCAATGGTTAGAGGATAAAACTGGTATTCCGACGGTGGCTAACATTCCCTATTATCGACATCAATTACCCGAAGAGGATAGCTTTCGTTTTGGTAGAAAATGGCAGCGAGGAGCAATTAATATTGCGCTTATCTATTACCCCTATGCATCGAACTTAGATGAATTTGATCCACTTATGTTTCAAGACGACATTAATTTGGTGCCCGTTCATCAAAATGAAGATTTATGCCATTATGATGCGTTGATTCTACCGGGTAGTAAGAACAGTGGTGTCAGTTTAGAATTTTTAAAAGTATCGGGATTGGATAAACGTATCGCACAATTTAAAGGTACAGGGAAGCTGATGTTAGGTATTTGTGGTGGCTTGCAAATATTGGGTAAACAAATATTAGATCCTCTGAATATCGAAGATGGTGACAAGAAAGGGCTGTCACTAATTAATTTGGTCACGCAGCTGGAGGCCTCTAAATCAACCCTACAGACCTCAATCAGTTTTCTAGGTGGTAATATCGAGGGCTACCAGATCCACCATGGCAAAACAGTTGCAGATGAATATGTAGTGCCTTTTTTACAGGAAGGTTTGGGTTGGCAAATGGATAATATCTATACTACCTATCTACATGGTGTTTTTGAAAATAAAGTATTTTATGATTGGTTTATGCGTAAAGTTAATGGCCGAGAGAATGGCATTGATTGGAAAAAACATATGGATAATGAATTAGATAAACTCGCTGACATGTTTTCTAAACATGGCTGGATGTGATAACGAATGTTATATTTATCTACCCATTAATGTGAGCTTGAAGTGAAACTACGTTTCACTTCTTGTATTTATTTTGCAATTAGAACAATTAGTTACTGCAATCAATGTAAAGCTGTTGTTAAGGGTTTAACCGTGTTCTATCCCAATTATTGCCATTCACTTGATAAACAAAACGGTCATGTAACCTGTCTGCCTTACCTTGCCAAAACTCGATGCGTTCAGGAATAACACGATAGCCGCCCCAAAATTCAGGTAATGGCACTTCCTGACCTTGAAATTTATCCTCAAAATATTTAACCCGTTCTATTAACGTTTCTCTATCCGCTAAAGGTTGACTTTGATGCGATGCCCAAGCGCCAATGCGGCTACCTCGTCCACGAGTTTGGAAGTAACTATTTGACTCTTCACTGCTAATTCGTTCAATACGTCCTTCAATACGCACTTGGCGCTGTAAAATATTCCAATGAAAGAGTAAAGCAGCAAATGGGTTTGCTTCTAATTCACTCGCTTTATGGCTGCCGTAGTTGGTAAAAAAGACAAAACCCTGTTGATCAACCTCTTTAAGTAGCACAATACGAGAAGAGGGACGACCTTCAGGTGTGCAGGTAGAGAGAGACATTGATTCAGGCAATACCACGCCAGTCTGTTCTGCTTCTTTTAGCCATTCCTTAAAAAAGGCGATTGGATCTTGTGTTGATTGTAGGGCTTTATTTTCGATTAAAACACCTTGACCAAGCGTAAAGGCACAGCGAATTTTACTGATAAGTGACATGCTATCTTCTTATTTTAATGAGTATAATGATAAGTAAAGTGTATAATTTGTGGTAAATTTTGTCGAATTATATAGGCGTTACTGGATAATGAAAGTAAAAATATTGATTGTTTGCCTTGGTAATATTTGCCGTTCACCGACAGCGGAAGCTGTGTTACGAACAAAAGTACAGCAGCGTGGCCTAGATTGTATTATTGATTCTGCGGGGACAATTAATCATCATCAAGGAGACCTTCCCGATCAGCGAGCTCGGCGCGCTGCTGCATTAAGGGGATACCGATTTGATGGCATTGTGTCGCGGCCGATATCTGCTAAAGATTTTGAGTATTTTGATTTTATATTTGCAGCGGATAACCATAACTTAGCGGATTTAAAAGCACTTTGTCCCAATCATCTACAGCACAAACTATCGCTATTTCTCAGTTATGGTGACAGTGAATGTGCTGAAATTCCAGATCCCTATTATGGTGGCGATCAAGGTTTTGAAGAAGTGTTAGATTTAATTGAGAACGCAAGCGACCATATCATTGCTAAACTTGTGCATAAAGCAAAGAATGATTGAAATAGAGCAACAACGAGAAACGACAATGGCTAAAATTTACCATCATGCGGTGCAGATCTATTACGAAGATACAGATCATTCAGGCGTCGTCTATCACCCTAATTTTTTGAAATATTTTGAAAGGGCGCGTGAGCATGTAATTGGCTGCCGTAAACTTGACCTTTTATGGCGAGAACAAGGTGTTGGCTTCGCAGTCTATAAAGCAAATTTAATCTTCCAAGAGGGAGTGGAATTTGCTGAAGTTTGTGATATCCGAACCCAATTCTCATTAGATGGAAAATATAAAACAGTTTGGCGACAGGAACTATGGCGACCCGGCGCGAATAAAGCTGCCGTTATTGCCGATATTGAAATGGTCTGTTTAGATAAACAAAAGCAGTTGCAGGTGATACCCGAACAAATATTAAATGCGTTATTCGATAATAATTAAGCTTTAAATAGTCAAACTTAACAGAAATTAACAACATCACTTGCTTGATATAGAAATAACATTAACTTACTAAATTTAAATCGATTAATCTTTGGAGGCAATGTGTTAATAACTCATGATGAAAGACGTGTATTTCAGCGTATGGAAGTTAAAGCGAATGTTAAAATAATTAAGGGAGAAATGGAAATTTCTGGTCTTTGCAATGATTTAAGTAGTACGGGGATGTCTTTGCAAGTGATGGAGCCTGTTTTACGTGCTGGTGATAATATTAAAGTCATTTTAGATACACAAAATTCACGTTTTGTCCCCTTAGATGTAGAAGCTAATGTGTTAAGGGTTAAAGAGGAAGCAGGGCGTTTCATCGCAGCGATTGAATTTACCAATTTTAATTAAAACTCTTCTGTATATCGGCTACTTTTTGAGCAATTTTAAGCTAAGGTTATAAAGGTGGTGGTCGTAAAAGGAGAGTAGCATGATTTTTCATAATAAAGCTGGTCAAGCAATGAATCTAGCTGATAACTTAACACTTAAAGAGTTATTAGAAATGGGCATTGAATTGACTCTATCGGAAAAAATAGATCCTAATCATGAATTATGGTTAGCAGATCAGCCAAACGAAGGCGAAGAGAAAGAAGCGAGTTAGTTAAGTCGATAATCCCTCTATTACAGGGGGATTATTAATCCACCCCCCTTTCTTTTTATACGCTTCCATCAATAAGGATTACTATGAAAGTATATGGTAGTTATACCTCTCCATTTGTTCGTCATTGTCGCATTGTCCTATTACAAACCGGTTTACAACATCAATTTATTGAGACAGATGCCGCAACCAGTGCAAATTTATCGCCAACTAAAAAAGTGCCCCTATTGATTGATAATGGTGTAACGCTTACTGACTCAAGTTCCATTATTAAATATTTGCGGGAAAAGTCGGGGCAGCCGTTTTTTGCTGATGTAGCTGATTTTGAGCTTTTTAATATGAGCAATACCGTGCTTGATGCCTGTGTGAATATTTTTTTTCTAGAACTTGATGGTATAAAATTAGCGCAAAGTCATTACTTGCAAAGGCAACATGCGCGTGTTCTTTCTGGTTTAATGGCTTTAAATAAGCGCACCTTTTCCCATGAATTACCTTTGAGTGATGGCGAGCTGAGGTTGGCGTGTTTTCTAAATTGGGGGCTATACCGCAGGCGGATAGACTTGTCTGAGTTACCGGTTTTGCAACATTTACTGGCATTGGCTAATACGGATAAAGAGTTCATCGCGACGGCTCCCCCTGCCATCGATTAAATCAACCTTATCATTTAACTAATAGCAATGTCTCTAATTTACCAATTGGCATAACTTTTCAGCTGAAAAATGTTGTATTTCAAGAACACGCTTATCTTTGCCAGTATTAACGGAGATAGCAATACAATGTTTTTGGTCTGGGTAGGTGAGGCAGTGATACCAGTGATCATTGCAATTGATCTTATGATTGTCAGTAATAACGATATTTATATCGTCATTAATTAATGTTTTTAGATTTGACTTAATAGTAAAGCTAACGATATCTAGACCAAGGCTTATTCCATATCCTGTCGCTTTGAGAAATGCCTCTTTAAGCGTCCAATATTCAAAAAATCGGCGCCCCTGTAATAAACTTGGCTGTGAAGCTATATCCCGTTGTTCCGTTCGGTGAAATAGCGCTTTGAGATCCCCGTGTAATTAATCTTACGATGTACATTTTCAATATCACAACCAATATCGTGGTTTAAACAGATTGAACAAATAATCAACTCACTGTTATGACTTAAATTGAAACGTAATGGCAACGTCGAGTTGGCTATTTCTGGCTTGCCATGGGCAGATACCGTAAATTGCCAATCCTGTGGTTGTATGGCGACATACTGTGATAGGATTAAACGTAAAAATGCACGCGTTATTAATGCACTATGCTGCGCCTCTGGGGTTCGATAACGCGCTACTCTAGCTTGTTCATCGCTGCTTAATAGAGTCTGCAGATAATTGATTTGGTTAGCGTCTTTGATCTGTTGTGGGTTAATATGCCACAGGTGAATAGAGTGATTAGGCAGTGTTAATAATGAAGGGTGATTAATATCCACCAGAGCTCCGTTGCGCTATAAAAAAGGGATAGGAATACCCTTTGGTATTAGACTATCCCTCAATGTTGAATGTTTTTCTTAAATAAGAAAGTTATTTAGCAACATGGCCAGTAAGTTTGAATGACATAATTTTATTATTTAGCTCACGACGCTCTTTTGAAAGTTCCGCACCAATAATGATGTGATCATCAACACGATTTTCATAGTCAAACTTCATGTTGTTAATGATAGCAAGAACGTCTTCTGGGTTCATATCAGGCGTGATGTATTCTAATAAGTTGCTTAGAAATCGACACGTTTACGATTGTCCCTGACTTTTGTTTCATTATCTATAATTTCACGTTTTAATTTATTTTTACGACGTGTGATTTTTACTAGTTCAAGCACATTACCCATAATTATACCTTTTTGTTTTATATTGAAGCTATTAATAATAGAACCGCTATTGCTATGTATT
>NZ_JBEWXI010000010.1:0-220165 GCF_040566515.1 Psychromonas sp. MME2 | reverse complement strand
GTAATTCACTATAGCGCGGCTCGATCACGTTGATTAATGTCTTTCGGGGTAAACGACGCATATCTCGACCACCGACACTCGGCAACTCAATCATCTATCATCATCTATTTGATCTAAATTCAAACTGCCATGTTTAACCTTGATCTCCTCCGCAGAACTGGGCGGAGCACTAAAAGCAATGGCAATATCATTCGTCACCGAATTTCCTGCGTAATCAAGTACTAAACTGTATTTTAGCGCCCCTGCAACATAAATGGAGATATCCATGGTACCGCTCCCCATATCAACAACGCAGACACCTAACTCTTTTTCATCTTCACTTAAAATTGAACAGCTTGAAGCGACACCTGAAAAGGTAAGCTGATTAATAACCAAGCCACATCGTTCTACGGCTTTTTCTAAATTTTTCACTAAATCGTTATGACAAGTTATTAAATGAACGTCTGCTTTTAATTTTACTCCCGATAGCCCCAATGGGTTTTTAATATGCCCCTGAGAGTCGATAGAAAACTCCTGTGGTATCACATCTAAAAGACGTTGGTCATCACGAATTTTCACAGAGCGAGCGTTGTGTAAAACACTCTCCACATCATATGTGCTGACTTCATGATCCTCAATTGCCCATGTTCCTGATTCATTTAATGATTCAATATGAGAGCCAGACACATTTAGGTTAACCGATGAAACTGAGCAGTCTGCCATTTTCTCTGCTCGTTCAGAGCCGTTTTAATCGCCTCTACGACAGAATTCAAATCAATAACTAAGCCTTTATCCACTCCTTTCGAAGTAGACTCGCCAATACCAACAATATTAATGGTGTTATCGGCAAGCTCTTCACCGATAAGCAGTACGATTTTGCTGCTACCAATATCTAATCCAACTGTGTAACTCGTTTCCATGCTCACGTTTTACCATCTGTTTTTTAGTGAAAAGCAGTTAAATTCTGCAATTTTGATTAATCTCATTTTAACTTATTTTTCCAACCGATTGCGAAACCAGTATCATAACGCAAATCAATATAATCGATTGTTGTTATATCATATTCTTTTTCAAGTAAAGGATACACACTTAAGAAACGTTGAATACGATCAAGTTGTTGCTCCTGACCTAAACGTAATGCGATTCCATTATCTAACGTAACGTCACTTGAATGACGTTTATCACTTGTTAAAGAGGCTATTTTAAATTTATTCACCTTCAGTAAGCGATTAATTTTCATATAATCAGTTAATATATCACCCGCAAACTGATCTTCGCCGTAAAGTGTCGCTAATTTATCATCCGTGGTATCGGGTGAAACCGTAATTATCTCACCAAAACGATTTAATAGCGTTTTATCATTCCATATTGCAACAATTGATTGCTCAACAATATGAATTTTTAATGTATCCGGCCAACGTTTACGAATCGAGGCAGAATAAACCCATGGCAGATTTTCTATTTCCTGCTGTATTTCTGCAATTTCTAATGTAAAAAAATTCAATCTGTTTTGCTGTGCAATAAGAATTTTACGTACATCATTTACGGCAATGTGCTTAATATTACCCGT
Source organism: Psychromonas sp. MME2 (assembly GCF_040566515.1). Classification (NCBI taxonomy): domain Bacteria; kingdom Pseudomonadati; phylum Pseudomonadota; class Gammaproteobacteria; order Alteromonadales; family Psychromonadaceae; genus Psychromonas; species Psychromonas sp. MME2. The sequence goes on along the minus strand of NZ_JBEWXI010000010.1, from coordinate 218,616 downwards.
TAAAATCAATGAGCTCAATGGCATCGATTGCTGATCAGTTAACCAAGCACTTACTCTAAAATAACCATACTGAAGGAAATAAATTAAAGTAATAAAAAACAGTAAACTAACTAATTTACCAAATTTCACCTGCTTTAATTTATCCCACATAATAATTATAATGTTTGCTTCAATATTTCTAAAACAATTTCATCGAACTCAAGACCAGCTTGCTTTGCTGCTTTGGGTACTAAACTTGTTTCAGTCATACCAGGTACGGTATTTACTTCAAGGAGATACCAATTTCCTTGCGTATCCAACATAAAATCTACCCGTCCCCAACCACTGCAACCAATCGCAGCAAATGCGCTAACGGCAAGGTCATTTAATTGCGCTAATTTTTGCGGGTCTAATCCACAGGGACAAAAATACTGGGTATCCGTAGATTGGTATTTAGCTTGATAATCATAGAATATGTTGGCTGTTTGCATGCGAATTGCAGGTAAAGCTTGACCATTTAATATAGTTACCGTGTATTCTTGCCCAGTAATCCACGTTTCTAATAGCACTTTATTATCAAATGTAAACGCTTGCGTTAGTGCCGCAAGTAATTCATTAACATTTGTAGCTTTTGCCATGCCAATACTGGAACCTTCATTAACAGGTTTAACCATGACAGTTCCCGATAACTTGGCAAGTATATCCTCTGCGTGTTCAGGGTTAAAGTGATCTTTGACAATTAGTTGATAATGAGCAGTGGGCAATTGCGAACTTTGCCAAATTTGTTTACTTTTAGATTTATCCATTGCAATCGCAGAACTAAGCACATCGCTTCCCGTAAAAGGAATTTGCAGCGTGGTTAAAAATCCTTGGATGCAGCCATCTTCACCGCCTCTACCATGCAAAGCGATAAAGACACGATCAATCCCCGTTTTTAATTGCGTAATATCATCATGTTTAGGATCCACGCCAATGGCATCAACCCCTGACGTAATAAGGCATCGAGTACTGCACGACCAGAGCGCAACGAAACCTCACGCTCGGCACTATTTCCCCCTAATAAAACAGCAACTTTACCAAAATCAACACTCATTATTCATTTCCTACTTGTTGCATTTTTTGTATGTCTAATTGTAATTCTGCAAGTAATTTTACTACACCACCAATATTACCCGCACCTTGTGTTAAGACAATGTCACCATCACCAATTATTTGTGCCAACATCATCGGTAGCGCTTCAGGGGTCGGGACAAAAATGGGCTCTTTACCACTACTAAGGCGAATTGTTGGCATAATGAACGGCTGTCAGCGCCCGGTATAGGCGCTTCTCCGGCAGCGTAAACATCTAGTAAAAAGAGCTGATCAACCTGTGCTAATACCTGCGAAAAATCTTCATAAAGATCCCGTGTACGGGTATAGCGATGAGGTTGATATGCCATTAATAGCCGTTTTTCTGGCCAAGCTTCTTTAATGGCGTTAATGGTGGCAAGTACCTCCGTTGGATGGTGCCCATAATCGTCAATAAGCATCGCTTTACCACGTCCGGTTTCAAATTCACCATACTGCTCAAAACGACGCCCAATACCTTGAAACTCATTAAGTGCATTGAGAATATCACTATCATCGATATTATCTTCCATGGCAACGGCAATCGCCGCCGCTGCATTTAAAGCATTATGTTTGCCGGGTAAATTAAGTTGAATGGTTAATGCTTCCCTATTCACTCGATGTACAACAAACTCACTGCGTGTCACTGTCTGTTTAAAATCAGAGATTCTTACATCGGCCTGCTCATGAAAACCATAGGTGATACATTGCCGCGCAAAGCGAGGTATTAATGACTCTATCACTTTATCATCTAGGCAAACAACGGCTGTGCCGTAAAAAGGTAAGTTTTGTATAAATTGCACAAAAGTATCTTTTAATACTTCAAAATTCCCCTGATACGTATCCATATGATCAGCTTCAATATTGGTGATCACTGATACCATTGGTTGTAAATGTAAGAATGATGCATCACTTTCATCGGCTTCAGCTATCAAATAGCGGCTTTGGCCTAACTTTGCGTTGGTGCCTGCGCTATTGAGTAATCCTCCAATAACAAAAGTAGGATCTAAATTCGCTTGTCCATAAATACTCGCAATTAAGCTTGTCGTGGTTGTTTTACCATGTGTCCCAGCGATGGCAACACCATGTCGATAGCGCATTAATTCAGCTAACATTTCAGCGCGACGCACAACGGGAATACGCGCCTGTTGAGCCGCCAACAACTCGGCATTGTCGGCAGCGATAGCCGTAGATACGACCACTACCGATGCGCCATAGATATTTTCCTGCTTATGGCCGATAAAAATATCAGCGCCGATAGCACGCAGACGCTTAACAACCGCATTCTCAGCAATATCCGATCCGGTAATATGGTAACCTTCATAGGCAAGTACTTCGGCGATCCCGCCCATACCGGCACCACCCACTCCGATAAAATGAATCTGTTTAACGCGACGCATTTCAGGAATAATGGTACGTATTTGTGCGAGTTCAATTTTTGTCATAATAAATCACTAATCTTTTTTTGTTAATGTAATAAGTTGATTACAGATAGTCGCAACGCGCTCGGTCGCATCTGTAATGGCTGCTTTTCTGCAATTATTAGACATCACTTTAAGCAACTCTCTATTCTCGCTGAATTTACGCAAATAATCACTCAATAAATCGTCATTGAGTTCTTTTTGAGGTATCAACACAGCTGCTTGTAAATCAACTAATTGTTGTGCATTTTTAGTTTGGTGGTCATCTACGGCATAGGGTAGTGGAACAAAAATAGCGGGTAAACCAACCACCGCAATTTCAGCAACCGTTAACGCCCCTGCACGGCAAATAATTAAATCGGCCCAACTGTATACTTCATCCATGTCCGTAATAAACGCACGTGTACGTCAGAGGCTGAGTTGTATTCTTGATAAGCTTGTTTCACGCTCTGATAGTGCATCTTGCCCGTTTGATGAATAATCGTTATTTGTGATTCACTAAAATGGCGAGCAACTTTCGGTAATAACTCATTTAATGCCTTGGCGCCTAAGCTACCACCAACAATCAGTACCTTTAACGGCATTGCTTTATCTGATATTTTTTTTGCTGGCAGATTAATCAATTTTTCACGGACAGGATTGCCTACTAATTGCGCATTCGCCGCTTTAATATCACTCGCAAAACCCAGCAACACTTTTTTAGCAAAATGAGATAATATTTTATTTGTTAGCCCCATGGCGGCATTTTGTTCATGTAAAACAACGGGAATTCCCATACTCCATGCGGCTATCCCCCCCGGACCACTAGCAAAGCCGCCCATACCTAAGACCAATTTTATATTACGTTGTTTTAAAACCTGACGCGCCTGTCTAATCGATTTAATGATTTTAAAGGGAGCGAGTAGCATACGCTTTAAACCATTCCCTCGGACACCTGCAATATCAATAAAATCAATGGGGTAACCATACTCAGGCACCAGTTGAGCTTCCATACGGTCAGCCGTGCCAAGCCAGTATACATGCCAACCTTGTTGTTGTAGTTTGTCTGCGACTGCCAACCCAGGAAACACATGACCGCCAGTCCCTCCTGCCATGACTAAAAGTGACTTATTATTCATCAATTTCTTCTTTTATTGTTGCTTTGTTGCGTTGTTTTTTATTACTCATGCGCACCTGTGAAGAGGCTTGCCGCGTCTCAAAGTCAATCCGTAACAGTAGTCCAACCCCAATCGCAATCGTGACCAAACTAGAGCCCCCGTAGCTAACCAAAGGTAATGTTAATCCCTTAGTTGGGGCGATGCCCGATGCAGCACCAACATTAACAGCGGTTTGAAATGCAAACCAGATAGCAATGCCAATGGCAACATAGCCAGAAAAGATATTCGAGATCAATAGGGCTTTTTTACCAATAGAAAAGGCTTTGTAAACTAAAACAAACTCCAACAGGATAACAATTGTAACACCAACGAACCCCAACTCTTCAGCGAGTATAGCCATAATAAAATCGGTATGTGCTTCCGGTAAATATTCCAGCTTTTGTACTGAATTACCCAATCCCTGACCAAACCAACCGCCACGCCCAAAAGCCATTAAAGATTGTGTTAATTGATAGCTGCGACCAAAGGGATCTGCCCAAGGATCTAAAAAACCAAATACGCGCGCCATTCGATAGGGAGAAGTGACAATCAGCATTACAATAACGGCTAATAAAGAGACGGCAATACCAATAAAGGAGATCAATTTAGCATCAGCAATGAATAGCATTCCCATCATAACGACTACGATCACCACGGTCGAACCAAGGTCTGGTTGCAACAACAAAAGAAGCGCAAAAACACTTAACAACACTAAAGGCTTAACAAATCCCTTGATGGTATCAACAACCTCAGCTTGACGACGAACAAGGTAACTCGCTAGAAAAAGAATAATAGATAACTTAGCAAATTCAGAAGGCTGTATATTTAATGGGCCAACTCTCAACCAGCGATGTGCGCCATTTACTTCCGTACCGACAAAGATAACGGCCAGTAAACCTAACAACGCCCCCATTAAAAATAAATTTTGTTTTTCATACCATTTGTGCATCGGAATAGAAACAACAACGGCGAGTATCACGAAACAGACCATGATATATAAGAACTGACGCTTAAGAAAGCGAAAGGGATCATCATCAATGGCAATCCCCTCATGAATTGAAGCCGATGCCACAATAACCATACCAATTGACATTAAAATTAAGACAATAATAAGCAGTGGCTTATCATAAGCTTGTTGCTTAGGATCAATGGCAAATAGTTTATAAAACCAGGTCATCCTTGTGCTTCCATGGCGCTCACCAACGCCTTAAAATGATCCCCTCAGCCATGAAATTACGATACATATCAAGACTGGCACAGGCTGGACTTAAAATAACTAAATCACCACGGTCACTGTTTGCTGCAATTAATTGCACGGCTTCATCTAAGTTGTTGACACGCTGAGCACGCCCACTGACAGCCATAATTTGCTCTGCATCTTTACCAAAACAGACTATTAACCCTTCCACTTCCTGTAGCACTGCAGTTAGCTCGCTAAAATCAGCCCCCTTTCCTTCGCCGCCTAAAATAACATGAACCTTACCTGCAATGGTCGCAGATAGCCCCATCAAGGCCGCCTGTGTAGCACCTACATTGGTCGCTTTCGAGTCATTTATCCAACGTACACCATTAATATCAGCAATAAATTCACAACGATGCCTTAATCCGGAATAGTTTTTTAGTGTCGTTAACATCGCCTTTTTACTGATGCCAACCGCTTCCCCTAATGCAAAGGCGGCGAGTGCGTTCAACCAGTTATGTTTACCACTTAACTTCAGCTGTTGTACGGCAAAAAATGGCGCGCCTTGGTGAGCTAAGCAGATATTGCCCTGTTCATCCTTTACTATGCCGTAGTCTCGCTCATCGAAACCAAAGCTATTTTGGGGTTGTGCTTCGTTTACTGGTAAAGTTAAAAGGTCATCTCGGTTATAGAGTGCCTTTTTGCTTTGCGTATAAATAAATTGTTTGGTTTGCGCGTAATGTTGAAAAGAGTCATATCTATCTAAATGATCTTCACTAATGTTTAAAATAGTCGCAACATCAGCAAGTAATGAATGGGTTGTTTCCAATTGAAAGCTAGATAACTCAAGAATATATAAGTCAATATTTGGCGCAAGCAGTTGTAATGCAGGAATGCCAATATTACCACCAACGGCAACATTAATATTGTCTTGCTTTGCCATTTCGCCAAGTAGCGTTGTTACGGTACTTTTTCCATTAGAGCCGGTGATTGTAACAAGCTTTGCATGTTGATATGGTTGCGTTTGTAGCTGCCTCGCAAATAATTCTATATCGCCGATGACTTCAACACCCTGTTCAATGGCAAACTGTATTGCAGGTAAGCTAAGTGGCAAGCCAGGGCTCACCACAAGCAGTGGGAATTTTGCTAATTCCGTTCCAGTTAAAGGGCCAAGGAGAAGAGTAACGTCACCATTTAGCTTATCGACCTCAGGTGGGCAATCACGGGTATCAAATACGGTGACCCGGTATCCTTGTGCATGCAAAAAATCGACACAAGATACCCCCGTTACCCCTAATCCAATCACTCCAACCTGTTGTTTATCCATATTAACGAACCTTTAATGTGACAAGACCAATCAATACCATGACAATGGTAATAATCCAAAAACGTACAATCACACGCGGCTCTGGCCATCCTTTCTTTTCATAATGATGGTGTATGGGGGCCATACGAAAGATTCGTTGTTTACGCATTTTATAGGAACCAACCTGGAGAATGACTGACAGCGTTTCAATCACAAAAATCCCTCCCATGATCACCAATAATATTTCTTGGCGTACTAATACGGCAATGATCCCAAGCAATGCCCCTAAAGCAAGAGAGCCCACATCACCCATAAACACTTGCGCAGGATAGGTGTTAAACCATAGGAAACCTAAACCCGCACCGACAATCGTTCCACAAACAATAACCAATTCACTCGCCTTGGGGATATAAGGTATATATAAATAGTGGGCATAATTAACATGGCTGGTCAAATAAGCAATAAGAGCAAAGGCCGCAGCTACCATTACAGTTGGCATAATAGCTAAACCATCCAAACCATCGGTTAGGTTTACCGCATTACTGCTACCAACGATAGTGAAATAAACCAGAGGAATAAATAGCAATCCCAGGTAAGGCATATATTGTTTAAAAAAGGGCACCACAAAGGTCATTTCAGCAGGGCTAGATGCACTATACATTAGCACTGCACCTAACAATAATGCCGTTATAGATTGCCAAAAGTATTTCCAACGTGCAATTAATCCATCGGGATGCTTACGTACGACTTTTAAATAATCATCCATAAAACCGATACCACCAAAGGCAAGCGTAGTAAAGAGCACAATCCACACATAATAATTATCTAAACGCGCCCAGAGTAATATTGATAAACAGATAGCTGCTAGGATCATAATCCCGCCCATCGTTGGGGTGCCAGCCTTACTAAAGTGGGATTCGGGACCATCATTACGCACTACTTGACCTATCTGCATTCGTTGCAAAAATCGGATAAGTTTAGGGCCGAACCATAACGAAAATGCCAATGCGGTCAGTACCGCCATCACGGTACGAACTGAAAGGTAGGTCAATACATTAAAGAATGTAAAATAACTTGAAAGTAATTCTGCTAACCAAACAATCATGTTTTTTCCTGTTAATAAATTTATTAAAATATGATTACAATATCGACTAAAAGTTAATGTGACGCCTGTTTAATAAATGCCACAGCGTCTTCCATTTTTGCGCCACGAGAGCCTTTAACCAAAATAGTAACTTTTGTTCGATTAGATAGAATATGTTCTCGTAAATAATCATTAAGTGCTTGTTTATTCGTAAAATGTATTGCGTTTTTATCGGTAGATTCATTATATGCAATTGATGTTTTTTCGCTCAATATACCAACGGTCAATAGCTGTTCGATATTTTTCAATGCCGCATACTCTCCAACAGCAATATGCTCCTGCTCGCTATATTGCCCTAACTCCGCCATATCACCTAAAATAAGTAAAGTTGCCCCTTCCTGCAAAGCCAATAGATCAATAGCAGCTTTAACGGATGCCGAATTTGCATTATAGGTATCATCTATCAACGAAATAAACTCATTAATCGCAGTACAGTTGACTCTGCCTGATACCGCATGCAAAGCGTTAAGCCCTAATTGGATAGCATCAATATCACATCCTAAAGCAATCGCCATACTCGCAGCAGCAAGTGCATTACTTACATTATGTTGACCGGCTATATTTAATTGGATGTCAACCATCTGATGTTCATTATCGTATTCTATATTTAAAGTAAAACGGCCATTGCCCATTGCATCATAGCGAATATTACTCGCAAATAAATTAGCGCAAGCATTACTTATGGAAAATGTAATTATTTTATTGCCTTGCTGTTCAATCTGCTGCTGATAATCATTAACAAAATCAGCATCAAGGTTAAGTACAGCAATACCTTGTGCAGATAAACTTTGCCAAATTTCTCCCTTGGCTTTTGCAACCCCGGCAAGCGATTCCAAACCCTTCTAAATGAGCTGGCATAACATTATTAATCAGCGCTACATCAGGTTTAGCAAGCTTTGCTGTATAGGCAATTTCACCAGGGTGATTTGCCCCTAGCTCTACAACAGCGAAATGGTTCGATTGGCTTAAACGTAATAGTGTTAAAGGTAAACCAATATCATTATTAAAATTGCCAGCTGTCGCCAACACGGCATCTTTCGCTGGATCATGCTGCCGTAATATTTGACTCAATAACTCTTTCGTTGTGGTTTTACCATTACTACCGGTGATCGCTGCGCACTTAAGCCCTTCAATTTTATCTCTGACATAGGCACCTAAAAGCCCCAGGGCAATACGCGTGTCTTTCACTAAAATATAAGGTAATCCTGTATTAACTTTTCTATGCACTAACAATAGAGCAGCACGACTTTCAACGTCATCAATAAACGCATGTGCATCAAATGACGCGCCCTGTAAAGCAATAAATAGAGAGTTCATGTTAACATTACGGCTATCAGTACAAACCGAGTCGATCACCAACTCGCTCGCCGGTTCATTAAAAATATCCCCTCCCGTTGCCAATGCAATTTCAGCAACACTTAAACTTAACATTCATCTATCCTATTATATTGTTTTTGTAATTCGGCTAATACTTTTCTATCGCTGTAGTCATAGCGTTTATCGGCAATAATTTGATAATCTTCATGGCCTTTCCCCGCAAGCAATATAATATCATTGGGCTGGCTTGTTGCTAATAAAGATAAAATAGCTTGTTCTCTGTCATGAATAACCTCTACTTCATCGGGTTTAGTAAAACCGCTTAGAATATCTTTCATAATCTCACTAGCGGGCTCACTACGGGGATTATCATCAACTAATACTACTTTTTGGGCAAACGTCTCTGCTATTTTAGCCATTTCAGCACGTTTACCCTTATCTCTATCGCCCCCACAGCCGAATACTGCAATCAAACGCCCCGACGATTTATGTTTTTGTAAGGCGACGAGTGCTTTTTCCAAGGCATCTGGGGTATGTGCATAATCGACAACAAAGGTCACTTTTTGCTTTGCAAAAAGGTACTGCTCCATACGACCGGGTACGGCACTTAACTTAGTAAAAAGTGCCTCAAGCACTGATACTGGAAAATTTTCAGCCAATAATTGTGTTAATACCGCGGCTAAATTAGCAACATTAAAATCACCATAAAACGGGGCGCTAATATTGCCTTTTCCCCAGGAAGAGGTAAATGAAAAAGTGATACCTTTTGCTAAATATTCAACATTTGTGATCTGTAAATATCTGTGCAGCTGGGCAAAGTCACTAGCATTAAATCCATAGACTATCGCATCGGGAAACTCGCTTAGCCATGTTCGGCCAACGAGATCATCACCATTTATAATGCGATGCGTTAACGGGTATTCCGTGAACAAGCGCTTTTTGGTAGCTGCATAATTTTCCATGGTTTCATGATAGTCGAGGTGATCACGCGACAAATTAGTAAAAATAGCACTATGGAAAGGCAGAGCAGAAACGCGATCCTGTGCTAAACCATGGGATGAAACCTCCATCACCGTATAATCGACACCACTACTTTGATAGCAATTTAATTGAGCAAAAACAGAAAGTGCATCCAGTGTCGTATTTTCACTACTTTTTAGCTTTCCAAACAGCCCATTACCAATGGTCCCCATTTGTGCACTTTGCAAGCCTAATAAGGTAAAGGCGTTAGCTAATAAACTGGCTATGGTAGTTTTGCCATTGGTGCCCGTAACAGCGATAACCTTATGCAAGGGTTTTTCTTGAAAATGAAAACGGTAGGCGAGTCCACTTAGGATGGCACTAAGTTGGTAGATACTGATAATAGGTACGGCCCCATTAAGGGTAATATGACCGTGTTCGTTAGGCTGTTTAGTCTCCGATAAAACAGCGCAAGCCCCTTGAGCTATCGCGTTGTCAATATAAGCACGCCCATCTAGTTTGGCCCCTTGTAATGCAACAAAAAGGTTATCGGCAACTATTTCACGACTATCAAGGGTTATCCCTGACACATATATAGAATCAAAATCACATACAAACCAAGGTGTTAATAATTTATCTAAAGGTATTTTATGGCATGTATGGCCCATCATTAATATTACTCCAATAGGGTATAACGTTCATTTTCATCATCAGGTCGAATGTGCGTCAATAACAGTGCACTCTTCATCACTGCGGAAAAAACAGGTGCCGCAACATCGCCAGCGTAATAGCGATCACCTTGCGGTTCATTAATCATCACTGCAATTGCAAAACGTGGGTTGCTAATAGGTGCTAATCCTGCAAATACCGCAACATAGTCATCACCATACCCACCAGCTTCAGCTTTACGTGATGTCCCTGTTTTACCGGCAATACGATACCCCTCTACCTTAGCCTGCGGTGCGGTGCCGCCCTTTTGACTTACCCCTTCCATCATCGCAACAACTTCACGGGCAATTTGACGAGGAATAACCTGTTCACCAACTGCTGGCGAGGTGTTTTTCAATATTGAAATAGGATATTCAACACCACCACTGCCTAAGATAGCGTAGGCTTTTGCTAATTGTAGTGTTGTCGTGGTAATACCATAGCCAAAGGACATCGTCGCAAGTTCAAAATCAGACCAACGTTTACGCAACGGTAAACGTCCAACACTTTCACCAATTAAGGCGATACCCGTGTCATTACCAAAGCCGAAATTTGCAAAGGTTTGCTGCAATTGATCCGGTTGTAATCGTAACGCTAATTTACTCACTCCAATATTACTCGACTTTTTCAGAATCATTGCTAAATCAATTTTACCTAGGTTTTTACCATCACGTACACGTCTACCACCTATGTGCATCCACCCAGGAGAGGTATCAATCACTTCATCAATATCAGCCTTACCATTGACTAACGCACTTGCCACGACCAATGGCTTAACAGTCGACCCTGGTTCAAAGGTATCGGTAATGGCTCTATTTCTTAATTTATAGGGTTGGTATTGTTCACGATCATTGGGATTAAAAGAGGGGTAGTTTGCCATCGCATATATTTCTCCGGACTTCACATCAATCACGACAATCGATCCGGAAGTTGCTTCATTAATTTCAACGGCAAGCTTTAATTGGCTATAGGCCTCAGCTTGAATTCGTTGATCAATGCTCAGTTGTAAATTACCCGCTGCTTTTCTTTCTTTTAATATTTCAATATTATCAATAACATTACCAAGCCTATCCTTACGCACCCGTTTCGAACCATTTTGTCCTTGCAGATAGTCGTTATAACTTTTCTCAATGCCTTCAATACCTTGTGCATCAAGGTCAGTCAACCCCAAGATATTGGCATTAATCTCGCCAGTGGGATAATAACGATGTGATTCAACCTGTTTTGCAATGCCCGCTAAATTTAATTTATCAATGTATTGTACAACCGAATTATTAACTTGCCGTTTAAGGTAGGCAAATCGTGAATTAGGTTTTTCGATAATCGCCGCTAAGCTTTTCATGTCGATATCTAAGACTTCCGCTAATGCAGGCCATTTTTTTGATTCATAAAAATAGTTTTTAGTATGAATTTCTTTGCCTGTACGAGGGTTTATTTCAACACTTTGTAACCATTCTTCTTTTGTAAATGCATATTTATCCTTGACCGCCTTTGGATGACCCAAATTGCATAGGCAGGCACACTAATCGCGAGCTCTTCACCATGACGGTCTGAAATATCACCTCGATGAGCAATAGAATTTGTCACTCGTAAGCTGCGTTTATCCGCTTCATTCGCTAAATATTCTGGCTCTACAACTTGTAAGTAGGCTAGACGACTAATAAGTAAAAGCGCAATCAAAGAAATAATGACAGACACAGTAATATAACGCCACGATGAAAAGTTGGCGTATACTTTGTTCTTCTTAATCTGTTGACTCTTTTTACTTTTTATTGAAATCCGTTTCTTATTATTCATGGGAGTTCCACTAATACGCTATTGTGCTTAGTCGGTTGTGACATCGATAATTTTTTGTTTGCTATACGCCGGATGCGACTATGTTCATCCAAAGTATGCTCTTCAAGTAAAAGATTACGTTTCTCAATCATTAAATTATCTTTGTACTGTGATAATTGCTCTTTTAAGGTCACTAATTCACGCGTTTGATGGGTGATATAGATGTTATAAAAAGCACTAAGTAAAATGCTCAAAGCGATAATGATCGCTAATCCATTTCTACGTAGGTCTGCTAAAATCAAAAGCAGCAAACTATCACGAGCTTCACTCAATTTAATTTCTCTCAGGCTCTGCTATTTTTTGGGCAACGCGTAAAACAGAACTACGTGCTCGCACATTCTCACTAATTTCTTGTGGCGAAGGTTTTAATGCCTTTCCGACTGCTTTTAAGGTTTTTCCATGTTGCATTTGTGCTTCTGTCAATGGTAAACCAGATGGGTATTCGCGACCTTTCTCTTGCTTACGAATAAAGCGTTTTACAATTCTGTCCTCAAGTGAATGAAAACTAATAACAGATAAGTGTCCGCCAATAGCAAGAATATCTAACGCCCCTTCTAATACTTTTTGAATTTCTTCTAATTCACTATTGATATAAATTCGTATCCCTTGAAAGGCACGTGTTGCAGGGTGTTTATTTTTCTCTCTTTTTAGGGCAAAGACGTTCAATCAATTTTGCTAATTGCAAGGTACGTACAAAAGGAGTTTCTTTGCGATCCTCGACAATGGCTCGAGCAATGCGGTAGGCGAATTTTTCTTCGCCAAATGTTTTTAACACCCAGCCAATATCATCAACATCCGCTTTTGCTAACCAATCTGCCGCACTGATACCCGATGTTGGATCCATGCGCATATCTAAGGGGCCATCTCGCATGAAGCTAAATCCACGCTCGGCATCATCAAGCTGTGGCGAAGAGACTCCGAGATCTAAAAGCACGCCATCAATTTTACCTTCTAGACCTAATGCTTTGATATAGTCAGCTAGACCTGAGAATGGCCCATGAATAATGGTAAAACGCGGATCTTCTAACATCAGCGCCTCCCCCGCAGCGATTGCACGAGGATCCCTATCGATCGCAATTAATCGACCATTTTCACCGAGTTGTTTTAAAATATGACGAGAATGGCCACCTCTACCAAATGTGCCATCTACATAGATACCCGCTTTGTTAAGTGCTAAGCCATTAACTGCTTCGTCGAGCAATACCGTGATATGTTCAGCCATTACAGTGAAAATCCTTTTAGTCGTTCGCTCAATTCATCGTTTGAAGGTAAACCCTGTTGCAAATCTTGTTGTACTTGTTGATGCCACATCGCTTCATCCCAGAGTTCAAATTTATTTAATTGGCCCACTAACATCGTTTTTTTTTGTAGCTGTGCATGTTGCCTTAATGTGGGGGCTATTAAGGTACGTCCACCTGCATCTAATTCACACTCAGTTGCGTATCCCAAAATTAATCGTTGTAAACGTCTTTCCTGTGGATCGGTACTGGATAACAAGCGCAATTTGTTTTCTATTAATAACCACTCATTAATGGGATAGAGCAATAGACAAGGTGATTGCAAATCGATAGTGCAGACAAATTGCCCTTGGCAAGTATCGCCCAACCATTCGCGATACCGCGTTGGAATAGCAATTCTTCCTTTACTATCAAGATTAATAGCACTCGCACCACGCAACATTAATTAGCTTCCACGCTCTGAGTCGTTAAAATTCAAAAATTATGACACAAAAATCCACATTTAAACACTTTTTACCACATTTAGTGTTGCAAGTGTAATAAAGTCGCTAATTATTGCAAGTCAAGGGAAGTAAATTTATCTGCGCTATATCTCAAAAAAAAATTTACGTTTATTTGTTTTTTATAAAAAACAAAACAAAAAGCCACATGTGAAATTAACATCAAATTTGTTCATCTACTGTGTGAGCATGTTATACTGCCCAGCTTATAAAATTTTTTATCCATTTAATAAAGGAACATCCTTTGCAAGAGCAACAATTAAAAGCGTTTGTGTTACAACAAATTGAAGACATGAAAGCGAAAGATATTACTGTCGTTGACGTATCAGAAACATCAGATGTCACCAACACAATGATCATTTGTACTGGTAACTCTAAACGTCACGTCCGCTCAGTAGCAGAACAAACCGCCCTCGCTGCTAAAAAAGAAGGCGAAGCTCCATTAGGGATAGAAGGACTAGAAGGCAGTGAATGGGTACTCGTTGACCTAGGAAATGTCGTACTACATGTCATGCAAGACGAAACTCGTCAGTTCTACCAATTAGAAAAACTTTGGGAACAGTCAGCTTAATGAAAATTCAGTTAATCGCAGTCGGTACTAAAATGCCTGACTGGGTTGAAAAAGGATATCAAGAGTACGCGCGTCGATTTCCTAACGATATGCAACTGGAATTGTTAGAAATAAACGCGGGTAAACGCGGCAAAAATGCGGACATAAAGCGCATTTTAAAAAAAGAGGGGGAATTAACCCTCGCTGCCATCCCCAAGGGTAATAAGATAGTCACCCTAGAAGTGACCGGTAAAGCGTGGACAACCGAACAACTCGCCCAAGAGATGGTAAAGTGGCAACTCGATGCACGAAATATTAGTTTGTTAATCGGAGGTCCTGAAGGATTAGCACCGGAGTGTATCGAAAAATCCGAACAACGTTGGTCTCTTTCTGCACTAACTCTTCCCCATCCATTAGTGCGTATCATTGTTGCTGAAAGTTTATATAGGGCTTATACATTAACCATTAATCACCCCTATCACCGTGAGTAATTCGTGGTAAAGAAAAAAATTAACATAAGAAATCACTCCGCAGAGTCAGCACTATTTATGCGCCGAACATTGTGGTGTTTATCTTTATTATTATCGCTATTGGTATTTTAATTAGTAACCTTTATTACTTACAGATCAATTCCTTTGAAAGTTATCAAACACGTTCAAATTCAAACCGTATTAGCGTACAAACTATTCCGCCTAATCGCGGCTTAATTTATGATAGAAATGGCATAATTTTAGCTGAGAACCGACCTGTTTACAGTCTTGATGTTATTGTTAATAAAACAAAAAATCTTAAAGCCAATTTGTTGGAATTGCAAAAGCTCCTATCATTAACCGATCAAGATATTGAACATTTTTATCGTAATAACCGCCATGCAAGATCTTACAAATCAATCACCATCAAAGAGCAATTAACAGAAAAAGAAGTCGCCTTATTCACTGTAAACCAACATAAGTTTGTCGGCTTTTCTATCCAAGCAAGCCTAAAACGTTTTTATCCCTTTGGTGATGCCTTTACCCATGTTCTTGGTTATATTGCCAAAATCAATAGTCGCGATTTAAAAAATATTGAACAGCGTGGTGAAAGCTCAGTTTATCGTGGTACTAAATATATCGGAAAACTCGGCATTGAAAGGTATTACGAAGATATCTTGCATGGTTCTCCAGGACAACGACAAGTGGAGGTTGATAGTTGGGGTAAAGTGATCCGTACCCTTGATTACACAGCCCCCATACCCGGTAAAGATTTAAAACTAAATATCGATATAAAATTACAACTAAAGGCACAGGAACTTTTAGGAAATCAACGTGGCAGCGTGATAGTAATGAATGCAAAAACGGGCGGCATTTTAACCCTTATTTCCACCCCGAGTTATGACCCTAACCTTTTTGTTCAAGGAATTAGCAACAAAAACTATCAAGCGCTGATCAATTCGACCGATCGCCCTCTCATCAATAGGGCAACACAGGGTCGTTATCCTCCGGCCTCAACAATCAAACCGCAAATGGCATTGGTGGCATTAAATACAGATGTTATTACCGAAAACACTGTGATTAACGATCCGGGATGGTGGATTGTACCAGGTACAAAACGTCGTTTTAGAGACTGGAAACGTTGGGGGCATGGAAAGGTCGATGTTAAACATGCAATAGAGCAAAGTTGCGACACTTTTTTCTACGACGCCTCCTATAAAATTGGCATTGATCGCATTAACCCATTTATGGAAAGTTTTGGCTTTGGTCAGTACAGTGGTTTGGATATTTCCGAAGAAACCAAAGCAATAATGCCTTCCCGAGAATGGAAACAAGCTCGTTTTCGCCAACCGTGGTATGACGGTGACACTATATCTATCGGTATTGGCCAAGGTTACTGGACAGTAACGCCTATTCAATTAACTAAAGCCACAACAATTTTAGCTCGCCGAGGGGAGATTGTCGAACCACGTATTTTAAAATCGATAATCTCTGCAAAGGGCTCTTTTTCACCAATCAGTGAAACGAAACAACCTATTCAAGTAAATAATCCCCACTATTGGGATATCGCACTAAATGCAATGCGAGGAGTAACCAGTGAACAAACAGGTACTGCGCATAGAGCCTTTGCTGATACAGCCTATACGGTTGCGGGGAAATCGGGTACAGCGCAAGTCGTCAACATGAAAGAAGATGAAAAATATGATGCTAGCACCATGAAAGAACACCACCGAGATAACGCCATGTTTGTTGCCTTTGCCCCCTTTGACTCTCCAGAAGTCGTTGTCACTGTCATCTTAGAAAATGCGGGAGGCGGAAGCTCACACGCGGCACCCATTGCAAGAACAATGCTTGATGAGTATTTCAATAATAAAGCAGTAAATTCTCAATCATTGAGGTTTTAATTATGGTTAGTACACAAGCTCAAAAGAGTATTTTCTATCGTTTGCATATTGACCCATTCCTGTTGTTGGGTATTTTTACTTTAATGGCAATGAGTTTAGCTATTCTCTATTCCGTGGGAGGGATGGAGATGTTAAATAGACAGGTTGTTCGTTTAACTATCGCTTTTACGGTAATGCTAGTATTAGCCCAAATATCACCAGAAATTTATGAACGCTGGACACCGGCTATCTTTATCATTTGCGTCTTATTATTGATTGCCGTTTTAGTTGTTGGACATACAGGTAAAGGTGCACAGCGCTGGTTAGATCTCGGCTTTACAAAATTCCAACCATCAGAAGTCATGAAGCTTATTATGCCCTTCATGGTGGCCTATTATATCAGCCAATACACACTTCCACCGCGCATTAAACAAATCTTTATTGCTATTACTATTATTATTATTCCAACCTTATTGATTGCGAAACAACCCGATTTAGGCACATCAATTTTAATTGCTTCATCGGGTATTTTTGTGCTCTTTTTATCCGGTGTATCATGGTTATATATTGGAGTGGCGACGGCAGCAATTTTAGCGTTTATCCCTATTCTATGGTTTTATTTAATGCATGACTATCAACGAGGCCGCGTCTTAACATTACTTAATCCTGAAGCAGATCCTCTTGGTACAGGCTACCACATTATTCAATCGAAAATAGCCATTGGCTCTGGTGGTTTATGGGGTAAAGGTTGGTTACAAGGCACCCAATCCCAATTGGAGTTTTTGCCTGAACGACATACCGATTTTATATTTTCTGTTTTTTCCGAAGAATTTGGCTTCGTCGGTATACTGGTATTATTAACAATCTATATTTTAATTATTGCACGCGGACTATGGATAGCTAATCAAGCACAAAATGCTTTCACTCGTGCCGTTGCAGGCTCAATTATATTAACATTTTTTGTCTATATTTTTGTTAATATTGGGATGGTTAGTGGCATTTTACCCGTCGTTGGTGTGCCTCTGCCATTAATCAGTTTTGGTGGAACCTCTATAGTGACATTACTCGCAGGTTTTGGTGTGCTAATGTCGATTAACACTCACAAACGCTTCAACAGAAAATAAGGGAAATAAAGGAATAATGAGACGATTTAATTTTACCATTTTACTGATAGCCCTTAGCTCACTACTAATCAGCTGCTCTAGTTCAAACAATCGTTATAAAATAAAGGATGACCATAAACCAGCTGAAATCCCACCACTCGCCCATGTTGAAGATGCAACACCTCGTTATGAACCCTATTCTCGTGGGGGGAATAGCGATTACACGGTACGCGGAATTAAATATAAAGTGCTCAAGAATATTAGCGAATTTAACGAGTCAGGTAAGGCTTCATGGTATGGTAAAAAATTCCACGGCCACCTTACCTCCAATGGCGAACGTTATAATATGTTCGCCATGAGTGCTGCGCACAAAAATCTCCCTTTACCTAGCTATGTAAAAGTGACCAACTTAAAAAACAATAAACAAGTGATAGTGCGGGTAAATGACCGCGGTCCTTTCCACGAAGGACGAATTATTGACCTCTCCTATGCGGCTGCAGATAAGTTGGATATGTTAAATGCAGGGACTGCCGATGTGGCTATTACATTACTGCACTTTCCTCAGGAAGAAAATTTAGAGGATCATATTGGCGAAGAGTTTTATGTCCAATATTTGGTGACTTCACAACAGGATAAGGCACAGCAGCAAGGCCAAAAAAATGCGCAGCTTTACCAAGCAAAGCATCAAATAATAGAGGGCGATAACAAATATAAACTGCGTTTAGGTCCATTCAATAGTGCATTAAAAGCACAAGAAATACTTAAAAAAATACGCGTTGTACACCCTAGTGCATTTATTATTAAGCAAAAACAACCTTAAAATAATACCCATCGGATTAAGTATGTGATCCCAATTTTGCGTAGGAAAAACAGCTTAATTCAAGGCGTAATTTGACGTAAATGGTTATTCCCTTTGCGAAAATTACAACGCAGCAGTAAGTTGTTTTAACCAGTAAAATAGATCAGCTATTTATCGGAATTGGTATTATTACGCAAATATCCAGGCACATTCGTGGTTATCGATTTAGCTCCCCAGCGAATAAAACGTTGCGCGGTTTGCAAATCATCAATGGTCCAAACATGATATTCATAGCCATTATTAATGATCCCAGTAACAAAGGCTTCATTAATATATTCACAATTACTGCTAAAACCATCGGCTTGGCATCGCTGCAACTGTTGTAGCGTGTCGGCCAGTGAGGGTGATAATTCGCCTTGCGCGTTAAGTATGACATCACA
Source organism: Psychromonas sp. MME2 (assembly GCF_040566515.1). NCBI lineage: Bacteria > Pseudomonadati > Pseudomonadota > Gammaproteobacteria > Alteromonadales > Psychromonadaceae > Psychromonas > Psychromonas sp. MME2. Next base: position 199,539 of record NZ_JBEWXI010000010.1, on the reverse strand, counting down.
AAGCCAAAAAACATGAAAATGACTTGCCTGAGACTTTAAGGCCTGCACCACTTCAATAGAAAAACAGAGAAATACCACCTGCTGCGCAGTGAGATGCGACTTTTTAACCTCCTCAAGTAATGTTGGAATAATTTCAAGACCTGATTTGATCTCAATATATATCTTTTTTGACACAGGAATAGTACGCAACACTTCGGCAAGTGTTGGCATCAAACAGTTTTGGTAACAACGGCTATGATGCGAGCCAACATCAAGTTTACGCAATGCTGCTAATGTTGACTGAGCAATATCGCTGTTTATATTAGTAATACGTTCTGTGTTTGTGTCGTGAAAACAGACTATAAATCCATCTTTAGTTAATTGGAAATCGCCTTCAATGGCATCCGCTTGCTGTTGCCAAGCGAGCTCAAAAGCTGCCAGCGTATTTTCAGGTGCATCCTTTGATGCGCCTCGATGTGCAACAATCATGACATTCTCCCAAATACACCGGCCGCCTTTAAAGGTATTCCGATTTAATTAAATTAACGTAATCACTGCCCCGCTATTTTCATTTTTTTGATTAAAATAGAGCCCGTTTTCAAACTACTACGTGGGTCGATATCATCGGCAATCGCTTCAATATCCATAAACATCTCTTTTAAATTACCAGCAATAGTTATCTCATGAACAGGGTAAGCAATTATGCCATTTTCAATCCAAAAGCCAGCCGCACCACGGGAATAGTCTCCCGTCACCATGTTAACGCCCTGCCCCATTAACTCAGTAATAAAAAGACCTGAGCCCATCTGCTTGAACAGCGCCGCGCGATCTAAACCACTGCCATTAACAAACCAATTGTGGATACCGCCTGCATGCCCGGTACTGTCCATGTTCATTTTACGTGCTGCATACCCCGTCAATAAATAAGTTTGCAAAACGCCCTGCTCTACAATATTACGGGTAATCGTTTTACCACCTTCTTGATCAAAGGGAGCACTGGCAATGCCCTTAGACAAATGTGGTTTCTCTGCAATTTCAAGCCACTCAGGAAATATTTGCGTCTCTAAGCTATCAAGTAAAAAGCTCGATTTTTTGTAAAGATTGGTGCCGCTAATGGCCCCCACTAAGTGACCAAATAAACTACTTGCAACTTCCGGTGCAAAAATAACCGGAGCTTGCTGGGTTTTTATTTTCTGCGCGCCTAAACGATTCACGGCTCGTTTGATGGCATCCTCTGCGACCCATTTTGCAGAAAATAGATCCTGAATATCTCGCCCACTGGTGTAGCTATAATCGCGTTGCATCTCTTGTTCTTGCTGCGCAATCAGCATGCAGCTTAGACTATGGCGACTGCTTGCATAGCTATTTAAAAAACCATGGGTATTGCCATAAACTTTAATACTGGAATGGCTATTTACCTGTGCACCATCGGAATTGACAATGCGTTTGTCGCCGCCTAAGGCTAAATCTTCGCACTCCTTGGCAATAGCCAATAAGTAATCCGTATTATGGGTATTGGGGTGGTAGAGATCTAAATCCTGTGGATTTCTCTCCAAATATTGCTCATCAAGTAATCCCGCGTATTTATCAACACTGGTATATTTAGCAATATTAACCGCTGCTTTGACTGATGCGTGAATCGCCTCTGAACTAAGGTCGGCTGTCGAAGCACTGCCCTTACAATGATTAACATAAACACTGATGCCCATGGCGCCATCATTATTGAACTCAATATTTTCAACTTCACCCAAGCGCGTATTTACAGAAATGCCTGCTGTTTTACCTAATGCAACTTCAGCTTGATCAACCCCTAATTGTTTGGCAATAGTTAACGCTTCCTGTACAGCCTCTTCGAGCTGTTGTTTCTGTTCAATCATAAGTAATACACCACTAAAATTAAAATATATAAGCAAAGAATAACATGCTTTAGTACAAGCTTCCTGTGAAGATGCTATGATATGCATAATTATGAGTCGATGCCATGCACTTCGCTGTGAATGCGCTAAAATCATTGCACTATTTTTCCTCAATCGTTATAGAAAAGAACCCTATGAACCACAAAGTAGAAGAAATCCAAGAAGAAGATGAGATCAGTAAATCACAAATAAAACGTGAAGCTGAAGCCTTAAAGTTAGTCGGCCATCAATTAGTCGCTTTGAATAAAAAACAGTTAGCGCAAATACCTGCTAGTGAACTATTATTACATGCAATTTCCGTCGCCCATAAAATAGTAGGCAAACATGAAGCGCTGCGTCGTCAAATGCAATATATTGGTAAGGTATTACGCAGTGAAGATATCGAAGCAATCACCGCAACCATTGATAAATTAAACAATAAACATCAACAGTTAACTCATGCCTCACAGAAGTTAGAGCAATTATGCGATGATTTAGTTGCACAGGGGGATCCTAAAATTAACCAATTATTAGCCGATTTCCCACAACTCGAGCGACAAAAATTGCGTCAGCTGGTACGTCAGGCAAATAAAGAGATAAAACAAGAAAAGCCATTAAAAACGGTTAAAGAGCTATTTGCCTACTTAAAACCAACTTGTTTATAACAATGACCTTATGTTACGTCTTGCTCTGCTACCCTAGGGAACGTCTGACAAAGCATCTGAGGTAACATGGGTATATTTACTGTTAATGCAGTATACTGCCAGCATACATATAACTAACTGAGACAAATAATGAGCGACATCAATCCAATACTGAGTGAATTTTTAACTGAAATAAAACCAACTCAACAATTATGGGCATTGCAAGATAAAGAGAGTGAAGATTGGGTCGTCCTTGATTCTCTCCATTATCAAGAAACCGAAGTAATGCCTCTCTGGTCTAGCGCAGAACTTGCACAGCAACACTGTACTGAAGAATGGTCAGCGTATCTCCCGGCTGCAATTTCACTAGCTGAATGGTTAGAGTTTTGGGTGGCAGACCTTGTTGAAGATGATATTGTCATTGGCATTAATTGGCTAGGTGAAGAAAGTGATCTGGAAATTGATTTAGATGAATTAACACATGCATTAGCAGAAATAGAAACGTTATAACTATAGCCGAAATAGAAATGTTATAACCATAAAATGTACTTTTTTATAAAGTGCATTTTATTTCCCCCCCATCTCTATACCCCATTGAATTTATTCCCCCTACACATAGCAATTACTATCAGATATAAAAGCAGCCTTAATTGCTACAACATATCGCGGTAAAAGAAACAAAAAAAGGTGACTCTTGCGACCCACCTTTTAGCAATGCAATGTTAATTACAATGTTTAGTTAATTGTTGTTACTCGGCTAAAGCGTGTTCCATCGAAACTACTGGTGCGTAGGTAAATTTTACCAGAAACCTTAGGTTTATTAGCTTGATCATAACTTAACCAGTTTTTACCATCTGTGCTGTATTGAATCGGTAACCCAGGTAAATCAACATTCGCTTCAAGCACACCATCGGCAATAATTGCACCAGGTACAGATAGACGGTATTCAACATTGTGAGCTTCTAATTTCTCTAATTGGCGTTGACCAATTAGATTCGCAAAATTATTCCACTCTTGTTGTAATAGATCTTTATTAACAAAATCAGTATCACCTGAGAACTCACGCCCTTGCACATAATCTAATTCGAAACCACCTTTATGCCAAGCACGCTCTGCAACAGAGAAAATACGTGGGTAAACCATATATTCATATTGGGCATCGGTACGTACTGTTTCACTCCACTGTTGACCAGAGATACCATGAAATTTGGCAACGGGTTGCTCTGCTTTTGCCGTGAAGCTATTGCCATCACGATCAACCGATGTTTCCGCATTTTGCTGAATATTTTCTGGTGCAAATGCAAATACTTTGCGTGTATCGTTAAAGCGAGTTGCCCAGTAATATCCACGCTCTGCTGGATGCACTTCATTAGGGAAATCGAAGTACAAGTAATCAGGATTTGATAATACTACTTTATATCCTTTATTCGCCCATTTGTAAGCTTCGTTATGGCCACCCCAGAAGAGCGTTTCCCAGAAGTTCACGGTTGTATCTTTGGTTGCAAAATCCTCTGGACCAGCAGCATATTTCAAGCCATCTTCCCACGCCTGTAACGTTGAAATACCTTTATCATTGACAAGCTTGCTGACTTCTTTAGCAAAATAGGAAGGCATATCTTGCAGATTAGCAATTTTTCCATCGGCAATTAATTTAGCGCACATCGGTGATTTACCAAACGGTACATCTTGCTTGCTAGAATCTACATTACCACGCCATCCCACTAAATCTTCTGCTTTTGTGACGTTCGGATCTTGATAACCACCACCTTGCATGATGTTTTTAAATTCATCACCACCGTAGTGCCATGCACTTAGAGGCTGTCCAGCCGCTTTATGCATCGCCGCCATCTCACTCATTACTTTTTTAACAAATGCCGTTGAACCAGGTTGGCAAGGGTTAATAAAGGATAGCTTATCGTAGAATTGGATCGTTGTAACATTTGATCTGTCCTTAGGATCCGTCAGACGATATTCATTGGCGGCCTTCTCGTTACCTTTTTCCATCAAACGTTTATATCGTGCTTCCATTGAAACAACCGCTGCACGGGCATGCGCTGGCATATTGATTTCAGGAATCACCGTTACACCGCGAGCTTGCGCATATTTGACTAGCGAAATATAGTCGTTTTTACTATAGAATCCAGAGCCTTGGTTATTCGTATCAGGGCCAGATCCCAATTGCGGCATTAAACATGTCGTTTCACTTTCATCATGACAACGCTGACTACCGACATCCGTCAGTTCTGGTAAACCAGGTATTTCTATGCGCCACCCTTCGTCATTAGTTAATCCTAAGTGAAGTTTGTTAAGTTTCATCGCCGCCATTTGATCCACTAATTTGTAAAGCGTATCAAGGCTACGGAAGTGACGTGCGACGTCAGTTTGCATACCACGATAAGGGAATCGAGGCGCATCTTCAACAACCATTGGGCTAACCATATGATCGTTTACACCAAGTAAAGAGATAAGTGATTGCGCGCCCCAGAAAGCCCCATCTACATCATGGCCTTTAATCACTGCACCTTTTTGAGTAATACTTAAATCATAACCTTCACTCTGTTCAATTTTGCTACCGAGTCTGATAATGACCGGATAACCTTGATCAGATAACGATACACCCAGTGCTGTTAATGAATCTTTGATGGCAGCAATACGATCATCTGGCAAACCTTTAACAGATAGTTTTACAGAAGATAGATCAACTTGAGGACCCGCAAGAATTTTTTGCTGTAACGGTGTAGGTAAAATCAGATCATCAATCGCATTAGCTGCAAGATGGCTGCTGCTAAGGTTAGCTTGGTAGCGTGTTTCACTATTCATTAATATATTGTTATCACCAGCATTACGCTTCCAGCCATCTTTTGGCATCGGTTTTTCGTAGCTGCTTGCATCGTCAATATCCGTCATACTTGCAATAACTTTAGGCGTAGCACCTTCAGCTGCAACATACCAGTTTGGCATAATGTCAGATTCGAATAATACCCAATACTCAACGACTAACGGAATTTCTACTGTATTATCTTTATTAAATCCAGCGAATTTTTCAGTCGGAGTCAAACGGTAAAGATCACCTGTAACGTGCTGAATATCAAATTGTTCATTATCAACACGTTGAATGCGACGAATAGAAGAAATATAGATACTCCATTCTTTTGAGGTTACATCAATGCCAGTATTAGTAAGGTGTAACTTCGCTATACCACAAGCAGCCCACTCACTTGCTAATGCCTGACAATCGATGCCAGCGGCAGCGCCATCATTGCTAACAACTTCATATTTTACAATCAAATTATCAGCCAATGAATCAACAACAGACTGCTGACTAGAAGCTGCTTGTACAAAAGAAACCTGCGCTGCAGACATGGCGATAGCTAATAGAGAATATTTCAACTTCATAACGGTGCTCTCATCTTGTTGGTTATTAACGGCCCCAATCCTGGACCAACTAGTAATATCAGAGGAAGGCTATCTATGTTTGTTCACATAAACGGTTGCTGTTCAATATCGGCAATAAATTTAGCGAATATGTATGAAAGCAGCTCTATGCTCCACTCACCAAGACAAATCTTATGCAGCTTCCCTGCATACGTTACAAAATAATAATGGCAGCCAATAAGCCATTAACACTCAGTAAATAATGATATAAAAATCAATCATTGCTTAGCACAGTGAAACGTATTTGTTTAAGTTAGATTAAACAGATAAGCCTCAAACCTTGAATTCAGAATAAAAGAATTATTTCGCGATGCAAATTAAACAAATCAGAAGCGTGATTTTTATCACTTAAAGATATAAAAATGTTATTTCAAAGCGACAAACAATAACACTTAATGATCGATGAAAATTAATTAGATCAAAAATTCAACAGCACGCACTGGCAATGCAAAACATTATTGACCACAAAGAAACCACACCAGCCAAAAAATAACTAAAAACAACTTACAGAGTAACAGTTAAAGCACAGACAACAAACAGCAACAGCAACACAACAAGCCACTGTTTTAAAACAACTTTAAAATTCACAGAATAAAACTAAAAATACGAAACATCACGAACAACATCTAACAACCCACAAAAACATGCTCAAGATCTAAAAAACATACAAACAAGCACGGCTGGCATTTATAGTTTGAAGTAGCTCATATTTTCAACCACAAAACAAAAATAGAAGTTGTTATTTCGCGGCGCAAAAGTACTATTTAGTTGTTAAAAAGTTATTTTGCGTAACAAATAAACATAGTGTTTGACACTAATTTATTACCAAGCAACCAAACAGAGATACTTAATTGCTGGTAGTCAAGTCGATAAATAGGAGCAGTACAAATGAAAACTCGGATTTTTAAACGCGCATCAGTCAGTGCAGCAGTGATTACAGCAATCGCAACATGTGCGATGACAGGACAAGCCGTTGCAGCAGATGACGTCAGCCCAGAATATAAAGCTGGCTATGAGAAATTTGTTGAAGATCACAAATTAAGCGGCGGTTTGTTCTATTTCCAACGTGGTCGTGACCGTATGCAAGGTAAACCCGATCAAGATGGTAAATATCATTCAAATCTAAGCCACACAACCACACAGCTAGCACTGAACTATAACTCAGGATATGCATGGGATATGGTCGGTCTAGATTTAGCTGGTTTTACTGCCTATGACTTGGCCGTTGATGAAAGTAACCCTGTCAATCAAGAAAATGAATTCTCCTTTGCTGCCTCTAAATTTGGTGACAATTATAAATCAGGTAATGATGGTACACCTGCAAATGGCTACAGCATTACAACTGCTGCGCTTAAGTTAAAAATGTTTGATGGTGCGATGACAGCGAAAGCCGGTCATACGCAACTCTATGTACCGGGGATCATTGGCGTGAACTGGTCTTATCAACCAGGTACTTACCAAGGTGGACAAGTGGAAGGTAATTTTGGTCCACTTTATGTAACCTATGCATACGCTAATGAATATAAAGCACCATGGTTTAAACAAACTGGCAAGTTCTACAAAGCACAAGCATGGGGTTCGTTAACGAGCGAAAATGAAATTGACTACATTCACGGTCTAGCAGCTCGTTATACTATTGACGGTGGTCCAACGTTAACTGCATCATATGGTCAATCTGAAGGCTGGATGGATAGCTATTTTGCTAAAGTAGCACACACCTTCGATATTATGGGTGGTTTAAATACAAGCTACCAATTCTATGGTTCAGAAACTAATGATAATTTCTACGATGGTTTAGCACAATTACATGCAATTACCTTAGGCACCACCCAAGGTGCATATAGCTACCGTTTAGAGGGAACATATGTTAAGGCGGAAGGTGACTCAGGTAACTATCTACCTCGTATGACTAAGGGTTACGGAAACTCGCAGGGTGCATTGGAAATTTGGTGGGATTCTCGATCTGACTGGAATCACAATAATGAAAAGGCTGTTTTTACTGGTGTAACGCGTACACTGGATGATTTAGTTGACGCAAAAGGTTGGGCAGTTGGTCTTTCTGGTGCCTACGGTTGGGATGCTGAAAATGGTGATGGCTCTCTAACTAACGGTAAAGAGTACGCCTATAACGTTGATGTAATGTATACAGTGCAAGATGGCTACCTAAAAGGGACATTATTTAAACTGCACTATACTGATTACACCAACAAGCAAGATGACCTAGGTGATTGGGCTTATCCAAACATGTTCTCGTCAGAGAAAGACGTAAAATTCCATGTTGTGATCCCATTCTCCATCATATAGTTGCTAATAGATTGTAATTATTTCCAGTGTAACTTAGCCGTTTAGCAAACCTAAACGGCTTTTTAGCTGATTACTCATCGCTAACATCATTATCTTGTTCAATCAGCTTATATTTTAATAACTCATGAATTGTGACCACGCCGAGACATCCTGTTGATTGTTCATTTTGTACTACGACGATGGCTTCAGGATCCTGTAAAAATATCTCATCAAGATCAGCAACGTGGCTAGTTAATGTCAGCCGAGAAAAGGCCCGATTCATCACCTGGTGAACTCGTTTTTCGAGGGTTAAAAGATCTCTTTTTTGCTCCCCTTCCGTATCAAGATAAGGGCTTAATGCAGCAAACATATCTTTGGATCTTAAAATACCAATACATTGACCTTCATTCATAACCAAAATGTAATTATCGATTTGTCCGGAAAATAATCTCTTTGCATCAAATAAGCGTTGATCGGGTGAAATTCGACCATATTGACTATTCATTATGCGGCTAACGGTAATCAATGGTCGTTGATAAACTAAGCTGAATAGTTCTTGGCGAACGGGATTAGAAGAAGAAGATAGTATTTTTTCTAGGCTTTGTGCTTTGTTAATCAAATACCCCTGTATCAAATCTACTTTAATACGCGATAACAATTTAAATTCATCAATATTTTCAACACCTTCCGCGACGACCTTGACCCCCATTTGGTGGGCTAATTTAGTTAGCATGACTATCATAGTATATTCATTACTATCTGTCGTTAGCCCTGTAATAAAGGATTTATCGATTTTGAGAATGTTAACAGATAAATTTTTAAGATACGAAAAAGCAGAATACCCCGTGCCAAAGTCGTCAAGTGCAACCTGAACCCCCTGTTTTTGTAACTTTTCTACCCATATTTTTTGTCTTTCAATATTATCAAAGAAAGCTGATTCTGTGAGTTCAATGGTCACTTTACTTAAGTCAGCACCTGAATGCTGTAAAATTTCAATGGTTTCCTCAAGACAACATTTAGAGACGCGATCATTCGCTAAGGATCGATTAATTGCCATGCCAATCTCTTCGCATTGAAAGTGTTTTTGTAATAAAGGGAGTGCCTTTAATGCTTTTCTGGTCACTTTACGATCGATTTCATCTACCCAATCATGCTCTTCAGCTATATTGATTAATTCTTGCGTCGTGTAGCTCAATGCTGTATCTAATTTGATTCGAAGTAGAGCCTCAAATTTATTAATACGCATGCTGTTCATATCGATAATAGGTTGGTAATTAACTTCTATTTGGTCATTTATTAAAGCGGCTTTTAATAACTTAGCTAGCACCTGTTTCTTGTCGAAACGTTTTGTAAAGAGGCGATCGAAATAATAAATAGCGCCCTCATTATTGCGCGGGTTCGCTATTAATGTTTGCATACTATGGGTCATCAATTGTCCATGACTATTGGCATCAGCAAAGAGAATCGATGCCCCCATATTAATATGTAAATTGATATTGATACTAGATAGCGATTGGTCGTCGCCCATCGCTTCTAAGGTATTTTTCACTTTTTGTAATAAAAGGTTAATTTTATCGGCATCTTTATTCATCACCCAATATGCGCCAAAAATTGAATGGCTAATCAAACCTAGATGACCGTGTTGGCCTGCAATGTTAAAACGTTGCATTATTAACCACTGTATTAATGAGCTGTTTATCTTTTGTAATGATTGAGCAGTGAATGCAACAAAAACAATAGTTTTATTTGGACTAAGGCAGCTATATGCATTCTCAAGCTCTTTTGTAAATGTAATTTTATCTGGAATATATAATTTACTGTCGTTTAAATCACTACCCGTGAAGATGTCCGTAGATACATCCAGTTTGGTACTCTCTACAAAATAAAAATGTTCACCAGAGTTCAAATCTAACCGGCGCAAGATAATATCGTGGGTATAAATTTCAGCCTGTTTATTCTTAGCTAATATTTCACCGCGCCACACTTTGCACTCATCGACCTTAGACCATATTTTTCGATAAAAATCAGCCCCATAATGTCCCGGTTTTAATAGACGAGCATGTTTCCCAAGCAATTCATGCTCTAAATAACCTGTTTCGCTACAGTAAGCGTCATTGACCTTTATAATATAGTGATCAGCATCGGCAAGCATTAACGCCTTTTGAGAATGGGTAAATGTTAATATCAAGGCTTCATTTATTTGTGCTGCATAGGCGTATTTTTTTAATAGTTTTATATGCCCTACTAGCGCCAAATTAGCCTGCTTTTTATCTTCAAAATTAACATAAAACTCAATAAGGTACTCGTCATTCAATAGCGTAGATAAAAAGGTATTTGTACTACTTTGCTGGCTAACTAAAGTGTTTTTAATCTGCTGCTGTAGTTCAATCGTCTGTTTTTCACCGAAGCTTTTACAAATACTATCTAGAGTAAGCTGAACCTTTTTGTCATAGCCTAAAAAATCTAATAACTGCGCATCACAAGTTAACTTTCCCGTTGATAAGTCACACCTCCATTGAAAAAAGGGTATTTTGTCGGCCATTATATTCTTTTTATTAGATTTGTTTATTTGCATACTCAATCTCTCTATCAAAACAGCTAAAAATGGCTATTTAGCAACAATCATAGTGTGAATGTTACAGGTTATTAAAATAAATCAATTTAAAATCACTACTATAATCATCTATTAAATAACTAAGGGAGTAAATCTTATTAACTGAAAATTCAACACACAGCACACAATAGCGATGAAATGAAGTATGGGTTATGAATTTTACACAGAAAGAAACGATCAATGAGAAGCGTAAATTATCGATATCCTTTGCGAAACTGACAAAGAGTAAGTGCGTGATTTTGCCTATTAAATAGGCCCGTTATTTATGTCTATTGCTAATAATTACCTATTTTAAAAATATTCTGCTAAGTAAGTCATACATCCTAAAAAATTAACATGCAATTATTAAAAATAGGTCTTCGCTCACTATTTCTTAAAAATTAATCAATGTTATTTTGTGTCTAAGTGAAATTTAAATTACCCTAGCATTGTTTGCATAAAAACAAGGTGTTGTAGTCATTAAGCAAGCAAATATATAGCTATAGCACTAACAATAATAACTATAGATTTGTTAAGGGTTTCTCTTTTAACAAAATAAAACATAAATATTATAAGGAAATATTATGACTTTTAAACATTTACTCGCAGGCTTCGCCGCAATCGCAGTGGTAGGCTGTTCTTCTACTCCAGCAAATAATGATCAAGCTGCAGCTGAAACAGCAGTTGTTGCCGATGCTGGCGAAACTAATATCCCTGGTTTATATACACCAGCTCCAGATCAAGCTGTGATCTACTACAAACGTGCTGACAACGATTATACGGACTGGGGTCTACACCTTTGGTCTGGTGATGTAGTTGAAGAAACTAGCTGGTACGATGCATTCCCTCTAACAGGTGTTTCAGATAAATACGGCGCATACTACGTTGTACCACTTAAAAGTGCTGATTGGAAAGAGTTCAAATTTATTGTACACATGGGTAATTCAAAAGATTTAGGTGGTCTTGACCACTCTTACTCACGTGAAAAATTCGGTGTAGATGTATTTACTACCGAAGGCAGTGCTGTACTAAAAGCAATCCTGAAATGTAAGCGACTAGCTTACTTTAGATCTTTATAGTAAATAAAGGTGCCTAACGGCACCTTTTCTATATAAGTGAATTAATTTGTTCCACCGACTGTCAATTGATCTATTTTCAAGGATGGCTGCCCGACCCCAACTGGGACACTTTGCCCCTCTTTGCCACAAACACCAACACCGGGATCAAGGGACAGATTATTAGCGACCATTGAGATTTTTTTCATTGCATCAAAGCCATTACCGATAAGGGTGGCACCTTTAATCGGAGCGGTAATTTTACCATCTTCAATTAAATAGGCTTCAGAAGCAGAAAATACAAATTTACCCGAAGTAATATCAACCTGCCCACCACCAAAATTGGGGGCATAAATTCCTTTTTTAACACTCTCAATTAGTTCATCATGTTCACTCTCACCATTGAGCATGTAGGTATTGGTCATTCGTGGTAAAGGCAAATGAGCATAGGATTCGCGGCGACCATTTCCGGTCGGATTAGATCCCATTAATCGGGCATTAAGCTTATCCTGCATATATCCTTTTAAAACACCATTTTCAATTAACACATTACGTTGCCCAACAGTGCCTTCATCATCAATATTAATTGAGCCACGTTGATCTTTGATTGTACCATCGTCAATCACAGTACAGTATTTAGAGGCAACTTGCTGTCCGATACAACCCGAATACGCAGAGGAGCCCTTGCGATTAAAATCACCTTCTAGCCCATGGCCAACAGCTTCATGTAAAAGCACACCAGGCCATCCTGCTCCTAAAATAACAGGCATAGAACCTGCCGGCGCTGCAACGGCATCAATATTGACCATTGCTTGACGGACAGCTTCTCGCGCATAGGAAAAAGCCATTGCTTCTCCCTCTTGGCTGTCGGTAAAGTAATCAAGGTCAAATCGTCCCCCACCACCAGCACTGCCACGCTCTCTTTTACCATTTTTTTCAATCAGCACGGAGCAGCCAAAGCGGACTAATGGACGAATATCTGAGGCTAATGTGCCATCACTTGCAACAACTAGAATTTCTTCATAAACGGCATTTAAAGAAACATTAACTTCACAGACCATTGGCTCAAGTGCACGAGTGAAAATATCGACTTGTTTTAAAAGCGTTATTTTTTTATCTTCTGATAAGCTAGCAAGAGGATCGGATGGCATATATACCAGTTTAGGCGGCGGTGATAAAGATAATTTAACTTCTCTTTCTTGACCACTTTTAGTGATACTGCGAGCAGCATTAACAGCTTCCACAATAGCTCTTTTTGATATTTGATCAGAGTAGGCAAATCCCGTTTTTTCCCCAGCAACAGCGCGTATACCAACGCCTTTCTCGATGTTATAACTGGCATCCTTAACAATACCATCTTCTAACAACCACGATTCATGACGACTGGCTTGGAAATAGAAATCAGCATAATCAATTTGCGGCATGCAAATACGCCCTAGCTGTTGTTCTAGATCGTTAAGCTGTAATTGTGCGGGTGCTAAAAAGCGCTCACAAACTTGATCGAAAGACATAGTTGTTCCTTTAAATTATAAAAAGCCGCCTATTTATGGTTTACGACTCGCTGATTAAGGTTGTAATAAAACGGTTATGTTGTGAGACGGGCATCGCCATACGGATCTCATCAATTAATTTTTTTTCAAACTCACTAACAATGAAAGCATCCCCTGAATAGCACTCTGTTAACACTTTCCCCCAAGGCGATATGATCATAGAGTGACCATAGGTCTGTCGACCACAGGGGTGCGTTCCACCTTGGTTAGCGGCAACGACATAACACTGATTTTCTATCGCTCTTGCCTGTAATAAGGGTAGCCAATGCGCGTAACCTGTCGGCTGTGTAAATGCGGCAGGTACTAATATGACTTCGGCTCCATTATCTCGTAATGCCTGAAACAGAGAGGGAAAACGGAGATCATAACAGATAGCTAAACCCACTTTGACTGATTTATTACCATTTTTCCAATCAAACAATTGTAAATCTTGCCCGGCTAAAAAAGTATCGGATTCTTTATATAAACCTTTCGCATCACTCACTAGCGCATCAAACAGGTGGATTTTGTGGTAATGGCTGATTAATCTCCCCTGCGGTGAAAAAACCAAACTGGTTGTATAAATTCCACTCTGTTGCGGTTGACTTTGTTCAGGCCGAATTGGAAAGCTGCCACAGACTAAATAGCATTGGTAACGTGCAGCAAGGCAAGCTAATTGTGATTGTAAAACCCCCTCTCCAATCTGCTCTGCTAATGTTAAATAAGCCGCTTTATTAGCAAAACTTAGTGCATTTTCTGGTAACAAAACAAGTTGATTAGGTATCGGTTCAAGGTCAGATAATAAACGTTCAATGGTTGCGATATTTTGTTCAGGCTCAGCTACACTAACCATTTGTAATGCAGATAAATTAAAGCGTTTAGGGTTGGCCGCTTTTATCATTTAAATGCTCCTCATTGATTTTTTCCAACACTTCACTGTTTTGTAATTCAACTTGACCCCGTTCACGACTAACCATTTTTACTTGCGGATCATTAAATGAACCTTTGACCGAAAAATCAACCCTCACAACGGTGTCGACAACGGGTTCAAATAATTTACTCATCAATAACACCGCGGCCCCGGTAATAGGATTAATAGCAAATGCGGTTAAAACAGGCAGACTTGATGTTACTGCAGGGCTATAACTAAATTTATAATTCGTCTCTTGATTAGGTAAGTCAATGATCCCCTTACCAACTATTTTACCGGCTGCACCATCTAAATAAAAATCATCATTGTTAGCGATACCATTATTTACGTTGGCCGATAATGTCATTTTATTAAAGTTAAACCCTTTCGCGAATACGTTATTAAATTCAAGGTTTAAAGAACGTCTTATCGCATCTAAACTAAAAAGGCTTAACAGTCTCGCACCTTTATCACTGACATCCGTAATAGAACCATTATCAATCTGCATAGAGAGTACACCATTTAAAGATGCATAATTAAATTCCCATGGTGCCCCTAACCAATTCACCGCTCCGGTTAACTCAGCTTTCTGAAAAACAATCGGCCCCACATAGCCCATCCGATTCAAGATACTCTGTTTATCATTAGCTAAGGAATCGATGATCATATTACTGCGCCGTTGATCCCAAACACCTGATAATTTTGTAAACTCGGTTTCATCGCCCAACTTAATATAATCAATATTCAGGCGCGATTTAGTTGGAAAAATATGCAATGCTAAGGGAGAGAAATCATACTCTGCGATAAGGCAGCGTTCACAGGAGGCAAATACTTCAGGGTAATCTGCAAGTAAATTTGTGCTAATAGAGGAGGTATCTTTACTCTGTACATTTTCTAATGAGTGATAAGCGGCGATATTGATATCCTTAAATTCCATTTTATTAATATCAAGGTCAATGCGATCAGGCATTCCTAAACGGTATTCAATATTCCCTTGCAAATTATCTGCAACGTACTTAATGGACCATTTGTTATCGATATTAATACTATTAATTTGTAACTCATTGATTGCTTGCTCAAAGAGTTGAGCCTCTTTAACATGGATATCAAGCGTATCTAATTTGATAAGTTGCGAACTATTCCCCTGGGAAAATTGCGCTTGGTGACTTTGCAGTTTGCGCCACTGTGAATACCAAGGGGCAATATCGAGCTTATCTAAGTCAATATTAACCACTTGCTTATCGCTATCTATCTGATCTATTTTGTGCATACCAATATTTAATGTGGCATAGGGGACTTTTAGGTCTGCACCTTGATAATCGAGCTTGCCTTGCAAATCTAATTTATCTGCAATATTAAGACTAAATAAACTCGCATCTTTATCACCCGAAACAGAAAATTTCATTGGCCATGATTGCAAGGAATTTTTATTAAACGGTGCTGGCAAGGCGACTTGCAAGCCTTGCGTCATAGAGTCGAGTGCCCCCTTGTAGTGAAACTCTTCATTTTCATAAAAATAGTCAAAATCAATTTTCCCCTGCCACGCTAATGAACCGGATAAATTCAATGCTGCAATATCGCTATGAATAGCAGCTAATTTCTCTGCATCCCATTGTCCAGATAAATCTACATCTACTTCATATTTATCTGTTTTCTCTAAAGCGTTAAAGGAAAATTGTAGAGGATGTTTGAAAAGTTGTGCAGTTAAATTATTACCCGTTAAATTACCATTTACAAAAGAGAATTCTCCCTGCACATGGTTCAAGGGAATAATAACGTCATCATTGATGTGAATATTGATATCATTATCAGCAAGTACCACTTGCCCAGTAATTTCAGTTTCATCGGCAAAGGGAACAGAAATCTCCAATTTACCCGACAATTGCTTTTGAACATCAATAATATGCAACGTACTACCAACACTCTCCTTAAGCGGGGAGGTTTTTAAATAAGTAGCAATACTCTGCGCTTTATCTGCAATGTTTGCAGCAATAGTCAATACACCATCCGGGCTAAGGGTGTCAATGTTAGCACTAAGTTTTGCAACCTGAACATCACCTAAAGAGGCACGCAAAGCCTCCATTTTTAGCCAATCATTTTCAAAATGTAGATTTAAATCTAAGTTGCTCAATCCCTGCCATTGACCGTAGAAGTCATATTCGGCATCCCTTAACGGCACCCAAGCTTGAAAAATGCCATTATTTTCTCTATATGGATAGTCACTCAATGCACCATACCAGAGGATCTTCGCTCCATCCACGTGACCTTTTTTGAAGGTTGGCTGAAGATAATCAAAAACCTCTTGCCCCAATTCTTTAATCGGGAAGTAATGCTGTGCTTTGCTAGCATCATTTAATGAAGCATAGCTGTACAGACTCAAAAATGGTGATTGACTATTGGATTTTTCATTGGGGATAAGCAGTGAAAATTCCGTTATTGTATCGACATCAGTTGTTGTTATTACACTCTGTTCACTGGATAATTTAATACCATTTTTAAGCGTCTGCCATTGTAGGTTTAATTGTGCAGCCTCAATGGGCATAGGCCGATTAAATTGCTCATCAAAATAGAGGTCCTGCTTGTCTAACTCAATTAGCATATCCCCCTGATCCACAGCACCACTAATATAAATATTTGCATGGCTCAAACCAGGTATGGCACCAACGGGTTTATTTTTCAACTGTTTAATAGCAACATCAAAAATAATCCTGTTCTCTAAATCTTGATTAATCATCAAACTGCTTAACTTGGCATCGACGTCAAGTTTTTCAATTTGTAAAATGTCAGGGGTGGATAAATCGGAATTTAGCAAATACAAGGGCAATAATGCATTGACATTAACTCCCTTAAATAAAACGGAAGCGTGTCGCATCGTGCCAGTCGCTGCGATAGCAAGATCTTTGAGTGGGTGTTTATCATAGTAGGCATCAATATTATAGGTATCAAGTAGCCAGTTGTGCTCACCATTCGTTAACTGCAATACACCACTGTTAACCTGCCAATCATGATTTTTTCCCGCTTGAGACCATGCGAAATCACTATTATTAAATTTAATCTGGATTTGTTGTAGTTTATCAAGCGTGAAATCGGCCCAAACTTGCAAACCTATCATCGCTTTTGATATTTGCGCATTAGGATTGACATGCGCCGCCAAATAACCACTTAGGTCAAGGTTATCGGCTTCTGCATAAAGCTGCCCGATATAGGAACTGCTATCATTCTGAGGTGGCGACAAATCGATAACAAACTGCAGTGGTTTTCCCTTCAAAGCGGTACCGAAGGAGGCACTACCCACGCCTTGGTGTCTGTTTTTAGCATTTAGCCAGTGTAATTTTTCAATGACAATGGTTTTCTCTTGACCCAATGGGTTTTTGAAATGAACACGTCCATCTGTGACTGAAAATTGTTTAAACTGTTGTAAAAAAACCTGCTGCAATCTTTCGAAGGTCAACGTTTCTTGTTCGCTATAGTGATTACCTTGAGCGCTTTCGTTGAAGCGTAAATCAACACCTTTTAGTGTTATTTTATTAAAGCTTAAATGCTTTTGTGTTACTGAATTCCAAAAATCTAAGTGTAGAAAAAGGTAATCTGAAGCGAAATAGACGGGTTGCTCTGCGGAGTCGATTAATTTTGTATTGTTGAGGATAAAAACTAAGCCAGAAAAATCAATGCCAGCTGAGATATTATCAACGGATACATTAATATTGTATTCACTAGCAAGCCAATTAGTAACATCTTCCTTATAGTATTCAATGCGGACAAATAATATCCGCACTAAAGTTAAACATGTTGCAATAATAAAAAGTTTTATTGCAAGCAATGCCCATAATCGCTTTGTCCATTTCCATAAAAACAGCTTCAATTTTCAGCCTAATTACATCATAACAACATCAAATTGCTCTTGCCCATATAATGGCTCTGCATGTATCTCTACCCGTTTTGACATGAATAAAATCAACTCCCCCAAACTATATGACTCATCGCCCTGCAACGCTTCGGCTACCGCAGGTGAAGTATAAACAATAAACCGTTCAACATCATAGGCACGATTCACGCGCAAAATTTCACGTAGCACCTCATAACAGACAGTTTCAACGGTTTTAACATAACCGCGACCATGGCACTCTGCACATTCACCACAAAAAATGTGTTCTAAACTTTCCTGTGTTCGCTTACGGGTCATCTCAATCAACCCCAATGGAGAGAAATCATTGATATGTGTTTTAACCCTATCCTTAGCTAAGGCTTGCTCTAAACTGCTAAAGACACGTCGTCTATGATCTTTAGACTTCATATCAATAAAATCGAGAATAATAATCCCCCCAAATTACGTAAACGTAACTGCCTTGCAATTGCCTGTGTCGCCTCGATATTGGTATTGAAGATAGTCTCTTCGAGATTACGGTGGCCGACAAATGCGCCGGTATTAATATCAACAGTGGTCATCGCTTCCGTCTGGTCAATAATTAAATATCCGCCGGACTTGAGCTCTACTTTTCGATCTAGTGCGCGCTGTACCTCATTTTCAACATCAAAGAGGTCAAAAATAGGACTTTCGCCTGAATAGTACTCTATTTTGTCCTCAAGCTCAGGCACAAACTCTTGAGTGAACGCTTTAATTTCATTGTAGGTAAGTTTAGAATCGATGCGTACTCTATCAATTTCACTGCCTACGAAATCCCTAAGAATCCTAAATGCTAAACGTAAATCTTTATATAACAGACAATTTTTCGTTTTTGGGCGCTGTCGACGTACTAATACTTTGGCCCAAACACGCTGTAAGAATGCGGCATCCTGTTTCAATTCATTTTCAGGCGCCCCTTCGGCTGCCGTACGAATAATATAGCCGCCTAACTCACTCACATATTGTTGAGTGATGCTTTTTAAACGTTCCCGCTCTTCTGAACTTTCAATGCGTTGTGAAACCCCTACATGCTGACTGCCTGGCATAAAAACCAAATAACGCGAAGGCACTGTAATATCGGTGGTGAGGCGAGCACCTTTAGTGCCCAAGGGATCTTTAATCACCTGCACCATAATATCTTGGCCTTGACGTACTAACTCAGAGATATCTGCGACTTTAAATTGTGCTTTTTCAGTTTGTGCCACACATTCGGTATGGGGCACGATATCAGAGGCATGTAAAAAAGCCGCCTTTTCTAAACCGATATTGACAAATGCAGCTTGCATTCCCGGCAAAACGCGACTGACTTTACCTTTGTAAATATTGCCAACAATCCCCTTAGTGGCATCACGTTCTATATGTAACTCTTGTAAAACACCTGCTTCAATTAATGCAACACGTGTTTCACTAGGGGTAATATTCATTAATAATTCAACTGACATTTTTCAAATCCTATAAAATTCATTAATGAGTTGGTCTGTTTCATATAGAGGCAACCCAACCACTGCACTGTAACTACCATTTATATGAGATACAAACTTACCCGCATACCCCTGAATGCCATATCCGCCAGCTTTATCTATTGGCTCGCCAGTTAACCAATACGCTTCCATTTCCTGCTCTGTTAATAGTTTAAAAGTCACATCGGTTTTAACCAGTTGTGTTTTAAATGTCTCCCTAGAGACAATTGCTATGGCTGTAAAAACTTGATGTGTACGCCCAGATAATAACTGTAACATGCTCATAGCATGGGCTTGATTTTGTGGCTTTTCTAATATTTCATGATCAACCACCACGATGGTATCGGCACCCAGTACGGGCCTAGTTTGATCACTATTGTTAAAGCCTGCTTGCGCCTTTTGTAAAGCCAAGCGTAATACGTAATTCTCCGTTGTTTCAGAGTTAGCTCTTTGCTCTTCAATATCCCCCTTTACCCGCTTGAATGGCACATTAATTTGTTGCAACAATTCTGCACGCCTTGGTGAGTTAGAAGCTAAATAGATCATACTTATACAACCCTAAAATGAATGCGAATAAAACGCATAAAAAGAAAAAACCAAGGCCAGACAAGCATTGATGTAAACACAGACCAAAAATAATGTTTATGTAAAACAATATCTTGCAAGTTTGATGCAACAAAATATAACAGAATCTTAGAAATTAAAACAAAAAAACCAACGATTAATGTTGTTTGTACTAATGTGAAATGTCGAAAGCGTTGATAATTAATACTCACAATATAGGCCAAAATAGAAAAGACTAAAGCATGCATGCCTAATATTGAGCCTAATAACAGAATCTAATAAAACCCCAAGTATAAAAGCATGGAAAATACTCACTCTATGGGGCAAGGCTAATACCCAATAAAAAATAACCAACATCATCCAATCAGGACGAAATGCATTAAGAAATAAAGGCAAGGGAAAAATTGCACCAATTAAACTAATAAAAAAAGTACAATAGATAATCCTATAACTATTGAATGTCGACATCGTTGTCCCCAACAGGAGCCAATAAGGTATCATTATCCTTTGCTGGCTTATCACCCCACAATAACAGTAAGTAGCGACTGCGATCTAAGAGAGCCGTTGGTGTGGCAGAAACGCGCGCATAATGCGCCCCCTCTTGATAATCAAATTGACTCACGGTTGCCACTGGATAGCCCGGAGGAAATCGCCCTCCTAATCCCGATGTAACCAGCAAATCACCGGGTTGCAAATCGGCATTACTGCGAATAAATGGAACATTTAATTTATTCCATGCACCACTGCCATGCACAATAGCAACCATATCATTACGCTCTACTCGAACTGGGATACCATGGCTTGCATCAACAATGAGTAATACACGGCTTGTTGTACTGCCAACTTGCGATATTTGCCCAACAACACCTTGTTCGTTGATAACTGGCTGTCCCAGATATACACCATCTAAAGCGCCCTTGTCGATTAGCAATTGATGAGTGAATGGATCTGACCGTAAGCTCATCACTTCTGCAATCATTCTTTTGTGTGTGTAGCTTTTTTGTGAGTTTAATAATTTTCTTAATTGTTCATTGTCTTTTTGCATTTGCGTTAATAGTAAACGATCTGCTTTTAATAAAAGATTATCTTTTTCTAATTGTAAATTACGCTCTTTCAATTCCTGGCGAGTCATTAAATTTTCTGATAATGAACTAAATAGCTTCTGTGGCGCATCAGCTACATATTGGACAGGGCTAACTAAGGAGTTAAGGTATATTCGAGATGATGCAAATAGGTTAAATTGACTATCTGCTAATAAAAGAAGAATGCAAAAGGCTATCACTAAGGATAGCCTTAATAAAAGCGATGGGCCACGCGTAAAAATTGTTTTCATTATTACCGTTCAAATAAATAAAATAATGCCCGACTTACGCAGAGCATTAAATGTTGAAACTAATCTGCGTTGAACAAATCACCACCATACATATCGATCATATCCAGTGCCATACCACCACCACGAGCAACACAAGTTAGCGGATCATCAGCCACAATAACAGGTATACCTGACTCTTCTGAAAGTAAGCGATCTAATTCACAGAGTAACGCCCCGCCCCCGTTAACACCATACCGCGCTCAGCGATATCAGCAGCTAATTCCGGTGGGGTTTTTTCTAACGCCAACATCACGGCAGTAACAATGCCACTTAAAGGTTCTTGCAGTGCTTCTAAAATTTCATTGCTATTAAGTGTAAAACTACGAGGTACACCTTCTGCGACGTTTACGCCGCGTACTTCTATTTCACGAACATCATTAATAGGATGGGCAATCGCAATGCTGTGTTTAATACGCTCAGCTGTTATTTCACCAATAGTGCAGCCATAATTACGACGCACATAATTGATGATCGCCTCATCAAATTTGTCACCACCAATACGTACAGAAGCAGAATAAACGATACCATTTAGTGAGATAACAGCAACTTCCGTTGTACCACCGCCGATATCGACAACCATTGAACCTTTCGCTTCGGAAACTGGCATACCGGCACCAATTGCAGCGGCCATTGGTTCATCGATTAAAAATACATCGCGGGCACCAGCTCCCTGAGCAGATTCGCGAATAGCACGTCGCTCAACCTGTGTTGAACCACAGGGAACACAGACTAAAACACGTGGGCTAGGGCGTAAAAAGCTATTATTGTGCACTTGTTTAATAAAGTGCTGTAACATTTTTTCAGTAATATAAAAATCAGCAATTACGCCATCTTTCATGGGGCGAATAGCTTGAATATTACCCGGTGTTTTACCAAGCATTAATTTGGCTTCATGTCCGACTGCAGCAACACTCTTACCAGCACCATTTTTATCTAAACGAATAGCAACAACTGAAGGCTCATTTAAGACTATGCCTTGACCTTTTACATAAATAAGTGTGTTTGCGGTTCCCAAATCGATTGATAAATCGTTGGAGAACATACCTCGAAACATTTTAAACATAAAAGTTTTCCAAAATAACTAAAACAAAATAGGAAGCATACTTTAACAACACGCCTAAAATTCATCAAGAAAAGAAAGCGAATAGCAGCAATAATAGTGCTTACCGTGCGATTTTGCACACGATATGGGTAGAAAATGAACAATAAAAACAACTGGAATTTCACCTCCACTATTATACTGTTCACATTTATTTTTTACGCCGGCGTTACTTTATATAACGCCCATAATAATAAGCTAAAAATTGTGGGCTAAAATGAGCGAGCTGTGGACGATAACCCACCTTTTTTTACTCCTTGTAAATTTAACTTGTTAGGTCTTTAACTATTGTTTTTCAGCAAAAGTTTTTTCTTACGAACGCTTTTCCAAAGAGCTATGCTACTAATTAAACTTATCAGCGAACTGCCTAAAAGAGAAAACTCCCAAAACTTAATTTCTTTTGCTTGCTCTATTAGCATATATTGAGTTGCATCTTGATAAGGAAGCACGGCTCCAGATACAGCTAAGAAGCAGAACAATGAGCACAATAAACTCAAGAAAAAAATAGCATAGGTAGTTAGTCTAATTTTCATATTAAAATCTGACAAACGGATAAAAACAGAAGTAAATCCAGAGACCTTTGAGAAAACAGCGCTTATCCACCCCAATCGTTTTTTTGTAACAACAATAAAGTTAAGTAAATTTTACTTGGAATAAGTAGCAATAAACCTAAACCAATAATCAGACCAATCATCAAAACCCCATCCGTTCCCATGGATACGGTGAGGTCGGTAAAGGTTGCTAAACTGACTCCAACAATAACCAACATAATCCCTGTGACCATACACAAAGTCATTATGCGTTTAATAGTTTGTATGCTTAGCAACAAATACCTGCCTTTATCGACTTAATGACTTACCGACGCTAATTTTTCAAAGTAGTCAGGAAATGTCTTAGAGGTACATTTAGGGTCATTAATAGTGACCGCTGTATCACTTAACGCAACTAAAGAAAAACACATCGCCATACGATGATCATCATAGGTATCAATAGCGGCATGTTTGAGCTGTACAGGGGGAGTCACGCTAATAAAATCATGCCCCTCTACAACAGTTGCCCCTACTTTACGCAACTCTGTCGCCATTGCAAATAAACGGTCAGTCTCTTTCACTCGCCAATTATAGACATTACGGATGGTTGTCGTACCTTCTGCAAACAGCGCGGCGACGGCAATTGTCATGGCCGCATCGGGAATATGATTCATATCCATATCAATCGCCTTTAGCTTACCACGGCTTGCTTTGATAAAATCATCTCCCCATTCAATTTGTGCGCCCATTGCCTCTAATGCATCGGCAAATTGAATATCTCCCTGCACTGATTTTCGGCCAATACCGGTCACTTTAATACTTCCACCACCAATGGCAGCGGCAGCTAAAAAGTAAGATGCTGACGAAGCATCGCCTTCCACAAGATATTCCCCTGGAGCGCGGTAGGTTTGCCCCGCTTTAATAATAAAGCGTTGATATTGACCATCTACGTTATCAACGACAACACCAAAATCCTGCATTATTTGCAAGGTAATTTTGATATAAGGTTTTGAAACTAATTCACCGACGATTTCAATCACGGTATCTTCTTGAGCCAGCGGTGCTGACATCAAAAATGCTGTTAAAAACTGACTTGAAACACTTCCATCAATTTGAATCGTACCGCCTTTTAGACAGGTTCCTTTGATTTTAAGTGGGGGATAATTTTCGTTCTTCAGGTAACTAACCTCAGCCCCTGCCTGTTGTAGTGCATCCACTAAACTACCAATTGGACGTTCAAACATGCGTGGTTCACCCGTTAATATATATTCACCTTGCCCTAAACATAATGCAGCACAAAGTGGGCGCATAGCCGTTCCAGCATTACCTAGAAATAGTTCTAAGCAACCAAGCTCGCTGGTATTAAAGGCACGCCCAAGCCCTTCCACTACGCACTGTTTTTTATCGTCGGAAAGATGATATTTAACGCCTAATTTTGTTAGCGCGTTTAACATGTGGCGAATATCATCACTGTCCAATAGGTTGGTTAATGTGGTTGTGCCCTGCGCTAATGCGGCTAATAACAAAGCTCGATTAGAGAGACTTTTTGAACCGGGAAGATTGATATCTCCATCGACTTTTGCAATTGGATTTAATAATAGTTGTTCCATAATATTCTCTTACAATTCGAGTACTTTAATCAAAGCGTCTTTAAAACGCTGATTTTCTGTTTGTGTGCCTATACTAATACGCAAATGATTGGCTAAACCATAGCCCGTGATCGGACGAACAATGACACCTTCACGTAATAAATCTTGATATACTTCATCGCCACTCTTTCCCACATTTACGGTAATAAAATTGCCCATAGAAGGAATATAATCAAGCTTGTGACCTTCAAAGAATGCGGTTAAATCTGCCATACCCTGCGCGTTTAACGCAACGCCATTGGCTAGATATTGTTCATCTTGCAGAACGGTTTCGGCGGCTTTAAGGGCTAAGCTATTACAATTAAATGGCTGACGAACACGGTTTAATATATCAGCAACTTGTGGATTAGATATCGTGTAACCAACACGTAAACCAGCTAAACCATAAGCCTTTGAAAAGGTGCGAGAAACCACTAAATTCGGGAACTCATTAATCCAGGCAATCGCATTACCGCGGAGCGATGCAGGCGCATATTCAAAATAGGCTTCGTCTAAGACAACAATCACATGTTCAGGCACTTTTTTTAGGAAAGCAACGATTTCATCTTGCTGCAAAAAAGTACCCGTTGGATTGTTTGGATTGGCGATAAAAATCAGTGCGGTTTTGTCAGTTACCGCGGCAGCCATAGCCG
Source organism: Psychromonas sp. MME2 (assembly GCF_040566515.1). Lineage (NCBI taxonomy): Bacteria > Pseudomonadati > Pseudomonadota > Gammaproteobacteria > Alteromonadales > Psychromonadaceae > Psychromonas > Psychromonas sp. MME2. The sequence goes on along the minus strand of NZ_JBEWXI010000010.1, from coordinate 174,006 downwards.
TTAAGTCATGGCCATAATTTTTAGCGGCAACAACCACTGCCTGTGCGCCAATAGCCTGTGTCACAATAGGGTAAACCACAAAGGCATGCTCAGCAAATATCACTTCATTGCTATTATCAACAAAGGCACGCGCCACTAATTCAAGTAGATCATTCGATCCATTACCTAGTGTAATTTGCTTAATATCTACCGCGTATTTTTCTGCTAGCGCTGCTTTTAAGTAGTAACCATTAGCATCAGGATAACGCGTTAACTGTTCGAGCTCTTTCACTAGAGCGGCTTTCACCATGGGGCTTAAGCCTAATGGATTTTCATTAGAAGCGAGCTTAACAATATTGCTAATACCTAGCTCACGCTCTAACTCTTCTATCGGTTTACCAGCTTGATAAGGGTGCAGTTTTTGCACGCCTGTATTCGCTATATTTAAAAAATCACAACTCATCTATTATCCCTACTTAAGCATATTTTTTTTCAAATGCAGACATAAAATCAACTAACGCTTGTACGCCTTCCATTGGCATCGCATTATAAATACTCGCTCGCATACCACCGACTAATTTATGCCCCTTCAAAGTTAAAAGCCCAGCTGCCTTAGACTCTTTTAAGAAGGTTTCACTTAAGGCATCGTTAGCCAGTGTAAAAGGTATATTCATACGACTACGAACTTCATCCGCGATGTTATTCGCATAAAATGGTGAGTTATCAATATAATTATAAAGTAGCTCTGCTTTAGCAATATTTTGCTTTTCCATTTCAGCTAGACCACCTTGCTCTTTAAGCCACTTAAAGACCAGCCCAGCTAGATACCACGCATAGGTAGGCGGCGTGTTGTACATAGAATCTGCATTGGCTTGGATCTGATAATCAAAAATAGAGGGGATCGCGGTACGCGCTTTACCAATCAAATCTTCACGAACAATGACAATAGCTAACCCCGATGGACCGATATTTTTTTGAGCGCCAGCATAAATAATACCAAACTTAGAGACATCGATTGGACGCGATAAAATCATTGAGCTCATATCCGCTACTAAAGGAACGACGCCAGTTTCTGGCACATCAAAGATTTCAATACCTTCAATGGTTTCATTCGGACAGTAATGGGCATAGGCCGCACCTGCATTAATGAGCCAATCGCTACACGCCTGCACCGTTTTTTTACCAGCAACCGTTTGCTCCATGATATTGGTTTCATTAACACGCGCATGTTTCTTCGCCTCTGCGGCAGCATACTTAGACCACTCCCCCGTCAGCAGATAATCGACATCTAATTTATCAGCTAATAAATTTAATGGTACTGCGGCAAATTGCCCTCGACCACCACCATGACAAAATAAGACTTTGTAATTATCCGGAATTTCCATTAAATCACGTAGATCTTGTTCTGCCTCCGCGGCCATCGCAACATATTCAGGGCTGCGGTGGCTTATCTCCATGACAGAAACACCCATTCCCTGCCAATTACAAAATTCCTGTTGTGCTTTTTGCATAACTGCTTCTGGTAACATCGCAGGCCCTGCACAAAAGTTAAATATTTTAGTCATAATATTGTTCATCTCTTAAAACAAAATAAGCGGCAAAAGCCGCTTATTTTAATATAATAATAATTTAATCCTGTGGCTCAGAGGAGTCATCTGATTGCACATCAACAACACTATCAGGCACCACCTGTTGGTTGCTACTTTCTACTCCTTCATCCTCTTCGTCATAAACAGGCTGATCTTTTATCTCTTCGATACGTTGTAATGCCACGATTTTTTCATCGTCACGGGTCTTGATTAACGTAACACCTTGAGTATTACGGCCAACAATAGAAACGCCACTAACAGGTGTACGTACCAGAGTCCCTTTGTTAGAAATCAACATAATTTCATCATTTTCATCAACTTGCACCGCGCCAACGACTTTACCATTACGGGCACTGACTTTAATTGAAATCACACCTTGTGTTGCACGACTCTTCGGCGAATAATCTTCAAGTGGAGTACGTTTACCGTAGCCATTTTCGGTAGTCGTTAATATGTGCCCTGTTTCATTAGGAACGATTAACGACACAACTCGCTCACCATCTTTGAGTTTTATACCACGAACCCCCGTTGCCGTTCGTCCCATTGGACGAACCCCTTTGAACTTGATCTCTTGCTCGCCGTTTTCATCAAGAATTGGCTTGCCGTCTTCATCAACTGCAGGTATTTCTTCCGCTTCTTTAAAGCGTACGACTTTGCCCGCATCGGAGAAGATCATTATTTCGTTCTCTCCATTGGTGATTTGCGCGCCAATTAACTCGTTATCATCTGTTAAGTTAATCGCAATCAAACCACTTGCACGAGGACGACTATAAGCACTTAGTGCTGTTTTCTTAACCGTACCATTAGCTGTTGCCATAAATACAAATTTATCATCTTCATATTCACGAACCGGTAGAATCGCGGTGATACGTTCACCCTCTTCAAGCGGCAAAATATTCACAATTGGACGTCCACGCGCTTGACGTGAAGCAAGTGGCAGTTGGAACACTTTTAACCAATAGAGTCGACCACGGGTTGAGAAACAGAGGATCGTATCATGGGTACTGGCAACGAGTAACTTCTCAATGAAATCTTCATCTTTCATCTTCGTAGCAGATTTACCTTTACCACCACGTCGTTGTGCTTCGTAATCAGTCAAAGGTTGATATTTAACATAGCCTTCGTGGGAAAGCGTAACAACCACATCTTCTTCGGTGATCAAATCTTCCATACAAAGATCACTTTCATTGGCAGTGATTTCTGTGCGGCGAGCATCGCCAAAGTTTGCACGAATTTCTTCCAACTCTTCGCGAATAACTTCCATTAATCGAGCAGGACTCGCTAGAATATGCAGTAACCCGGCAATTATTTCTAATAGCTCTTTATATTCGCTTAATATTTTCTCATGCTCTAAACCCGTTAACTTATGTAAACGTAAATCTAGAATCGCCTGAGCTTGAACTTCAGTCATGTAATAGTGATTATCACGTACACCAAATTCAATCGGCAAACCATCTGGACGCGCAGCATTTACCCCTGCAGCTTCAAGCATAACAACGACGTTACCGAGTTCCCAGCCCTGTGACTGTAAACCGATTTTCGCTTCGGCAGGTGTCGCTGAATTTCGAATCAACTCAATAATTGGTTCGATATTAACTAAAGAAATTGCTAAGCCTTCAAGGATATGCGCTCTATCACGTGCTTTGCGCAGTTCAAATACGGTACGGCGTGTTACCACTTCTCGACGATGCAGAATAAAGGCTTCGAGCATCATTTTTAAGTTAAACAGTTTTGGTTGCCCATGGTCCAATGCAACGGCATTAATACCAAATGAAACTTGCATTTGCGTTTGTGCGTAAAGGTTATTTAGAATGACCTCTCCAACATCACCACGCTTAACTTCAACGACCATACGCATACCGTCTTTATCAGACTCGTCACGCAGAGCACTAATGCCTTCTATTTTTTTCTCTTTAACTAACTCTGCTATTTTTTCAATTAGGCGAGCTTTGTTAACTTGATATGGCAGTTCATGAACAACAATGGTTTCACGGCCCTTTTTTCGTTAACTTCGATATCCGCTTTAGCGCGAATTTTAACTTTACCGCGACCAGTATGGTAAGCATCAATGATCCCTTTACGGCCATTAATGATACCTGCCGTTGGAAAATCAGGGCCAGGGATCAGTTCAATCAGTTCGTTAATGGTAATATCAGCATTATCAATTAATGCTAAACAGCCATCGACCACTTCACCCAGATTGTGTGGTGGTATATTGGTCGCCATCCCAACGGCAATACCCGATGAACCATTGATTAACAGATTGGGTACTTTAGTCGGCAAAACTTCAGGAATAAACTCTGTGCCGTCATAGTTGGGAACATAATCAACCGTCTCTTTATCTAGGTCAGCAAGTAATTCATGGGCAATTTTGTCCATACGGATTTCCGTATAACGCATTGCAGCAGCACTATCACCATCCACAAACCAAAGTTACCTTGGCCGTCAACAAGCATATAACGTAATGAGAAAGGCTGAGCCATACGGACAATAGTATCGTATACGGCTGTATCGCCATGTGGATGATATTTACCGATAACATCACCAACAACACGTGCTGATTTTTTATAGGGTTTATTCCAGTCATTGCGCAACACGTTCATTGCAAATAAAACACGGCGATGAACCGGCTTAAGACCATCACGTACATCGGGCAATGCACGCCCAACAATTACGCTCATGGCATAATCAAGATAAGAGTTCTTTAATTCATCTTCAATGTTGATTGGAGAAACGTCAGAGGCAAATTCGCTCATAGAGACCTAAATCCTTAATTTAATAGAATATCGATTGAATTTTAGTGAGTTGCGCATACTAACACAAAATAGCGATGAAGAAACGCATTCACAGCAAATTTACTACGAATATGATAACAGCAAATTTACTACGCATATGATATAAGCAAAATTACTTCAGTAAAAAATAATTAAAACATTAAACTGCGAGGTTAAACTCGTTATAATGCATTATTTCAATTAATTCGGTGTTAAGGGATGCAGGTAAATAGAGCTTTAGTGGTAAACAATGTTGATAACGATGAGATAGAAAAATTTTCAGCAATGGCCGAGCAGTGGTGGGATCTTGAAGGGGACTTTAAACCCTTGCATATGCTCAACCCAACACGGTTAGCCTATATAGAAGAAGGCGTTGATGGTATATTTGCTAAAAAGATTGTTGACGTTGGCTGTGGCGGAGGCATCTTAGCAGAAAGTATGGCTAAACAAGGAGCGACTGTTACAGGCATTGATATGGCACACGCATCGCTACAAATTGCCCGCCTGCATGCATTAGAAACGCAACAACAAATTGACTATCAAAAAACAACGGCAGAACAATTCGCACTCACCCACTTTGAACAATTTGATGTGGTTACCTGCATGGAAATGTTAGAACATGTCCCCGATCCCGCTTCCGTTATCAAGGCTTGCTGTGACATGGTAAAACCCGGGGGAAGCGTCTATTTTTCAACAATCAATAAAACATTTAAAGCTTACGTCATGATGATACTCGGTGCTGAACACGTTTTAAAATGGGTACCTAAGGGCACTCATAGCTACGAAAAATTTATTCGCCCATCACAATTATTATCAGCGGTAGATAAGACGAGTCTACATTGTGAAGCGTTATGTGGTGTTGAATATAATCTCTTTTCAGGCGAATTTAGGATCACGAATAATGTTGATGTCAATTACATGCTTCATTGTGTGAAACGTTAACTCCTGCACTTTCCCCCCCACTAAAAATCTAACAATTAAATATAAAAAACATGAGGAGAATCGGGTTTTAGATAATCTTTTTCTCTTTATTTATTCTTACTACTGCAGATAAAAAAAAGTATAAAAAATCATTGCAATTCACAACTCACGCTAAAAACTTAAAGGTTGATGTTAGTGAACACAAACTTGTTTTTGGAACTGCTATTTATCCACAATCTTATCCACTTAATGAATAAAAATATTCACTTGATAAAAACAAAAAAAGCTTTATCTTGTGCCAACTAAACTTGCAAAGCACAATATGTAGTGTTTTTAAAAATTATGCATCCGATAACTGACAGCCTCTTGCTAACAAGCATTGTCGCCAGAAATAAGGTAATCCCACATGAATAAAAACCTGTTTGTCACCAAACGTAATGGCAAAAGAGAAAACATCGACCTCGAGAAAATCCACCGTGTTATTACTTGGGCGGCGGAAGGTCTTGACAATGTTTCAGTCTCGCAGGTTGAACTAAATTCACATATTCAGTTTTATGATGGCATTCGTACCGAAGATATTCACGAAACCATTATCAAAGCAGCAGCGGATCTTATTTCTGAAGAATCACCAGATTATCAATATTTAGCAGCCCATCTTGCCGTATTCCATCTACGCAAAAAAGCCTATCAGCGATTCACGCCACCAAGCGTATTTGAACATGTTAGTAAAATGTGTTCAAAGGGCAAATATGATGCACACCTTCTTGAAGATTATACAAAACAAGAATTTGAAGAGATGGATACCTTTATTGACCATAACCGCGATTTAAATTTTTCCTATGCGGCGGTAAAACAACTTGAAGGTAAATATTTAATTCAAAATCGTGTAACTGGTGATATATACGAAAGTGCACAATTTCTTTATTTATTAGTAGCAGCATGCCTTTTTTCAGATTACGACAAGTCCATTCGTATGGATTATGTACGCCGCTTCTATGATGCCACTTCGCAATTTAAAATTTCCCTACCAACACCAATTATGTCTGGGGTGCGTACGCCTACTCGCCAATTTAGTTCCTGCGTATTAATCGAAGCCGGTGATAGCCTCGACTCCATCAATGCCACTGCGAGCTCTATTGTAAAATATGTTTCACAACGTGCAGGCATTGGTATTAATGCAGGGCGAATTCGCGCCTTAGGTAGCACAATCCGCGGTGGTGAAGCATTCCATACAGGTTGTATTCCCTTCTATAAATACTTTCAAACTGCCGTAAAATCCTGTTCGCAGGGCGGTGTCCGTGGCGGTGCTGCAACGGTTTTCTACCCACTGTGGCACTTGGAAGTAGAAAGTTTATTGGTGCTTAAAAATAACCGAGGGATTGAATCAAACCGTGTTCGTCACATGGATTATGGTGTGCAATTAAGCCGTTTATTTTATCAACGCTTAATCGAACGAAAAAATATCACACTCTTCAGTCCGTCCGATGTCCCTGGTTTATACGATGCTTTTTTTGAAGACCAAGATGAATTTGAGCGTCTTTATGATGTTTATGAAGGCGATCCTGACATCCGTCAGAAAAGCATTCCTTCCGTCGAACTGTTTTCAATATTAATGCAAGAACGTGCAAGTACTGGTCGTATTTATATTCAAAACGTTGATCACTGTAATACGCATAGTCCCTTTGATAGCAAAGTTGCCCCCATTCGTCAAAGTAACTTATGTCTTGAAATAGCGCTACCCACTAAACCACTGCAACATATTATGGATGAAGAGGGTGAAATTGCACTCTGTACCTTGTCAGCCTTAAACTTAGGTGCGATTGAATCTCTCGATGAGTTAGAAGAAATTGCTGAATTAACGGTTCGTGCATTAGATAATCTACTCGATTATCAAGATTACCCAATTAAAGCAGCAGAAAACAGCAGCATGGCGCGTCGTACTCTTGGGATTGGTGTGATCAACTATGCTTATTACCTCGCTAAAAATGGCGTTAAATACTCCGATGGCAGTGCCAACAATCTAACCCATAAAAGTTTTGAAGCGATCCAATACTATCTATTGAAAGCTTCAAATGTGCTGGCAAAAGAGCGTGGGGCTTGTCCTAAATTTAATGAAACTCGCTATTCCCAAGGCATTTTACCCATTGACACATATAAAAATTCATTGGACGCAATCTGTGATGAACCCTACCATTTAGATTGGGAAACACTGCGTGCGGATATTGTTCGAGACGGTTTACGTAACTCAACCTTGTCAGCATTAATGCCATCAGAAACCTCAAGCCAGATTTCTAATGCGACCAATGGCATTGAACCACCACGTGGATTTATTAGCATAAAAGCGAGTAAAGATGGTATTTTAAAACAGGTTGTTCCTGAATTTGATAAATACAAAGAAAATTATGAGTTACTATGGAACATTCCAAATAACCAAGGTTACTTAGAACTCGTTGGCATTATGCAAAAATTTGTTGATCAGGCTATCTCAGCGAATACTAATTATGATCCAAAACGTTTCGACGATAATAAAGTACCAATGACTAACCTCTTGAAAGATCTATTGGTCGCCTATAAAATGGGAGTCAAAACGCTTTATTATCATAATACGCGAGATGGCGCAGATGATGAAAAGGTAATCGAAGAAGACTGTGCCGGTGGTGCGTGCAAAATTTAACCCGCATTTTGTTATGCCCATTCAATCGAATGGGTTTTTAGTTTTTAATATTTTCTATTCCTCACTCCGGTGAGATGCTAATGCACTATGGAGAAGCATATGGCTTATACTACTTTCTCAACCATTCCTAATAATGCGCTTAAAGAGCCGATGTTTTTTGGTAATCCGGTCAATGTCGCTCGTTATGATCAACAACGTTTTGATGTATTTGAGAAGTTAATTGAGAAGCAGCTGAGTTTTTTCTGGCGACCAGAAGAGATAGATGTAAATCGCGATCGTATTGACTTTATTAATTTACCCGATCATGAGCAACATATCTTCATATCAAATTTAAAATATCAAACTTTGCTCGATTCAATCCAAGGCCGTAGCCCTAATATCGCTCTACTACCGATTGTCTCATTACCTGAATTAGAAACATGGATAGAGACATGGAGTTTTTCTGAAACAATCCATAGTCGGAGTTACACACACATTATCCGCAATTTATTTACTGAACCTAGCACAGTGTTTGAAGATATTGTCACTAATGAAGAAATTTTGAAACGTGCTATTGATATTTCAGGCTATTATGATGAATTGATTCATGCGACACAGTTTTTCCAATTACATGGATTAGCACAAAGTGAGGTTGCTTATATTAACCTACATGGAGAGAAGGAAACCTTAACTCTCCGTTCGCTGAAGAAAAAATTATACCTCTGTATCTGCTCTATCAATGCATTAGAAGCCATTCGATTCTATGTCTCCTTTGCTTGCTCATTTGCCTTTGCTGAGCGCGATTTATTAGAAGGAAATGCTAAAATAATCAAATTGATAGCGCGCGATGAAGCACTACACCTAAACTCCACACAGCAAATATTAAATCTTTGGGCCGATGGTAAAGATGATCCGGAAATGGCTGAAATTGCCGTTGAGTGTTTTGCACAGGGGCGCGATATATTTTTAAATGCTGCAGAGCAAGAAAAAGAGTGGGCTAAATACCTCTTTAAAGATGGCTCAATGATTGGTTTGAATGAACAAATTTTATGCCAATATGTTGAATATATTACTAACCAGCGAATGCAAGCAATTGGCTATGAAGCGCCCTTCAAGGTAAGCAACAATCCTATTCCATGGATTAATCATTGGTTAGTCAGTGACAACGTTCAAGTTGCCCCTCAAGAAGCGGAAATAAGTTCATACCTAGTCGGGCAAATTAATAGTAAAGTTGACAGCGAGGAGCTTAGCTCTTTTAAATTATAATTCAGCGAATTTTGCTAAATGACAAAAATATTAACCGTTAACGGTATTGAGTACCCCCTCAATACCAACAAAACATTGTTGGAAAATTTAGAAGCACAAAATATCGCGACAGAATTTCACTGTCGCGATGGACATTGTGGTGCTTGTCGATGCCAACTCATCCGTGGAGAAGTTAATTATAATAACTTTCCACTGGCCTACTGCCGCGATAATGAAATATTAACCTGCTGTAGCAGCACTCAACAAAGCGTTGAGATATTAATACAATCCACATGAATATCTAATTGCTTAAAATAATAGATAGCTAGGTTGCATTCATTAAATATAACTAAATCAATCACATTAAAATTGTACAATAAACATTACAATGCTAATGCGATTTATTATAGATATTTACGGAAAATATCAATTACCATACTCAGGAAGAGGATCATATAACATAATGGGCTATACATTACGATTACTCTCTCTCAACCTCATTTTTACAATAATTGGCTTACATAATACGACTGCTTATGCAAACCCCAATTTTGATAAAGCTTATAAAGCAATTGAGGCAGGAAATTATAGACTAGCCCATGATTTATGGTTACACCTTGCAGTTAATGGCGATCCGGCTGCTCAGTATGCCATTGGTTGGTTGTATGAAAGTGGACAGGGTGTCGAGAAAAATCTCCAGCAAGCGATACAATGGTACACAAAAGCGGCGGAACAAAATCATGTAGCCGCACAATATATACTCGCAACCATGTACGATAATGGACAAGGTGTCGATGTCAATCCAAGTGAAGCGGTAAAATGGTATCTGAAGGCTGCACAACAAGGTGATGCAATTGCACAGTATCAAATGGGGGACCATTTTAAAAAAGGCAATGGTGTTAAACAAAATGATGACGAAAGCTTTCTGTGGTTTAGTAAAGCCGCTGCGCAAGGACATCTCAATGCACAAATTAGCTTAGGCACAATTTATCAAAATGGCCGAGTTGTGCAACAGGACTACCAGCTGGCGATAGAATGGTATGATAAAGCAGCAACACAAGGTAATGCATTAGCGCAATACCTATTGGCACAAATGCATGAGTATGGCCGAGGTGTCCCGCAAAATTATCAACAAGCTAAAACACTCTACCTAAAATCATCTGAAAATAATTATGCCCCGTCAGCCTATAAAATTGCCGAATTTTATGAACAAGGTAAAGGTGAAGCCGTAGATTTGAAAAATGCGATAACCTGGTACACACGAGCAGCCGCTAAAGGGAGTGCTGCAGCACAATTTAAACTTGGGCAAATATATCAAAACGCAACCATCAATAAGCAAAATATGAACACGGCACTGACTTGGTATAATAGCGCAGCTGCTCAAAATCATGCTCAATCGCTCTATCAACTAGGGGTGATTTATGAACATGGCATCCATGATCAAAGTGGCAAATTCATTTTACCTAAAAATAAAAATAAAGCCGCAGAATACTATCTACATGCGTCGCAACTTAATTATCATTTAGCCAACGCACGCTTAGCCTACTTCTATGAAAAAGGTATTGTTTTTCCCTCGGATTTACATAAAGCCATCACGCTATATCAAAAAACCACTGAACCATGGGCAATACAGCGCCTTAAAGATTTACAAAAAAGCCAACAATGCTTTAAAAATGCAACAACTTTTCTTTTTGATATAGCCATTGCTTGTAGCCAGCGCGACACTATCAGAGAAAAAATCAAAGCCACAGGTATCCGCCCTATTAACGAGAATGATCAGGATTTCGTTGACCTTTACTTTACTGGCGCGACAATATCAGGGACAAGTCAGCTGGCGGTAACATATACTCAGCATGCGCAATTCGCACAGGCCAAATACACCTATATAGGTCGCGATAAACCACAACTTATTGCACAACTTAAAAATGAATTTACTGAGAAGTACGGTATTCCTGATTCATTCAGCACAGAGCAAGATAGTGATGATATCAATGGTATCGATTATAGCCACGGAAAAATTAGTTTTGTTTGGCTGTTACATGACAACATTGAACTGCTCATCAATCGCGAGTGGCCAGATACAACCACCTATGTAACATATAGCTATGTTGAACCAACATCCCCCACAGAATAAATGAAATTAGTCGCCGATGACTATTATCATCGCGCTATTTCAATGTATAGACAAAGACAAAAAAATTGTTCTCTCTACTTTTATACCATAAAATCATTTACATAGAGTTCTGTTTTATACCTCACATCTCGGTACTTTTTGCTTGCTGATTTTATATCTTAAAGTACCATAGGTATATTGGATCAATCTCTCCTTACCATTAGCTAACAGAGAAGCGTTTACATGGATACAACACTACTATTTTTTATTGGTACAGCTTTTACTTTTGGTATGATTATTAACTTTATCGGCTTACCGCCAATGATTGGTTTTCTATTAGCTGGTTTTGCGCTTAATTTATGGGGGTTTGAATCTAGTGAAGGATTAATTGCCATTGCCAACTTAGGGGTAACCTTACTACTTTTCACGATTGGTCTGAAACTCGACCTCCGGACCCTATTTAAAGCAGAGGTTTGGGGGGGAGCAAGCATACATATAGCTGCGTGTATTATTTTTTATACCCTACTCTTATTTGCATTAAAACAAATCCAGTTTTCCTTTTTTTCTGAATTAAATATCTATGGGCTATTACTTATCTCATTTGCGTTAAGTTTTTCCAGTACCGTTTTTGCAGTGAAAATATTAGAAGAAAAAAGCGAAACTAACTCGTTGTATGGACGCATCGCCATTGGCATCTTGATTATGCAAGATATTTTTGCGGTGTTATTTTTATCTATATCTGTCGCCAAGATCCCTTCCATTTGGGCCTTAGCATTATGTGCATTGCCACTTATCCGGCCCCTTTTATTCAAATTATTAGATCGTGCGGGTCACGGGGAGTTATTAGTACTATATGGTTTTTTCCTGGCATTAGTTGTGGGCGCAGGTTTATTTGAATCTGTCGGAATGAAAGCCGATTTAGGGGCTTTAATTGCCGGGATGCTATTAGCGGCCCACCCAAGTGCGAAGAACATGGCCAATGCATTATTTAATCTTAAGGAGCTCTTTTTAATTTGCTTCTTTTTAACGATAGGTCTAGGCGGTTTGCCTCATCTTGATCATGTAATGATTGCAGGCATCTTATCTTTATTGCTTTTAGTGAAAATAGCCCTTTATTTTCTCACCCTGACCAAATTTAAACTTCGTTCGCGCACCGCCCTATTTGCTTCATTTTCCTTAGCTAATTATAGTGAATTTGGATTAATCGTAGCGTCTCTAGCTACCTATAAAGGTTGGCTCAGTCAGGATTGGCTCATTATTACCGCGATTGCAGTTTCATTAAGTTTTATTATCGCATCCATACTCAATAAGTATGGTGATCAAATTTATAGCCGATATACACTTTCCTTGAAACGTTTTCAATCTACTCGCTTACATAAAGACGATCGTCCAGTTCGTGTTGGCGATGCGCAAATTTTAGTGATGGGAATGGGGCGGATTGGAACCGTGCTTACGATGCGTTAAAATTAACCTTTGGTGAACGGGTAATGGGCATCGATTATAACCACCAAACTACGCTACAACATAGAAACTTAGGGCGTCGAGTCATTACGGGTGATGCCATTGACTCCGATTTTTGGAACAAACTCCAGCTTACTGACAATATAAAATTAATTTTATTAACTATGCCTAATCATAATGGTAACCATTTTGCCGCAGAACAACTGAAAAAAATCAACAGCGATAGTTTTAAAGTTGCTGCAATAGCTCATTTTAAAGAGGATCAGCAGGATCTCTATGACCTTGGTGTAAGCCCTGTTTACAATATGTATGAAGAAGCTGGATCAGGTTTTGCTCGGCATGTTTGTTCTGAACTGAAACTGATTTTGAATAAAAGTCACTATAAACATGAATTATGAAATGAAATAAAAGCGTTTAGCGATGATTTATAGTGAAAATACTCTGATTTAGTGTGACTTTTATTGATTATTCTGCAAAAATGTTCTACTCATATTTATCAATTTAAATCGTTCTCTTTTTGCTCAACTTGTGCAAATGGAAAAATATTGTTAATACAAAACGAATCATTTTGAATATTCGTTTTCAATAAAAGGTAACGTTATGTGTTCTATTTTTGGTGTGCTCGACATTAAAAGCGATCCCTTCGCCTTGCGCCAACAAGCAATTGAAATGTCTAAACTGCTTCGTCACCGTGGCCCAGATTGGTCTGGAGTCTATTCTTCTGAGAAAGCAATTCTTGTTCATGAGCGTCTTTCTATCGTAGATGTTAATACAGGTGCACAGCCTTTATACAATCAAAATAATACACATATCCTAGCGGTAAATGGCGAAATATATAACCATAAAGATTTAGAAAAAGAGTTAACTTGTGGTTATCAATTTAAAACAAAATCTGATTGTGAAATTATTCTTGGTTTATACGAAGAAAAAGGTAATGCATTTTTAGACGACCTAAATGGTATTTTCGCCTTCTGCTTATATGATGCAGAAAAAGATAGATACTTAATCGGTCGTGACCACATGGGTATCATTCCTCTATATATGGGCTGGGATGAGCATGGTAACTTCTATGTTGCTTCAGAAATGAAAGCATTAACGCCTATTTGTACCAAAGTACAAGAATTCCCTCCAGGTCATTTTCTAGATAGCGAAATTGGTGAATTAACAAAATATTATACTCGTGATTGGATGACTTACGAAGGGGTTAAAGATAATGGCGGCAGCCCAGAAGAGATCGGTGCAGCGTTAGAAGCGTCAGTAAAACGCCAGTTAATGTGTGATGTACCTTATGGTGTATTGCTATCAGGTGGTTTAGACTCTTCAGTTATCTCCGCGGTTACGCAAAAATTTGCTAAGCAACGTGTTGAAGATGATGATCAAACTGGTGCATGGTGGCCTCAACTTCACTCATTTTCAGTGGGTCTAGAGGGTTCACCAGACCTTGCAGCGGCACAAAAAGTAGCTGATTCTCTCGGGACTGTACATCACCCCATTATTTTTACCGTACAAAATGGTATAGATGCATTACGCGAAGTTATTTACCACATTGAAACCTATGATGTAACCACTATCCGCGCTTCAACACCGATGTATTTAATGGCACGTAAAATTAAAGCAATGGGCATCAAAATGGTTCTTTCAGGTGAAGGTGCTGATGAAATATTTGCAGGCTACCTATACTTCCATAAAGCACCAAATGCAAAAGAGCTTCACGAAGAGTTAAACCGTAAACTAAACAAACTACACATGTTTGACTGTCTACGCGCAAACAAATCAATGGCAGCTTGGGGAATTGAAGCACGCGTACCTTTCCTAGATAAAGAGTTCATGGATGTGGCAATGCGTACTAATCCTGAACTAAAAATAATCAAAGATGGGCGTATTGAGAAAAATATCCTTCGTCAAGCATTTGATGGTAAATTACTCGATGAAGTATTATGGCGTCAAAAAGAACAATTCTCTGATGGCGTTGGTTACAACTGGATTGATTCGTTAAAAGAACATATCGAAACACAGGTATCGGATCAACAATTAGCGAATGCTAAATTTAAGTTCCCAATCAATACACCAGATACCAAAGAAGCGTACTTCTACCGTAGCATTTTTGCAGAACACTTCCCACTTGATAGTGCTGCTGAATGTGTACCTCATGGTAAATCTGTCGCCTGTTCAACGGTTGAAGCTTTGGCTTGGGATGAAAGTTTCCTAAAAAATGCGGATCCATCAGGTCGTGCTGCGGGTATCCATAATGATGCTTACCAACAAAAATAGTAATACTATTTATTAAAGAATAAAATAAGCGTTCACGTTGAACGCTTTTTTTTTGAGAAGAAAATGAATGATTTACACGGACAGCCTTGCCCATGTAAAAGTGGTAAAAGCTATCAAACCTGTTGTTTGCCTTTGCATAATAATCAACAACAAGCCAACTCTTGTGAAGCACTTATGCGCTCGCGTTATAGTGCCTTTGTGTTGCAATTAGGCCAGTACCTTTTTACTACCTACCACGCTGATTATCGAGGGAGTCTGACACCTAAGCAACTGGCAGAAAAAACGGTAGAATGGAAAAATTTACAAATTATAGCAACCGAAACATTAACTAACCGAGGTTTTGTCGAGTTTAAAGCTTGGTTTATCGATAATGGGCTATTATCTTGCCACCATGAACGCTCTAATTTTGTTAAAGATCATGAACAATGGCTTTATTGTGATGGAGAGATTTATCCTGAGCAAAAATCAGGTAAGATAGCACGCAATGAGCCCTGCCCATGTGCTAGTGGCAAAAAATTTAAAAAATGTTGCGCTAATTAATAGAGATAAAAATGGAAAAGAAAGTTTTATTAACCGATTGCCCCGATAGCAAAGGTCTGATTGCGCAGATTACCAATATCTGTCAAAAACATCAGCTGAATATTATTAAAAATAATGAGTTTGTAGACCATCAACATGGCCGCTTCTTTATGCGTACTGAGCTTGAAGGATACTTTAACGATCAGACATTACTTGCTGACCTTGACTTTAATTTACCTGCTGGCTCTTACCGCTCATTGGTATCACAAAAACGTAAGCGTATTGTTATTTTAGTAACAAAAGAAGCACACTGCGTGGGTGATATTTTAATGAAAAGCACTTACGGCGGCATTGATGTTGAAGTTGCTGCGGTGATCGGGAATTATGACAAACTGGAAGAATTAGTAAGCAAATTTGATATTCCTTACCACACCATAAGCCATGAAGGTTTATCACGTGAAGAGCATGAACAAAAAGTATTAGATGCGATAGCGCCTTATACTCCTGATTATGTGATTTTAGCTAAATATATGCGCATTTTAACGCCTAAATTTGTTGAACAATATAGTAATAAATTGATTAATATACACCACTCATTTTTACCTGCATTTATCGGTGCGAAACCCTATCAACAAGCATTCGACCGTGGCGTAAAAATTATTGGTGCAACGGCCCATTTTGTTAATAATGACTTAGATGAAGGGCCAATCATCACCCAAGATGTCGCCCATATTGATCATGCTTACAGCGCAGAAGACCTCGCTAAAACAGGGCGAGATGTTGAACGCTCAGTATTAAGTAAAGCCCTACAACAAGTATTAAATGATAAAGTGTTCGTCTACGCAAACCGTACGGTTGTTTTTGAATAGTATGGCAATAAAAGCATTAATAGGTTTTACAATTAACGTCTATTAATGCTTACCCCAATCTTAGCAATACCCTTCTCGACCATTAACGTTATTAGTCCAACCATAAGCCCTACCAATAATTCAGCTAACATCGTCGGCATAAATAATAAATAATCAGCAATAGCATGCACATTGTGCACAAATATGCCTCCGGCAACGAGTAACATAGCTAACGTACCGACAATAGTTAATAGGCGAATAACTTTCGGTAATGCCGCAACAAGTAACTCACCGATAAATTTTAAAAGGTTATTTTTCTGCTCTGCTAACGCTATTAATTTAAAGCCGACATCATCCATGCGAACCAAAAGTGCCACAAAGCCATAAACACCCACTGTCGCCAACAGAGCCACAAATGAAACAACAATAATTTGTAATATTAAAGGCTCTTGCATGACTGTACCGAGGGCTAAAACGATAATTTCAATGGAGAGAATAAAGTCAGTCAGTATCGCTGATTTTATTTTTTTTTGCTTCATAATTCAAAAAATCTTGGTCATCTTCGAGTATGGTGTTGATCGGCCGACTCTCTTTTTTTTGAAGATACTCAAATATTTTCTCTGCACCTTCAAAGGCAAGATATATCCCTCCTACCATTAAAATAGGGATAATCAGCCAATTAGCAAAGGCACTCAATAGAAAAGCAACGGGTAAAATGATCAATTTATTACGTAAAGAGCCCTTCGCTATTGCCCATAACACAGGCAACTCTCTGCTTGAAGAAAATCCAGATGCTTTTTCAGCCCCCACAGCCAAGTCATCACCCAATACACCCGCGGTTTTTTTAGTCGCGACTTTACTCATCATTGCCGCATCATCTAACAAAGCAGCAATATCATCAAACACAGCAAAAAAACCCGTTGCCATTATTCTTCCTCAAAAATATGAAATAGCGCGTAGACCATTCCATTAACCATTACATATAGTTCACTTTAATTGGTTTATTATCTAAATCCAATTCTTGATAGCGATTCATGAGCTCATTTGTAACACCGGTTGAGGTGAATTGAATAGACGAATTGCCTAATGAGGCAGAAAGGCGCTGCTGTGCAACTAAGGATATATTATCAACAATGTCATCACTAAATTCACCTTGCTCAGGGCGAGCTAGCAGTGCTTCATTATGCAATAATTGCTTTAAACGAATTGTACGAAAATGGTTATTATGTAAATCAGCATTCATATTACATGCTTGCTCAAGGGTAACACCTCCGTTAACAAGGGGTTGAGCAGGAGGAAGTTGAAACTGTTGGCGTAACGATGCGGTTGTCTCTAAAGCCACTTCTTTTTTTGCCGCTAAATCAAATTGTGCAAAATCTCTTGCGTCATCGGATAAAAAACTGAGTAACAAATTAAATTTGTCACGCGTGCCATTGTGTACAGCAGCATTTAATTGCTGCCCTAATTGCCACTCATTTATCAATAAATTGTTATCTAGCTGTTTACTATTCATACATTTTCATTGTTTTATCTCCGATATAAAGTGTTATCGGCAACAAACTGATTTTATTTAATGTTTTTTTATTTTTTTAACTTCACATGCCTCTATTATCTGCTATTATTGCCCGCGAAATAACGGAGGGGTTCCCGAGTGGCCAAAGGGAGCAGATTGTAAATCTGCCGCGTAAGCTTCGGTGGTTCGAATCCACCTCCCTCCACCATTTCACTCCCCTGAAAGTCTTTCCCTTCATAGAATATTTGTTTTACTATACAAAGTACGTAAAATAATCGTTTTGCACTACATCCTAGCTTATTATTATCTACAATTAAGTACATTACGCTCATTCTCAAATAAAAGTGAAGATCAATAAACAATGTTTAATTATAAAGACAAAAATATTTTAATTGTTGATGATCAAAAAGCATTCCATATCATGCTGCGTAATATGCTCACTAATCAGGGGGCTAGTGCACAAAAGATTTCCTTTGCTGAAAATGCTGAAGGCGCTGTGAAATTAGCAGAGAAAAAAACTTTTGACCTATTTCTTGTGGATTACAATTTAGGGTCGGGCAAAAATGGCGTACAACTTATTGATTTTCTACGTCAAAAAGAGTTAATCACCAATCATGCAATATGTTTTATTATCACCGGTGATAATAATAAAGGGATGGTACTTACCGCGCTTGAAAAGTCACCCGATGATTATTTAATGAAGCCCTTTTCTCAAACACAACTACTTAATCGACTGCGTAAAGCCGCACAAAAAAAAGAGGTAGTCGTTGATATTTTTGATGCCTTACAAAAACAAGAATATTCACAGGCCATTGCATTATGCAAAGAAAAAATTAATCAAAGCGCTGATTACAGAAAATTATGTAAAGCCCTCTTAGCTGATATCTACATAGAAATAGAGAAATACGAAGATGCAGAACGAATTCTTAAACCGCTCGTAGAAAACAGACCACTAATAAGAGCGAGCATCAGTTTAGGTAAAGCTTATTATTTACAGGATAAGCTATCAGAGGCGATTAATTTATTAAACATAGTAATACAAAATTCCCCCTTACAGATAGAAGCCTATCAGTGGCTATCACGCACCTATAAAAAAAATGGTGAACTAGAGAAAGCGCTAGCAACACTTAGCTATGCTGCTAGTATAACCAATCATAGTATTGAACGGCATCAAGAAGTGGCTATCTTAGCCAATGAAATGAACGAGCATAAACTCGTGATCAGTAGTTATTCGGCGATTTTACAACTGAGTCGTAACTCTTTTTACCCAAATCCTTGTCACCTCGCTAACTATATCCGTTGTATTCTTGAGTATGCTCTTTCCGAAGATGATTTAATTGATCGAAAAATCATTTTAAAACAAGTCAGCTCAGCACTCTACCAAAGCCGTTTTGAAGAGGGGAGAAATAAAGATTTTGACTTCAACTGCTTTGATGAAATTTGCCAATCTAAAGTATTCTTTGCTCTAAATGAACCATTAAAAGCGAAACGGAAATTGCTAAGTACGCTAGAACAAAATGATAAAAAACCTGAAGAATTTGAAACAACTCTATTATGCGAAGCACTTTTTTTCACTATTAGATATCGGTGAGTTTGATTATGCAGCCCCCTTTTTAAAGGAAATTAAACAACGCGATATCATCGATTCAACCATGCAAACAGCAATTAATAAACAAACCGGTAGTGCACTGAAAGCCCGCATGAGTACATTTAAAAAATATAATACATTAGGCATCCAAGCTTTTTCTCAACATCTTTATGAAAGTGCTCTGACTCATTTCAATCAGGCACTGCAACTTGAACCATTGAATTCCGGTGCATTACTTAACTGTATACAGGTGCACCTTGAATTAATCAAAATTGCGAAGGATAACCAGCAGGTCGATTTACTACATCATTGCCAAAAAAATTTCAATTTGCTAAATAATACCCGGCTACCCAGCGAACACGCCAAACGCCAAAAACAGTTACAACAAGAGTTTATGGAAATAAAAGTGATCCGTTAATTAAGATCACAGACTTAATGCAATAACTGTCAATATCGCCGATTAACCTTTCAACTCCGCTAGTTTTATTTTTACCCGCTTCTCTGAAACAGGAAAAGCTGTCCCTAACTGTTGAGCAAAAAGAGAGACTCGCAATTCTTCCATCATCCAGTAAATTTCAGCTAAGTCATGGTTCTCTTTTTCATTACTCATCATTGTTTTACACAATGCCATATAGCGAGCTTCTAATTCATGTAAGGCAATGGTATGTAAACGATCTTGATTAGGGTTAAGCGGTAATTTTTCTAATCGTTTATCTAATGCCTGTAAATATCGTTTTAAATCAGGTAATTTCTTTTCACCTATTTGGCAGGCAAAACCGGGAAAAATAAGTCGCTGTAACTGCGATTTAATATCCCCCTGCGCCACTAACATGGTGAGATCTACCTTACCTTTTAAACGTTTATTAATACCATGTGCCAACGTTAGAATCTGCTCGACTAATTGCGTAATAAGTAAGGTCCGTTCAGCTAATTCAGCGCGTACCAGCTCTTTTTGAATTTCAAACTGCGCTGCCGTTCGAACATTATCTTGTCCCGTTAAAATCGCATCAACAGCACAAGCAATACAGTCATCGATGAGATCTTTAACTTGACCGAATGGGGTAAAGTACAAACCCAACTTCGCTTTATTTGGCAGACTCTGCTGTAAATATTTAATCGGCGAAGGAACATTTAACAAAACTAGGCGTCGTATACCCGCTTGATTAACACGCAACGCTTTTTGTTCATTGTCAAATAACTCAATGGCAACGCTTTTATTTTTATCAACCAAAGCTGGAAACGCTTTTACTTCATAACCTCCATGATCTTTACTAAAAGATCGCGGTAACTTACCAAAGTCCCACTCTACTAAATTACTTTTTTCAATGCCCTGTTTCGAAACTTTCGATAGCGTCTGTTTAACCTCGCCCTTTAATTGATGTTGTAATAACGCCAAATCAGTGCCTAAGGCGACACTTTTACGCTTATCGTCAATAACATTAAACTTCATTTTTAAATGAGTAGCGAGAGCTGAAATGTCCCATGCATCGGCAGGAATTTGTACACCAGTCATGCGCAACAATTGCTTAGCAAAGCTACTGAGCAAATCTCCCTGTAATGGTTGCATCGCGGCTAAGGCTGCCTCCGCATAATTAGGAGCGGGTACAAAATTACGACGTAAGGTTTTAGGTAAAGTTTTAATCAGTGCAATTAACAATTCATTACGCAGTGCGGGAATTTGCCAATCAAAGCCGCTGTTTTGTACTTGATTGAGTAATGCTAAGGGAATATCAACCGTGACCCCATCCTGTGCACTACCAGGTTCAAAGGCATAGCTTAATCGAAATTTAAAATCGCCCTGCTGCCAAAAATCAGGATAAGCATTTATTGTAATATTATCGGCATCGTGCGCCATTAAATCTGCACGTTGATAATCTAATAAATCAGGGTTATTTTTCTTTTCTCGATTCCACCAGCTATCAAACTGTTTGCTACTCGCTACATTATTTGGAATATGTTTATCGTAAAAATAGAACAGCGTTTCATCATCAACTAATATATCGCGACGCCGAGATTTATGCTCTAACTCTTCAATATCATTAAGTAATGCTTGATTTTGGGTAAAAAATTGATGACCCGTGATAAATTCCCCTTCAACCAGTGCATGACGAATAAATAGCTCTCTACAGAGTATCGGGTCAATGTTGGTATAGGTGACTTTTCTTCTCACTACAATGGGTAAGCCATACAAGGTTTGATTCTCAAAGGCCATTACCACGCCTGATTTTTTCTGCCAATGGGGCTCTGAATAACTCCGCTTAATTAAATGCTGTCCCTGCGCTTCGACCCATTCAGGTTTAATACGGGCAATAATACGAGCAAATAACTTTGAGGTTTCAACTAATTCGGCTGACATGATCCATTTGGGTTGTTTTTTAAACAAACTAGACCCAGGAAAAATCAAAAATTTACTGTTGCGCGCGCCTAAATACTCCGCATCCTTATCTTTAAAACCAATATGCGATAATAGCCCTGCTAATAAAGCTTGGTGTATATCATCAAAATTAGCTGGTTGTGAATTTATCTTGATCCCTAATTCATCACTAACCTGCTTAATTTGTGTATAAATATCTTGCCACTCTCTGACACGCATATAAGCTAAAAACTCTTTCTGGCACATATTTCTAAATTGATTACTAGAAAGTTCGCTACGTTGTTCATTAAGGTAATTCCAAAGATTAACAAAGGCGATGTAATCGGAGTCTTTATCATAGAAACGTCGATGCTTTTCGTCGGAAGCCTGCTGTTTATCTAAAGGTCTTTCACGAGGATCTTGGATACTTAATGCAGCACTGATGACCATCACTTCATGAACGCAGCCAAATTCGCTTGCAGCAAGTATCATACGTGCCAAACGCGGATCAACGGGTAATTTGGCTAAATTACGCCCAAGAGGGGTCAATTTTTTACGTGGATCTTTAACCGCGAGATTAACCGCACCTAACTCTTCTAATAGGGTAAAGCCATCTTTAATATTACGATCTTGCGGAGGCTCTACAAAGGGAAACTGATTAATCTCACCAAGGCCAAGCGCCAGCATCTGTAAGATCACTGATGATAGGTTGGTACGTAAAATTTCCGGATCGGTAAATTCAGGGCGAGAAAGGAAATCATCTTCACCATAAAGACGAATACAAACACCATCACTCACACGTCCACAACGACCTTTACGCTGATTGGCACTGGCCTGTGAAATTGGCTCTATGGGTAAGCGCTGCACCTTAGTACGATAACTATAGCGACTGATACGCACCGTTCCCGTATCAATGACATATTTAATACCAGGAATGGTTAATGAGGTTTCCGCAACATTGGTGGCTAATACAATACGTTGACCTCGATGCGACTGAAAAATACGATTTTGTTCGGCAACACTTAAACGTGCAAACAGGGGTAAAACTTCAGTATCGCGCAAATTACGACGATTTAATGCTTCCGCTGTATCACGTATTTCACGTTCACCATTCATAAAAATAAGAATGTCGCCACGTCCCATGCGCTGCAGTTCATCGACGGCGTTGAAAATACCCTCAATTTGATCGCCACCAGCATACTCCTCCAAGGGGCGATATAATGTTTCAACGGGAAAAGTTCGACCAGATACTTCGATAATAGGTGCATGCTGCCCACTTTTATCGACAAAATGATGTGCGAAACGCTCGGGATCGATGGTGGCAGAAGTGATAATAACTTTGAGATCAGGACGACGTGGTAAGAGACGTTTTAAATACCCTAATAAAAAATCGATATTTAAACTACGCTCATGTGCTTCATCGATAATAATAGTGTCATATTGACTGAGAAAGCGGTCATTTTGAATTTCCGCTAACAAAATACCATCGGTCATTAATTTAATATAAGTGTTTTCACTCACTTTATCGGTAAAACGTACTCGATAACCAACGGCTTCGCCTAAGGGAGAATCGAGTTCTTCGGCAATACGGGATGCAACGGTACGCGCTGCTAAACGTCTTGGCTGAGTATGGGCAATTAAACCGCTAACACCACGCCCTAATTCAATGCATATTTTTGGAATTTGGGTGGTTTTACCAGAACCAGTTTCCCCAGCAATGATAACAACTTGATGGTCACGTATCGCCTCTGCTATTTCAGTTTTCTTTTCACAAACGGGCAGATCAGGGTAACTAACTTTTGGCAAATGTTGTAAACGGTAGCTACGTTTATCAATCGAATTTTGTATATCACAGGCAATTTTTGTTAAGGCATTCTCAACTTTGTCTGGGTCACTATTTTTTAGCGCACCATCAATACGGCGAGAGAAACGAAATTGGTCTTTATATAAAGCACTTTTAAGGTGTTTTTTTAAAGTAGAAACGGACATGGTCAAAACAATTACCTAACAACAATCAAAAAAGCGATCCTAACAAGTCACACTGCAAAATGATAGAACTGCTTTTCTATATCACCATGCTAGAAATAGGCTCAATAACGCTCTTAATTAACTTCTGTACAACAGGAGTCTAAAGCGAATAGACTATTATCTTCCTTCGACTTCATCTGTAAAAATACGGAAACTATTTCAGGATTAAAACATGTACCGCTGCGAAGTTTCAACTCAACAAGCGCCTCTTCATCGGAAAGCGCTAATCGATAAGAGCGATCTGAGGTCAAGGCATCCCAAAAATCTGCCACGGATAAAATTTGTGCGATTAGCGGAATCTCTTCGCTTTCCAATCCCATTGGATAACCTTGAGAATCCCAACGCTCATGGTGATATAACACATATTTTGCAAATTTGTTTAACTGTTTAGAATTCCTTAATACTTGGTAACCCCAATAGGAATGATTCTGTATTAACGCATACTCTTTCTCGCAGAGTTTGCCTTTTTTATTTAGGATCTCTTTAGGCACAACGGTTTTGCCTATATCGTGTAAAATACCAGCCCAATAAGTATGTTGGATATCTTCCTCTGATAGCCCTAACTCAATAGCGATACTTCTGCCAAGATTAGCAACATTTTCTGAATGCCCTTTGGTATAAGGGTCATGAATTTCTAACATATTGAGCATAACATCAGCAATTTCATGCTGAAACTCTTCAAGCTCTAAATTGAGATAATCTATTTCAATACTATGTTTTTGTAATTGTGAATACTGCTTTTCAAATTCTATTTCTCTTTCTTTAGTATCAGTGATATCAATAGCGATACCCAACATGGCGAGTTCATCGGAAGAAGCACTTTTGAACGGTATTTTGGTCGTTTGCATGATCTTTACACTACCGTCAAACTCATGATTCTCCTCTTCAGGAATAAACTTCATCCTATTATTATTAATAACCTCTAAATCATCACTTAAGAATGCTTGCACTTCTTCTACAGGATAAGTTCCACTTTTATCGTGTAATTGCAAATGGTTTTTGCCTTCCATTTGCTCTGCTGTTAACCCATAACCAGCAGCCGTTGCTTTATTAACCAATATAAATCTCCCATGTCTATCTTTGGCAAATATTTTATGGGAACAAGGTCGATGATTTGTCGTAATTCACTGTTTTTAGCTTCTATCTGTTTACGGTACGCCTCTTCATTCTTATAAGCATCACAGAGATTATCCAATATTTTGTTAAGCTCAAAATATTGTAAGTTCTCTTGATTTACCTTATTCAAGGGTATTTCATTACTCACATCGAACAAATATTGTAATTTTCGATATACTTTTCTTTTTATATTTATCTGATAAAGCATATAAATAGAAAAGAACAGCGCAAAAAGCAATAGAGCAAATATAGAACTATTTTGGGTTAATTCATTGTGCAATAAAATGAAAAACAACAACCCCAGAATAACGGATGTATAAACCCATTCAACTTGAATATTTTTATTCAATATCTTGGTTAATGAATATTTCATACGACTGTACCCTTTAGCCTTTTAGTCATTACTGCAGTCCCTGCTAAACAGCCAACAAAATGATCTTTTAATTACTTATTGTTTATGATCGCATTAAATAAAGAAATTTGCGAGTCATTGTCATTTAAGCATTTTATATAGTGATATTGATCACCTCCATTAGCTAAAAATAATGCGCGATTTTCAACGGCTAACTCTTCAATGGTCTCTAAACAATCACAGGCAAATGCTGGACTAATAATATCAACTGATTTAACACCAGAACGAGCAAACTCTGCTAATGAGAGGTCAAGATATGGAGTTAACCACTCTTCTCGTCCTACTCTGGATTGATAGCAAAGTTGATATTGCTTATCACGCAATCCTAATGCGGCAACAACTCGCGCAACAGTCCCCTCTACCTGCTGTTGATAAACGTCACCTAGGCTCACATAGCGTTTAGGAATACCGTGAAAGGAGAAAACAAGCAATTCAGCTTGTCCGTGGGTTTGCCAATGATTTTTAATGGAGTCAACTAGCGCTTCAATATATAAAGGATGGTCATGGTAATCATGAATAAATGTGAGTGCGGGAAAGTTAAACTTATTTTTAAAAGCGGCCGCAATTTGATCAAATATCGGCGCGGTAGTTGATACAGAATATTGTGGATATAGAGGTAATACGGTTAGCTCAGTGACCCCTTGTTGAACAAATTTTTCTATTTGAGAAGCAATAGAAGGATTGCCGTAGGTCATTGCATAATCAACCATAATGTTCTGCTGATTTAATTGAAGAGCAAGTTTTTCAGTTTGTCGTTGTGTGTAAAAACGCAATGGCGAACCATCTTTAGTCCAAATACTTTGATATAACTTAGTCACTTTTGCGGTGCGAATTGGAAGAATAATAAAATTAAGCAGAGGTAACCAAAACCAGCGAGGTTGATCAACAACGCGTTTATCCGATAAAAACGCTTTTAAAAACTGCTTAACACCTTTTTTAGTCGGCATTGCAGGCGTACCTAAATTAACCAACAATACAGCACGTCTCTTATCCATATAGACTCCCTTAAGCTATAAAAAAAGGGGCTAAATGCCCCTTCATACGATCTATATATGTAAAGTCAGCAAGGACAATAGTGCCCAGATGCTAGAGATAACATAGAAGTATAGTAATAGAACCGATTAACCAAGGATAGCCGTTAATTCAGCACTGATTGTATCAACGGCTTTAGTGCCATCAAATTTGCAATGCGCACCATTACCCTGTGCGGCTTCATTTTGATAGTAAGCGACAAGAGGCTCAGTTTGCGCATGATAAATATCTAAACGTTTACGTACAGTAGCTTCTTCATCATCAGGTCTAATCACTAAATCATCACCGGTAACATCATCCTTACCTTCAACGGCAGGTGGATTGTAAACGATATGATAGGTACGACCAGAGCCAGAATGAACTCGACGGCCAGCCATACGTTTAACAATTTCTTCATCTGGCACATCAAATTCAAGAACGAAATCAACAATTACACCAGCTGCTTTCATGGCATCTGCCTGAGGAATTGTACGAGGGAAGCCATCTAATAGAAAACCTTTTGCGCAATCAGCTTGTGCAATACGCTCTTTAACTAATCCAATAATTAACTCATCAGAAACAAGTTGCCCTGCATCCATTAGCTCTTTCGCTTTCAGACCAAGTTCAGTACCTGCTTTTGCTGCAGCTCTCAACATATCCCCTGTGGAAATTTGTGGGATCCCGTATTTATCCATTATAAATTGAGCTTGTGTACCTTTACCAGCACCTGGAGCACCTAATAAGATAATGCGCATATTGCATCCTTCATGATTAAAAAATTGAAAAAGAAATTTACACGTTTACGCCTAATTTCTCAAGTTTATAAATAAAAAAAGGCCGACATAAGCCGACCTTTATAGTACATATTAATATGATTAAGCGAGTAATAGCTTATTGATACGACTTACAAATGCAGATGGATCATCAAGGCTACCCTTTTCTGATAGTGTCGCTTGTTCAAGGAGCAATTCAGCCCATTGTGCAAACAACTCTTCATCGGCCATATCAGCTAATTTAACAATCAACTCATGCTCTGGATTAATCTCAAAAATAGGCTTGCTATCGGGAACAGGTTGCCCCATTTGCGCCATTAACTTGGCCATTTGAGTGCTCATATCATCATTATCAGCAACAATACAAGAGGGTGTTGTGGTTAAACGGTGCGTTAAGCGTACTTCTTTAACTTTATCACCTAACACCGTTTTAACTCGCTCAATAAAGCTAGCAAATTCAGTTTCTTGCTTTTCTTGCTCTTTTTATCTTCTTCGCTATCAAGTTTACCTAAATCTAAATCGCCCTGTGTAACAGAAGTAAATTTCTTACCATCGTACTCGGTCAAATGACTTAAGAACCACTCATCAATACGGTCAGACATTAATAGTACTTCGATACCTTTTTTACGTAGCACTTCGAGATGAGGGCTATTCTTAGCGGCATTAAAGCTATCAGCTGTGATGTAGTAAATTTTATATTGGCCTTCAACCATACGACTAATGTAAGCATCCAGTGAAACTGTCTGCTCAGCAGCATCTGTCTGTGTTGAAGAGAAACGCAATAATTTAGCAATTTTTTCTTTGTTGCTAAAGTCTTCTGCAGGCCCTTCTTTTAATACTTGACCAAACTCTTTCCAAAACTTGTTGTACTCTTCTTCGTTATTCGATGCAAATTTCGCCAGCATAGAAAGAACACGTTTAGTACAAGCACTACGCAATTTAGCAGTAATACGGGTATCTTGTAGAATTTCACGAGACACGTTAAGTGGTAGATCATTTGAATCTAAGACACCTTTTACAAAACGCAAGTAGGTCGGCATAAACTGTTCAGCGTCATCCATAATGAATACACGTTGTACATAAAGTTTTAAGCCATGCGCCTTTTCACGATTCCATAGGTCAAATGGTGCACGTTTAGGGATATATAATAGGCTTGTGTACTCTTGCTCACCTTCAACTTTATTATGACTCCAAGTTAATGGGTCTTCAAAATCATTGGCAATATGCTTATAGAACTCTTTATACTCTTCGTCTTTAAGGTCAGATTTAGCACAACTCCATAGCGCAGTCGCTTTATTAACAGATTCCCAAACAGCTTCGCTACCTGGGATTTTTTCACCGTCAGGACCTTCTGTTTCAGGAGTTGCTTCTTTAAACATTTGCACTGGAATACTGATATGATCTGAATATTTAGCAACAATACCACGTAATTTATAATCATTTAAAAATTCAGTTTCATCATCACGAAGATGAAGAATAATTTCCGTACCACGGTCTGCTTTTACAATATCAGCGACAGTGTAATCGGATTCACCGTTAGATTCCCAGCATGTACCCTGTGATGCATCTTCGCCCGCTTTGCGTGTATTTACTGTCACTTTATCGGCAACGATAAACGCCGAGTAAAAACCAACACCGAATTGACCAATGAGTTGTGAGTCCTTAACTTGATCGCCCGATAATTGTGCAAAGAAATCACTTGTACCAGATTTAGCAATAGTACCTAGATGTTCGATCACTTCATCACGCGTCATACCGATACCATTATCACTAATGGTGATGGTTTTTAAATCGGCATCAAAACTCAAACGAACACGTAAGTCACCATCATTTTCAAAAAGAGAGCCATCTGATAACGCTTTAAAACGCAATTTATCCGCTGCATCGGCAGCATTAGAAACAAGCTCACGTAAGAAAATTTCTTTATTAGAATACAGTGAGTGGATCATTAATTTAAGAAGTTTGCCAGTATCAGCACTAAAAGTATGATTTTGTTGATGTTCCATAATATCTATTTCTCTTTTAATTAGCCTAAACAAGACTGGGGTTTAAACGATAATAGATAGATGGGGATAGTGATTTCTTTTTCAAGGCACTTATGATGATTTATTCAAAAATGGCCTTAAAAATCTCAACGCTGTTATATAACAACGTCGAGAATAACGACAAGAGGGCTAATATAATAAGCTAATCTTTCTTTTTACGACGCATTGGCGTAAAACCAATCTCCTGTGCTTCATGGAATATTTTATTAACAGCTTTTTTAACTTTTACTTTTTTCTTGGCAACTTTATGCTTACCTTCAACCATAGCCCCTTTGTTGTCGGCGACTTTAGCCTGTACTTCTTTAATTCCCTTAAACTTAGGCTGAATACCTTCGACACAATCAAAGGTTATTATTTGCTGAACAAAAGCTTCCACTTTTTTAAAGTTTAGCCAATCTTTAGGGCCAACAATAGAAATAGCATCACCCTTTTCCCCAGCTCGACCAGTGCGCCCGATACGGTGAATGTACTCTTCACTATGTTTGGGAATATCAAAATTAATAACATGACTGACATTAAGTAGATCTAATCCACGCGAGGCAATATCGGTGGTGACAAGAATCGCTTTTTTACCACGCGCAAAATCATCCATTATTTGATTACGGTTGCTCTGTGTTAAATCACCGTGTAATGCACTTGCACTGTACCCTTTAGCAATCAGCGTTTCACTTAAACGTTCTGTATCACTTCGTGTTGCAGTAAAAATGATGGCCTGCTTAATTGCGGCATCATTAATAAAATGAAACAGTAATTTCTCTTTCTGATTTAAGTTATCGGCCAAATAAAATCGTTGTGTAATTTCGCTATGCTGCTGATTTTCTTCACCAACAGAGATACGCACCGGCGCTTTTAGCATATTGGCAGCAAACTCATTGACCTCGGCATGGCCAAGTGTTGCAGAAAAGAGCAGGGTTTGACGCAGACGATGGTTCGCTTCATCATTAATTGCTTTAAGCTGTTCAGCAAACCCCAAGTCGAGCATACGATCCGCTTCATCTAAGATGAGTAACTCTAATCCATGTAGATGCAAAAGCCCCTTTTTTAAATGATCAACAATACGTCCAGGTGTACCAACAACAAATTGTGGATCTTTATCTAGTTGCTTAACCTGCTCATTAAAATTCTCACCGCCTAATACCAAGGTAGATTTTAAGCTCGTATTGGCGACCAATAAGCGCAGCTGTGAATATACTTGCTTAGCCAATTCTCGGGTAGGCGTTAAAATCAAAACGCGGGGATCGCGTTTCGTTAAGGCACGTGTTTTCAAAACACGTTGCATTGCAGGCAATAGATAAGCCAATGTTTTACCTGATCCTGTTTTCGATGATGCAAGTAAGTCCTTTCCTGCAACCGCAACAGGGACTGCCTGTGCTTGAATTTTCGTAGCTTCGCTAAATCCAAGGTGAGATAACGAAATAATTAAGCGGCAATCAACCGGTAAATCTTCAATCAGCAAAGCATGCTCCAAAGCGATAAAATAAAATCATAGGTAAGTAGTATAACGATTAAGCAAGAAAAGAAGAAATGAAGAATGAGATAAAAATAAAATTGTGACCATTTATCCACTATCTAAATTAGATTCATGCTAGATAGTGGATAGTATTACAGACTATATTGCACTCATCCCCATTTCGAAAATCAATTTTTCAGCTGTACATTCAAAATGAAGAGTTACTTCTAGGTCAACGCTATCGGCATTTACCGTTTCTTTAGTTGTCACTTCAACACTTGCAAATCGTGCTTTAGCTGCATCGATATATTTTTGCGCAAGTTGTGCAACGGCTGCTTTATCTGCACCTGAAAAAGGTAATATCAATAGTGTATCATCTTCATGAATGACACTACCTAACTCAACGATGGTACCACAAGCTTCACATACATCATTATTAATTTTATCTTGAGACATCACAACCTCCTCGGTCGTATTAAAGAAAACTTGTCACTGATTATACTGCGCTTTAAATAAAAAAAAAGGCGATAATTAATTATCGCCTTTTCAGTATCATTTGTTACTTAACAGATCATGCTAATGGGTACTTGTCTAAGTTCCAAATAGTAGCAGAGTAATCTTCAATTGAACGGTCAGAGTTAAATTTACCCATCGCGCCAGAGTTAAGAATCACTTTCTCAGCCCATGTTGCTTGGTCACGGTACATTACGTCAACACGTTGATGTGCAGCACAGTAAGATGCGTAATCAGCTAGACATAGATACTCATCACCACCTTCTAGTAGCGTACGCTTGATATCTGATAGCGCACCAGGTTGACCAGGTGTGAAGAAATCAGAATCTAACCAATCAAGCACTGATTTTAGCTCTGGGTTGCTGTAGTAGTAATCAAAAGGATTATATCCTTTATCTTTCAATGCTTTCACTTCATCAACACTTAGACCGAAGATAAACATGTGCTCTGCACCAATCTCTTCTGCCATTTCGATGTTTGCGCCATCCATTGTACCAACAGTTAATGCACCATTGATTGCAAATTTCATGTTACCAGTACCTGATGCTTCTAGGCCTGCTGTAGAGATTTGCTCAGAGATATCCGCAGCTGGGAATAATTTCTCTGCTAGTGATACACGGTAGTTTGGTAAGAATACAACTTTTAATTTACCTTTAACACGCGCGTCGTTATTCACTTTATCTGCAATTTTGTTTAGTGCAAATATGATTTGTTTAGCCATGTAGTAACCTGGTGCTGCTTTAGCGCCAAAGATAAATACACGAGGAACCATATCGTAATCTGGGTTATCTAATAAACGTTTGTATAGAGTCAAGATATGAATCAGATTCAATTGTTGACGTTTGTACTCGTGTAGACGTTTAATTTGAATATCAAAGATTGCATCAGCAGAAACTTCAACACCCGTTAGATTTTTAATGATTCGAGCAAGTTCTAGTTTGTTATCTTTTTTGATATCCATGAAGCGTTTTTGCAAAGCTACATCTTTTGCTTTTGGTAGTACGCCACGTAGTTTATCAAGATTAACAACCCAATCTGTACCCACTTCATCATCATATAATCCAGCTAGTTTTGGATTACATGCTTTTAACCAACGACGTGGTGTAACACCATTTGTTACGTTAACTAATTTAGTTGGGAATAGCTCATGGTACTCTGGGAATAGATCTGTTTTTACAAGTTCAGAGTGAACCGCAGCAACACCATTTACTTTGTATGATGTAACAACACATAGGTTAGCCATACAAACTTTACGATCATGACCTTCTTCAATGATAGATAGTTTTGCTTTCTTATCATTGTCGCCAGGCCATTTTTCTTCAACTAATTCAAGGAATTGACGGTTGATTTCAAAAATAATTTCAAGGTGACGAGGTAATACTTTTTCAAATAGGCTAACAGACCATTTTTCTAATGCTTCAGGCAATAGAGTGTGGTTTGTGTAAGCAAACACTTTTTGACAGATTGACCAAGCGAAGCTCCACTCTAAACGCTCTTCATCCACTAAAATACGCATTAATTCAGGAATTGCGATAGTTGGATGTGTATCATTTAATTGAATCGCAACTTTTTCAGGCAATTTGTTCCAATCGCTGTTGTGACGCTTGAAGCGACGTAAAATATCTTTTACTGAACATGCACAGAAGAAGTATTGTTGAACTAAACGTAACTCTTTACCTTCTTGTGTTGTGTCGTTTGGATAAAGTACTTTTGACACTGTTTCTGCTTTTGATTTTTCAGTTTGTGCATCAACATAACCACCGGCATTAAATACGTCCCAGTCAAATGCTTCATGAGCACGACTTTCCCATAAACGTAGAACGTTAACTGTTTTAGCACCGTAACCAACAATTGGCACATCCCATGGCACACCCTTAAGTTTTTGACCTGCATGCCAAACTTTATGTGAACTTCCATCTTCGTCAAATACAGTTTCAACATAACCAAATAGAGGTACTTCTTGAATTGACTCTGGACGACAAATTTCCCATGGGTTACCGTATTCGCGCCATGTATCTGGACGTTCAATTTGACGACCATCTTGGAATGATTGTGCAAACAAACCATTTTCATAATGGATACCGTAACCAATTGCTGGGTACCCTAGCGTTGCTAGTGAATCGATAAAACAAGCAGCTAGACGACCTAAACCACCATTACCAAGAGCCATATCTGGCTCTTCATCACATACTTCGTAAATATCTTTACCAAGTGCTTTAAGTGCATCTTCTGCCACTCTAAATAATTCTAAGTTATGTAGATTATTAGAAAGTAAACGTCCCATTAAAAATTCAAGAGAAAGGTAATTTACAGAACGAACGTCTTTAGATGAATGATTTTGTTGAGTCTGTGTCAGTTTATCAAACACCATTTCATTAACGGCATGACAAGTCGCATTCCACCAAGCTTTATTATTCGCTTTTTGAGGATCTGTACCTAGACCTTTTTGTAAACGGTCAAGTATTGATTGTTGCATCTGTGCACTTGTGCATTCAGCTACGTCATTTTTACTTTTTACTGCTTGGGTCTTTTTACTAGACATAATGTACCTACGTTTGTATTAATTAATTAGTAGCAAGAGAATCATGAACTGATTACTCATTACTGTAAAATTTCGAATGATAACGTTAGTATTAAATGATACTTACCGAACTACCTTTACCATTATTCGCTTTTCAAGTAATTATTATCCTTTAAAAACAGGTATAACAATAATGAAACAGCCCCCCTTAGTCCTCCTCCTTTTTTCTACGCCCCCCCTACTAGTTAACTATTTTTTTAAGCGATTTTCGACTCAAGTGTAGGTAATTACTATGTTTACTCGTACTCATGTCACAATTAAAACAACATTAATAGAAAGGTATTTATTAGCAAGTAGTGATGGAGATCACATTCAGTGATTGGAAAATATAATAAAAAAATAAGGGGAATAAGGCTTCTAATACCTAAATGCGCTAACTAAGCCTCCCCTTTTAAGAGGGGAAGCTCAATTTTACGGCAAATTACAAACCTGCTTTTGCAAATGCTTGCGCAACAATTTCTTGCGCTTCTTTTTGAATTAACGCGATATGTTCTTCACCTAAAAAGGATTCAGAGTATATTTTGTAGATGTTTTCTGTACCAGAAGGACGAGCTGCAAACCAACCATTTTCAGTGGTCACTTTAAGACCACCAATAGCCGCTCCGTTTCCTGGCGCATGGGTTAATTTAGCGGTGATTTTTTCACCCGCTAAGGTTTCCGCTTCAACTAGATCGGGAGTTAGATTTGCCAATACCGCTTTTTGCTCTGGTGAAGCAGGTGCATCAAAACGGGTATAAACTGGCGCACCAAATTTTTCCGCAAATTCCGCATAATGTTCACCAGGATCGCGACCGGTTACGGCGATTATTTCAGCGGCTAATAACGCCAAAATAATACCATCTTTATCGGTACTCCATACACCACCATCTTTACGCAAAAATGATGCTCCAGCACTCTCTTCACCACCAAAACCAAAGGAGCCGTCAAATAAACCATCAACAAACCATTTAAAGCCAACGGGTACTTCAGACATCTCACGGCCTAACTGACCAACAACGCGATCAATCATTGAGCTAGATACCAATGTTTTACCTACTTTGGCATTCGCAGACCACTCAGGGCGATGAGTAAATAGATAATTAATTGCTACCGCTAAGTAATGGTTTGGATTTAGTAATCCATGACTCTTCGTTACAATACCATGACGGTCATAATCAGGATCATTGGCAATAGCAACATCAAATCTATCTTTTAATTTGATCAGCCCAGCCATCGCATAGGGAGATGAACAATCCATACGGATCTTGCCATCTTTGTCTAGCGTCATAAATGAGAAAGTAGGATCAATTCGATCGTTAACGACTTCAATGTTTAAGCCGTAAGTTTTTGCGATAACAGGCCAGTATGCAGCACCAGATCCACCTAATGTATCCACGCCAATTTTCAATCCTGCTTTAGCTATCGCATCAAGATTTAATACATTTTTTAAATCATCGACATAGGGTTGAATATAATCATATTCTTCAACAAAATCAGAGGCCATTGCTTCGGCAAAGTCTTCTTGTAAAATATCATCATAATTGTCATTAAGAATTTCATTGGCGCGATCTTGAATGATTTTTGTCACATCGCTGTCAGCTGGCCCGCCATTAGGTGGGTTATATTTAAAACCACCATCTTCTGGTGGATTATGTGATGGTGTAATAACAATACCATCTGCTAAGTTATCTGGATGCGCTTTATTATGTTGCAAAATAGCATGAGAAATAACGGGAGTTGGTGTATACCCACCACCGGCTTGCACAACAACTTTAATGCCGTTGGCAACTAAAACTTGTACTGCTGAGGCAAATGCAGGTTCAGATAATGCGTGTGTATCCTTACCAATGAACATTGGTCCTGTATAGCCTTTCTCTTTACGATATTCGGCCAATGCTTGGCTAATTGCTAAAATATGCAATTCAGTAAAAGCATTTTTAAATGAACTACCGCGATGCCCTGAAGTACCAAAAGCAACTTGCTCACTTGCCACGGTAACATCAGGAAGATTGATATAATAAGCTGAAACTAGCTTTGGAATATCGACTAAATCGCTTGCTTGTGCGTGCAGGCCTGCACGTGGATGAATTGCCATAATATCACTACCTCAAAGTATAAATAAAAATTAAATTTCGTCTTGGATACGCGCAATTAAATCTGGATCATAGTCCATCGCGCTCATCATCTGCGTTAAAATAATACGTTTTCTGCCAGTATTAGCATTAGTAACCACCCAAAAAGGGGTAAAAGGAATATCCCTCGGTTTGCTTGCTACCAACAATGCAACCTCCTCTTCATTGTCAGAAGCTAATAATGCTTCTAAATTTTGCCCTAAGTAGTCTCGAGAACGTCCCTTTACCACTTTTGCCGCTTCAACAAAAGCACTCGTTTTTTCATAGTACATCGCCGTCAGCAGCATCTTAAATTTATTCGTGACAATAGCTTCATTTTGAAAAGAAGCGTGTCCCATTAGCGCCTCAACACCATGTGCGAGTGCGTCAGGTAATGAGGGTTCAGCGGCAGGACAAATAATTTCGTCGCTAGGCTCACTGATCGTTGTATCAGGATTATCAATTGCAACTTCATGATGCTCTACCATATCAGTCTTAGCTGCAGGTGCAGGTATTGAAAGTAAACGACGCAAAATTTGTGAGGGTGTTTCACCAAACGCTTCTATATTAGTTAGAATATATCTGTAAAGGTCATCTTCAATTTCAATTACTTTCATTTATTCCCCGCTCAATATTGTAAAAAAACGCCAGCTAATGTGACATATATGTTAAACTTAGCGCTATTATCTAGATATATCTTAAATATTTTTATATTTTATATTTTCACTTAAAATAGATTCTTATGCTACTTAATTACCTACTAAAACCGCAAGCTTTAAATGAAACAGATCAAAAACATGGTAATATTTTTATATTACATGGTTTATTTGGCAGCTTATCCAACTTATCCCCCTTGGCAAAATCATTAGCTAGCAGACAACAAACTATCTGTGTTGATTTACGTAATCATGGCAATAGCCAACACAGTAAAATAATGACCTATGACGCAATGGCCAATGATATATTTACGCTCGCAGATCATCTTGATATAGAGCATTTTTCCATCATAGGGCATTCCATGGGAGGGAAAGTTGCCATGAGTTGTGCACTGCAACAACCACAACGAGTCAATAAATTAGTTATCGCTGATATTGCCCCTGTTAGCTATGACAATAAGCACAGCAGCGTTTTTGCAGGATTAAATGCCATCCGTAATTGCAAAATAGAAAATAAGCAAGAGGCAGATATAATATTAAGTCAATACGTGAAAGAAGCCGGAGTTCGCCAATTTTTGCTAAAATCATTACGCCTAAAAAACAACCAGTACGATTTTCAATTCAACCTTGATGCACTCTCGCGAAATTATGACCATATCTGCAGCTGGCCAGAATACAGCAGCGCTTTTGTTAATCAGACACTATTTATTAAAGGAGCTAATTCCGATTATATTAATACTCAATCACAACCTGTTATTCAGCGTTTATTCCCTAATGCATCTGGAAAAATAATCGAAAATACAGGACATTGGCTACATGCAGAAAAACCAGACATTTTTAATCGTTTGGTTGGGAAATTTTTTAGTGTATAAGCTCCCCGTTCTCAAAACGCACAAGTAGCTGTATTAGATTTTTTAAGGTAAATGCGAGTGGCTTGCATTTAACCTTTATGCTATATTTCTCTTTTTTTAATGACCCCTAATCTATGTTACAAGAATATACAGAACAAATAGAGGTGGTTGGACTTTATGGTTTTTACCTCGCACTCTTTTTATTGATAGGTTTTTCAATTCAAGATGTATTAAAACGTGGTAATGTACCTAAATATGGTCGCAATGTTGTCTGGGCCGTACTATTTTTTGGCTGTACGGGCTTTATCGCCAAAGCAATTATTGAAATAATATGGAACACCGCTGGTATTAAATAGAAAAAATCACAATAAA
Organism: Psychromonas sp. MME2; assembly: GCF_040566515.1. Lineage (NCBI taxonomy): Bacteria > Pseudomonadati > Pseudomonadota > Gammaproteobacteria > Alteromonadales > Psychromonadaceae > Psychromonas > Psychromonas sp. MME2. The sequence goes on along the minus strand of NZ_JBEWXI010000010.1, from coordinate 136,281 downwards.
CCCTTTTAGGTGAAAAAATGGCAAAAGAATCATTTGATCGTATTACCCACGATCTTTTTGCTGATGAGGTACGTATTGGAAGACCTAAAAGCAATCCGCACTCTCGGCAAATACAGCTTAGAATTAATAAGCAAAAACAAGTACAACGAGATAAGCTAAAAGGCTTAAAGCGTATTGAACTAAAAGTTGATAAGCAGTTATTTGAACAATTAAATGCGCTATCGAAAAAACAGAACATTAGCCGTGCTGAACTCATTAATCAGTTACTGCATGCACAAGTAAATAAATAAATACAAGGTATATATATGTCAAGCGTAGGTATTTTTTTTGGTAGTGATACAGGCAATACAGAAGCAGTTGCGAATATGCTACAAAAAGAGTTAGGGAAGCACTTAGTCGAAGTTAAAGATATCGCGAAAAGTAGCAAAGAAGATATTGCAGAATTTAGCTTATTACTATTTGGAATCCCAACCTGGTATTACGGTGAAGCACAATGTGACTGGGATGACTTTTTTCCAGACCTAGAAGATATTGATTTTACAGATAAATTAGTCGCCATTTTTGGTTGTGGCAATCAAGAAGACTATGCTGAATATTTCCTTGATGCGATGGGACAACTTGGCTCTATTGTTGAAAGCAAAGGTGCCATTATAGTCGGTCATTGGCCAACAGATGGATACGATTTTGAAGCATCAAAAGCATTGGTTGATGATAATCACTTTATCGGTTTAGGTATTGATGAAGATCGCCAACCAGAATTAACGGCTTCACGTGTACAAACATGGGCAAAACAAATTTATAACGAAATGTGTTTAGCAGAGTTAGCTGATTAAATATAAATAGACAAACGTTGAGAAATAATTATGCCTTTCAATAATGATGCAAAAGAAGCAATCAAAAAAGAAGCATTAAAAAAAATAATTAAAAATGCCGGATTAAAGGCAACAGCCCAACGTGTAAAAATATTAGGTTTACTGCAACTAGAAGATAACCAACATATCAGTGCAGAGGATCTCTATAAAAAGTTACTTGAAGGTCAGGATGATAACGTTTCAGGTAGTGTTGGCGTTGCAACAGTTTACCGGGTATTAAATCAATTTGATGAAGCAGGTCTTCTCACTCGACACCATTTTGAAGGTGGAAAATCACTGTTTGAATTAGCCAACCAACACCATCATGATCATCTTATTTGCTTGAAATGTGGTGAAGTAATTGAATTTACAGATGATTCTATAGAAAAGCTACAACATAAAATTGCCCAACAACATGGCATAAAGCTTTCAAGCCATAGCCTCTATTTATACGGTGAACCTATTGATGGCGTTTGTAACCACAAATAACCGATCATAAATTTATCGGTTAGTAAGCGCAATATCTTCAAGCATTTACTAACCGTTCATAAAGCCTCAACGAATTTTTCTAATCAACACCTTAGAGTTACGTTTAAGGTTATACATCTCTTTTTTTGCAGCCGGTAAATCACTTATATCTGCAGACTGGAAGCCCCTCTCTCTAAACCAATGAATACTCTGAGTGGTCAAGACAAAAATATATTCTAATCCTAACTCCCTTGCTTTTTTCTCAACATAATTCATTAAATTATCAGCTCGCGCACTACGACGATATTGTGGATGACTCACCAAACAAGCTAACTCGCCCATTTTTTCTGACACAAAAGGATAAAGCGCAGCACAGCCGATAACCATGCCATCTCGCTCGACAATCTGAAAATGAGATATTTCATTTTCCAGCAATTCACGGGAGCGTTTAACTAATACCCCTTGTTTTTCTAACGGCTCAATTAGTTCTAATAAACCTCCGATATCATCGATATTTGCAGTACGGATGCGTTCATAACTCTCTTTAACAATTTGAGAACCGACACCATCTCGTGTAAAAAGTTCTTTTAGTAACGCTCCATCTTGATAGTAACTAATCAAATGGCTACGTGTTACCCCCGCTTTACAAGCAGCAACAGCGGCACGTAAAAACCTTAATGTCCCAGATGCATTATCAGAGTCATTTTCCATAATATCAATGTGCTGGTTGGCTATTTCCGGCAACAATTCGGAGATAACCTGGCCCTGCTCATCTAAAACTCCGGTATTAGAACAAAAACCGATCAATTTATCCGCTTGTAATCCAATCGCCACCTGCGTCGCGACCTCTTCGGCAAGTAAATTAAAAACCTCACCAGTTACTGAAAATCCTAAAGGCGAAATGATAGGAATCGCACCTGACGCGAGGTGTGTTCGGATACCATCTACATCAATTCGTCGTACTTTACCAGCATGGCAATAATCAATACCATCTTTAACACCAATAGGCTGTGCCATTACGACATTACTAACAACGGTGCGAATACTCGCCCCTTGCATGGGAGAATTAGCTAATCCCATCGATAAACGAGCTTGTAGTTCAATTTGTACCGCGCCAACGGCCTGTTTAATGAGAGCCAAACTTTTATCATCAGTAATACGAATATCATTAATAAATTCACTCTCGTGACCATGTATCGCTAGTTGCTTTTGAATTTGCGGTCGAACACCGTGTACTAAGACAAGCTTCACACCGAGGCTACTTAATAGTGCGATATCATTAATAATATGCTGAAAATTATCCGTTTCTAATGCCTCACCACCAACCATTAATACAAATGTTTTATGGCGGTGAGCATTAATATAGGGCGCTGAGCTACGAAACCAATTAACTAAATCTTGTGAATTTTGTGCAACTTCCATTTGTATCCCTGTTTATTCAACACATAAATATAAAGGAGGAATATTAGCAATTAGTAACGTTTTAACCAAATAAAATAACAATAGAATGCGCAGCCGCGCGGTACTCATCTTTAACCCATGTTTTTGTATCACCTTCAACATAGATATCATTATTATCTGTCAATGAGGTATCAACAACACGCAACCATTTTCGATTCGACGTTTTAGGTATTTCAAAATTTAATGGCTCACTGAATGCGTTGACTATGGTATAAGTAATACGTTGCGAATGTGTATTTGTACTCTCGAATGCAATCGCATGTGAACTATCACTCCAATCAGGTTGATTCAATTTAACACCGTGCCAACGAATACCTGCTTTCTTGATAATATTAAGTAATGAATCTCGACGAACACCATTCACCCCATCCGTTGCTCGATTTATCTGTTGGGCAATCAGTGCTTTGGTAAAACGAAACAGTGAAGGGTTCTTTTCAAGTAGAGTCCAATCCAACCAAAAATCGGCATTATCTTGACAGTAGCCATTATTATTGCCTCTTTGTGTCCGGGCAACTTCATCGCCCATCAATATCATGGGGGTACCTAATGACATAATATTAATCGTCAGAAAGTTTTTCATTTGCTGATAACGAAACTGCAAAATTTGCGGGTCATCGGTGTCACCTTCTACACCATGATTCCAACTAAAATTGGCATCCGTACCGTCACGGTTATTTTCACCATTCGCTAAATTATGTTTTTCGTTATAACTGACTAAATCATAAAGGGTAAAACCATCATGACAGGTGATAAAATTAACCGATTTTTCAGGTTCGACATCATGGTCGCCATAAATATCAGGGCTACCTATCAAACGCGAGACAAATTTACTGAGCATACCTTGATCGCCCTTAATAAAGCGGCGAACATCATCGCGAAATTGCCCATTCCATTCACGCCAACGCTTGCCCGCAAGGCTGCCAACTTGATACAAACCACCGGCATCCCATGCTTCAGCAATTAGTTTCACCGATGACAACGTAGGGTCGGTATCAATGCTCCATAATGTTGGCGGGCTGATCATTGGTTTCCCTAGTTCATCTCGCGATAAGATTGAGGCAAGATCAAATCTAAACCCATCAACGTGCATTTTTTCAACCCAAAAATGTAAGCTGTCGATGATCATGCGCCTTACAACAGAATGCGTTCCGTTTAATGTGTTACCGCAACCACTGTAGTTCATATAATATTTTTTATCCTCACTGAGGATGTAATAAACACTATGATCATAACCACGAAATGAATAGATTGGGCCAGTTTCATCGCCTTCACTTGTGTGGTTATATACCACATCTAAAATTACCTCAATGTCAGCGGCATGTAGCGCCTTCACCATATCTCTAAATTCATTGATCGGACCAAGTAGTGACTGATCTGAACTATATTCTCTATGCACTGAAAAAAATGAAATCGGGCTATAGCCCCAATAGTTGGCGAGTTCATTGCTATGTTCGTCGGGATCAAATTGATAAACGGGCATCAATTCAACGGCTGTAATTCCCAACTCTTTAAGATAGGGTATTTTTTCTATCAGACCAGCATAGGTACCTCTTTTATTTGCTGTAACCCCAGAGCTTTCATGTTGAGTAAATCCCTTTACATGCATCTCATATATAATTGATTTTTCAAAGCGGTGACAAGGACGTTTATCATCTTCCCAATCATAATCATCAATATCCACAACAACGCTTTTAAGACAACTATCAGTATTAGCAACATCGCCTATTGCCGCTTCTCGAGAAAAATTATCTCCACGGGCGATCAAAAATGAGTAGGGATCTAATAACACTTTTTGTGGATAGAAACAGATACCTTGCTTGGGGCGATAAGGGCCATTGACACGAAAAGCGTAGAGTTGTGCCGCTTTAACATTGCTAATAAAAATATGCCAATAATAGGCAGTTCGATTTTTCGTTTCAGAAAGTATAAACGTATGGCTAGGCTCAGCGGCATCTTTATCACTAAAAAAAAGCAATTCAACAGATTTTGCAGATGGTGCGAAGACACAAAAATTTGCCCCTTTACCGCTAAGCGTTACGCCTAGTTTGTCTGGTTTTCCATTTGTCGTTGTAAACATTTTATCTCCGTCAATCTGTGACCATAATATCAATTTATAAGTATAGAGTTAGCTGGCTGAATGTAAAAAAACCATTTATCGTAATACATTACACATCTCTATTATCAGTAAAAACAGGCAATGAAAGGTGCCAATAAATGGCAGATAGACGCAAAGATAGGGTGCCAAGCATTGCAATTAACATAGAAAAAATAGCCTCAAAACCGAAGTAATGGCATATTACATAGAGTATTGCGCCAAGAATAGAGGCCGTGGCATATATCTCTTTTTGTAAAACGAAAGGGATCTGCCCACTTAATAAATCACGGATCATCCCACCAACAACACCGGTCATGCACCCCATTACAATAGCAACGGGGCCACTAAAGCCAAATGCTAAGGCCTTTTGCGCACCAACGATGGTAAAAATAGCCAGTCCAAAGGCATCAAGAATTGGCAATAAATAACTAGGTAAACGATGAATATGGTGCAGCCATAAAACTGAAATAAATGCGGTTAATAAAATAGCGTAAATGTAAGTATTATCAACAATCCAAAAGACCGGAGTAGCGCCCATTATCATATCGCGTAAGGTGCCACCACCAATCCCCGTAACCCCCGCTAGGACAATAATACCAAAGGGGTCCATACGCAAACGAGTAGCGACTAACACTCCCGATATAGCACAGACAATCACACCTAATAGATCTGAAAAATAGATAAAGCTCTGTAACATGATTGCGACCCAGTTAATAAAAATGGCGATTATACATGACTCTTATTCGCTGTCTTTACAATAAATACTAGCGGAGAATATCTTTCCTATTTATAACCGAGTAGATTAATTAGCTAGGGAATTTCCTTTAGTACACGAGCAGGATTACCACCGATAACCACATTATTAGCAAAACTTTTTGTCACAACGGCACCAGATGCCACCACAACATTATCCCCTAACTTAACGCCCGGATTGATCGTTGCGTGACCACCGATCCAACAATTATTGCCGATCAATATCGGTTTAGCATACTCTAAACCGCTAATTCTCTCGTTCGGATCAATCGGATGCGTGGCCGTATATATCCCGACTTGAGGTGCTATAAAACAGTTATCACCAATGCGCACTTCTGCGACATCTAAAATGACACAGCCAAAATTGCTATAAAAATTTTCGCCAACGTGAATGTTCTCACCATAATCACAATTAAAAGAGGACTCAATATGGATATTTTCCCCCGTTGAACCAAATAGTGACTTTATAATTTTTGTTCTTTCTTCTTGGTAAGCAACGCTAGTTTGATTCAATTTTTCCGTTAATAAACGCGCTTTAAGCCTTAAATCTACTAGCTCTGGCTCACTAGGATCGTAAAACTCCCCGGCTAACATTTTTTGTTTTTCAGTCATTTAAGACTCCCCAACAGATACAATACCAGTAATGAAGCGGCTAACATTTTCACCGATCATGAGTAAGCAAGGTGTTAATATCAAGGTTAATAAGGTCGCAAAGGTTAACCCACCCGCAATTGCCGTGGCCAATTGCGCCCACCACTGCGTTGACGGCGCATTATATTCAACCGTTTGTGCAAAGAAATCGATATTGAGTTTTAATACCATCGGCAGCAATCCTAAAATCGTTGTCACCGTGGTCAGTAAAACGGGTCGAATACGCTGCGCGCCTGTGCGTAAAATAGCTTCTCGCGTGTTTACCCCCTGTTGCTTCAAAATATTATAGGTGTCAATAAGCACAATATTGTTGTTAACAACAATACCAGCTAAGGCGATGACACCAATCCCAGACATAACAATACCAAAGGCACTTTGCGTTATGTAAAGGCCAATAAATACACCAGCCGTCGAGAATACTACTGCACTTAAAATTAATAACGCCTGATAAAATGAGTTAAATTGCAGCAGTAATATTAATGCCATCACCGCCAACGCCACCATAAATGCATTTTTTAGAAATTCCTCAGCTTCCTGTTGATCTTCATTTTCACCACGCAATTTTAAGCTCACACGAGGATCCAGATTTAAACTTTTAAATTCCTCTTTAAGTTCTGGCAAAATTAAACTTAAATTTGTGCCGACGGCCATATCGGCACTGACCGTCATCACAATGCGCCCATCTACTTTTTTGATAGATGATTGTTTTGCCGTTGCGATCAATTCAACAAAGTGACTCACTGGTACTTGCCCTGCTGCTGTTTGTAAACGCAACTCAGATAACTTACTCAAACTACGTTCAGACTCTGGATAACGAACGCGAATATCTAACTCATCATCAACATCATCGGGCCGATAGGTACCTAACATCAACCCATTAGTTAACAACTGCACGCCACTACCGAGCAAAGTCGCATCAGCACCATAGCGAGCAGCATCGGCTCGATTGATCTGAAATTGCCATTCCACACCCGGTTTAGCACTATCATCTTCAATATTGATAAAGTACTTTTTACTTTGTAATTTATGGCGTAACGTATCCGCGGCGGCTTGCAATAAGTGGGGGAAACGCGAACTGATTTCAATTTGCAAATCTTTACCCGTCGGAGGCCCCGCTTATCTTTCTTCAACTCAATTTCTACCCCTGGTAAATTTTCAGTACGTTGTTGAATATCGGCAATGATCTCATTAGCACTACGCCTTTCTTGCCACTCCTGCAAATTGATACGCATTGTGCCGATTAATTCATCACTTGCATCCCCAGTCTTCACGTAAAGGGTATCGATTTCATCGGCTAAGGGTAATACCTTCGATTCAATATCCGTCATGATTTGATCCTGTTCATAGACAGAAAAATCACCATAGGAACGCACTTTGACATTGATGCCATTGGGTTCAACATCGGGGAAAAATTCCACCCCTAAATTTGACTTGGCAAACATAAACACACCAGAAAACGCAATAATTATCGTCAACAATAAAACCAACCAAGGACTTTTTACTGCGCGATTCAACGTATTAACATACAAACCAGTAAAACCAGATAGAGCAAGTAGATCACCACTTTCAGCAAGCATCACATTGTTTTTTTGTTTTTCTGAAAGTACACGCGGTTTACCAAAGACACTCCCCAATACAGGAATAAAAATCAATGCCATCAACAATGAAGCCGTTAACGTCGCAATCAGTGTTAAGGGTAGATACTTCATAAATTCGCCGGTAATACCGGGCCAAAATAGCAGAGGCGCAAAAGCGGCTAAGGTCGTTGCTGTCGATGCGATGATCGGCCATGCCATCCGTTTTGCAGCATGAAGATAAGCTTTATGGCGTTTAATACCAGCACTCATTTCACGATCCGCAAACTCAGTTACCACAATCGCGCCATCTACTAACATGCCAACAGCCATAATTAATGCAAATAAAACCACCACATTAACCGTAATACCCGATGTCCAGAGGACTAAAATCCCCGATAAAAAGGAGCCTGGAATAGCAATGCCCACCAAAAAGGCACTGCGTACCCCAAGTATCGCAATAATGACAATGATCACTAACAATACGGCACTAAAAACGTTGTTTTGTAAATCATTAAGCATGATTTTAACGTTCTTGGAGTTATCTCCAGCATAAGTCACTTGAATGTTTTTTGGCCAAAAAGCCCTATTTTCCTCGATTAAATTTTTAACCTTATCAACGGTATCTATAATATTTTTACCCGGACGTTTGATCACTTCCAAGGAGATAGTCGGCAAACCATTGACACGCACAAAACTACTCGGATCTTTGAAAGTACGACGGATCTGCGCAACATCGGCAAAGGTAATCACCTTATCGCCAGATACTTTAATCGGCATGGTTAATACATCTTTAATGGTCGAAAATACCGCAGGCACTTTTATCGGAAAACGTCCTTTACCGTTGTCCATCACCCCAGCAGCGACTAATCGATTATTGCGTGAAATTAAACTATAAATATCATTCATATTGAGTTGGTAACTTTCCATCATCAATGGATCAACTAATATCTCCACCATATCTTCTCGGTCACCACCTATGTTTACCTCTAAAATATCGGCAATACTTTCTAACTTATCTTGCATTTCACGTGCTAAGGTCACCAGCGCTCGTTCTGGGACATTGCCAGATAATAAGATAGTAAGCGCAGGATTTTCCGTGGCCAAGGTTACCTGTTTAACGATCGGATCATCGGTCTCTTGTGGCAATTTACCCTTTGCCTGATCGACTTTTTCGTGAACATCATTGAGCGCATCTTTGATATCGATATCAATATAAAACTCAATTACAATCGAGGCATGACCCGAGCTCGCTGTCGATTTCATCTCTTTAATGCCTTCAATTCCTCTCAACTCTTGTTCTAATGGACGTAACAATAAACGCTCGGCATCTTCAGGAGAATCCCCTCATGGCTAGTAGAAACATAGATAAATGGAATTGGAATATCAGGATCTGACTCTTTAGGAATCTGCATATAAGCCACAAATCCAGCAATCAATAAAAAGGCCAACAACATTAATACTGCACGTTTACGTGATAGCGCGCCATCAATGATCGTTTTCATGACTATTTCTCCGCAGGGACAGCATGCACAGGATCACCCGGTTTAACGAAACCTTGCCCTAAAGTAATAATATCAATGGGTTCAGCCACCCCCGATACCCATGCACCTTCGTTATCAGCTTCGAGCAATTTAATCGCTTTGAATTGCACTACACCATCACGTACCGCCTTCACCCCTAAATTCCCTTCTTCATCAATGGCTAATGCTGAAGGAGAAATATAAATGGCGTCAATAGGGTAAAGAGGAATAGCTAGCTTTGCACTAATACCCGAAAATAGTTGCAAATTAGGGTTAGGAAATTCAGCTTCGATACGGAAAGTACTACTTTGTGGATTGGCTAGCGAGGCAATGTAAGTTATCTTACCAGTAATTTTTTCGCCTGAAAGCAAGGTGGCAGTGATGGCCTCCCCTAACTTCAATTGATTAATATGATGCTCGGTCGCATCGCCGCGAATAACAATAGGATCGATATTTTCTAAACTAAAAATTGCATCACCAACTTTAACATAATCCCCTTTTTCAGCATATTGTTCCTGTAAAATGCCCGCAAAGGGGGCTTTAACTTCCGTTCGTAGTAACTGCAATTGTAGATATTTAACGTTCGTTTGTGCCGCGAGTAATAAACTCTTCATTTCAGCTAAACGCACTCGCCCCTGCAATCCTTTATCATTAAGTGATTTTACCGCGTTGTAGTTTAATAAACGTTCATTAAGCAAAGCCTTTGCCTCTTCAAGACGTTCAGGCAGTTCATTTTTATCTAACTCCGCCAACTTTGTCCCATACGTCACTGAGCGCCCTTTTTGCGTTGCTATAACGGTCACTTTCCCAGCTACTTCAGCACGAATAACAGCTCGAGTGTTGGCTTCACTGCGACCATAAAGAGTTAATATTTTGGTCATTTTTTGCGGAATAAAGTGCGTTGTTTGTACGGTTGCAATTTTTTGCTGTTCGGAAGCGCTTACAACATTATTGATGGTCGACTGATCTACTTCTTTTTTAGAAAACATCCAAAACACTAAGCCAATAACAATTAATAGCGCAATCCAATATGGGCGTGAGGTGAAATAGGAGAATAATTTGGCTAACATAAAAACCTCAATAAATAATAGCTGAAAAAGCTATGGTATATAAACACAGTTAATATGCGACCAAATTAATCGATTTTTGCTACTAAGGTATAGTTATAGAGAGGAAAAGCACGTCCCCTCGCCCGCCTTTTTAAGGTCTCATGGCGACAGAACCTTCGATATGCACTTTAAGACAATACAATGGGCTACCCCTAGTCGCTAAGCATCACTCTGAAAACAATTCCAAGCACGTTTGATTATTAATTGGATCGACGCCTTTGGCAATGTCATAACAAGGGGTTGCAAACTGAATGACATGCTTAACGATTTCTTTATCTAATTTTCCGCTCTCTGCCTGCTCACTAATAATAGTAAGCACCTTTTCCATTTTCATTCCCTTTCTATAGGGGCGTTGTTGGACAAGCGCTTGAAATACATCAGCTACAGCAAGAATTCTCGCTTCCACACTTATTTCACTCTGTTTAGGATGAAATGGATATCCTGCACCATTAATGCCTTCATGATGAAACGCTGCCCATTGAGCAATATCGGCTAATCCTTCAATATGACGTAAAATTTCATAGGTTTCATAACTGTGTTGATTCATGATTGCACGTTCAATCACATCCAAGGCCCCATGTTTCTCAAGAATATTATCGGGTATATGTAATTTACCTAAATCATGCAGCAAACCAGCAATTTCAATCTTTTGACATTGTTGCAACGATAAACCATAGGAAGATGCAATAAATTTCGCTAAGTCAGCAACCCTAACAGAATGTTGAGCCGTAAAAGGACTCTTTTGATCCACAATATATGACATGATTAACGCAAGATACTTAATTTCTTCCAGTGTCAGTGATTGAGTACAAGGTAGCCTGCCCATATCCCATGTATAACGGGTAATATGCCTATCTTCTAAGGCAATCCAAAATGCCTCTGAACGCTCTATTTTTTGAAAAGCGTTTACCAGTTCGGGATCAAAATAACGACCTGAATAGCTGACAATTGATTGTACAATTTCGGCTTTCGCAAGCAGTATATCAGTCCCGTAGTGAGCAGCGGCTAACACATCTATTCGATCCGCAATGAAAATTAAATTTGCCATACGCGCATCATCAATGCTGATATCAAAGTTAGATAAATCAGCCCAGAGGGTATGATGATGAAGAATTGGCACAGCGAATTTAGCTAAGGGCTTAAAAGAGTGGAGTAACTGATAACCAATATTGCAATGTATATGAGCATCTTGCCAATCAAAATGGTTTACTAAGCTAGAATGCATTTGCGCAGTCGACACACCACAATCATGTAGTAACCCTAACTCAAATACGTATTGTAGATCTCGGTCACTAAAACCGAGTTCATTGCCGAATTGAACTGCAATATAAGCGACTCGTTTGCCGTGATTTGTATCATTCATACCGACTAATGAAACGGCTGTTTCTATGGCCATGATCATTTGTCGTAAATCAATATTCTGTTCCATAACAATCCCTTTCAGGTACAGCTATTTAATTAAAAAATCGCACAACAATAACGATTGTTCACTCGGCATGCAATCACTGCATCCCACATCCTTTATTAGAAGAATACTAGTTCATTATTCGTAGTTGCTAGAACAAAAAGCATAGCATTGTGATGACATTTTATTGATCTTAATAAAAAAAATCGGGAGCAAAAACGCATTTGTTTGCTATTTATAGAAAGATATTTACAATAACGCCCCAATTTCATCCACTAAAACTTCTTCGAGTGTTGGTCTAGATCTGAGTAACAGCAATCACAGAACTATCTAGCTTTCACATATTTATGCCCATTCAGCGCATCTAATAAGGATCAAGAAGTCAACGTAGCCGCCTTAAATGAATGATCAAGTTATGCTCATAACAATTGAAGATTGCATGATAATAGCCAGTCTATTGCAATCTACGGTAACTCAATTTTGACGAGCGGATTAGTTCAAACAATTAATAAGGTTGCTAAAAACCAAGGAAACAACAACCATGACCCAGCAACATCGCAAAATTGAAACACCACGTCGTTCTGATCTAATCTACCGTTTAGAAGACCGACCGCCACTGCCTGAAACGCTTTTTGCAGCGACCCAACACCTATTGGCAATGTTTGTTGCGGTGATCACCCCGTCACTGATTATTTGTCAAGCACTAGGCCTACCAGCTAGCGATACCAATACTATTGTCAGCATGTCACTATTTGCTTCAGGACTTGCCTCATTCATCCAAATTCGTACCTTTGGTCCAGTAGGCTCTGGCTTATTATCGATTCAAGGTACTAGCTTTAACTTCCTAGGTCCTATCATTGGGGCTGGCTTAGCATTAAAAGCAGGCGGAGCTGATGTGCCAACCATGATGGCAGCAATTTTCGGTACAATACTACTGGCCTCTTTGACTGAAGTATTTATTTCACGAATACTACAACATACTCACCGTATTATTACCCCATTAGTCTCAGGTATTGTAGTAACTCTAATAGGCCTAACCTTGATTCAAATTGGTTTAACCTCCATGGGGGGCGGTTATGCAGCCATTGGAGATGGTAGCTTCGGCAGTTTAGACAACTTAATGCTAGCGGGTACCGTATTAGGTTTAATCGTTTTTCTAACCGGCTAAAAAATCCCTACCTGCGCGTTTCATCGATTGTTATTGCTATGGCAGTCGGTACATTGTTAGCTTGGTTTACTGGCATGCTGGACACATCAAAAGCAACAGAAAGTGCATTAATTGCGATTCCTATGCCGATGCAATATGGATTAGGATTTGACTGGGGATTACTAATCCCACTGATCATCGTTTTCGCCATCACTTCACTAGAAGCTATCGGTGACATAACCGCAACATCAGAAACCTCTGAGCAACCCGTAACAGGCCCAATTTATGTAAAACGTATCAAGGGGGGAGTACTCGCTGACGGTCTAAACTCAGCATTAGCATCAGTACTCAATAGCTTTCCTAATTCAACCTTCAGTCAAAATAACGGTATTATTCAACTCACAGGCGTAGCTAGTCGCTATATCGGTTACTTCGTTGCGGGTATGCTAGTACTACTTGGCCTATTTCCAGGTGTTGCGAACTTAGTGCAGCTGATTCCTGAGCCAGTATTAGGCGGTGCAACTATTGTCATGTTCGGTACAATTGCGGCTTCAGGAATCCGTATTATCTCCCGTTGCGAATTAAACCGCCGTGCTATTTTGATAATGGCACTGTCATTTTCAATGGGACTGGGTATTGGACAGCACCCTGAAATTCTACAGTTTATGCCTGATTGGGTAAAAAGCATCCTATCCTCAGGAATGGCAGCTGGCGGGATCACGGCGATTATATTGAATTTGGTACTACCAGAAGATTTACAAGATTAACGACAAAAGGAAGTAAGAGGGCCACTTCATTTCGGCATCATGAAGTGGCCCAATACTTTTGAGTTTGCTTTAACACTTATCGCTAATAAAGATAGATATAATATGAAACAATTAATTGTTAGTGAATAATTGCGCATCAATAGAATGATAAGCAAAAGATTTATATTGCTTTATTTCTTTGAGCGATAATCCTTGAAGTTCATAGGGAAAAACAACCCAGTCATCGGTTTCATGAACAAAATAGTCAGGGGTTTTGTTATTCGCTATGCTGGCTTTTTTCCAAACAGTCGCAATCCTAACATCGGATGGCATATTGCGTTTAAGCCTTTTTTGCAGCTCATCAATGACAGCTTGTGAATTTTTTCCAGTCCGGTACATATCATCAACGATAAGCAATTTATCGCCGACATTTAAGTTCTTAATTAAATAAGTAAGTCCATGAACGCGAATCGGCTGTTCATTCTCTGTTTTTTGTTGGTAACTGTCAAAACCGCCGTATGAAGTGCGAATAGAGATGTGATCCGTTTTAACCCCTAACGTCTGCAGACATTCTTGCACATAAATCCCAACCGAACTGCCTCCGCGCCATAGACCAACAATAAAAGTAGGTTTAAAATCGCTTGCCAATATTTGGGTTGCTAATTGAAATGACTCTTCGATTAATGAGTCTTCATCTAAAAATATTTTTTTCACGATCTTTTACCAATAAATCACCAACTTAATGTGGTATATTTGTAGTTATTTGAGTCGCGAATTAGAACATAAACGAGATATTTGTTCAAGGTTTAGCGGCTTTCTATCCATATTCAACTGGAATCAAGATGGCAGAGAAACAGTACTTAACAGCCCAATCTTTATTAGAAGATTCATATACATTAGCACGCAAAGTTCTTGATAGTAACTTTAAACCGACCTTTATCGTAGCCATCTGGCGTGGTGGTGCACCTATCGGCATCGCCGTACAAGAATTCTTAAGCGTACATGGCATTAAATCAGATCATATTGCTATCAGAACCTCTTCCTACGCAGCAGAAATCGATCAACAAGCAAAACAAGTCAGAGTTCACGGGCTTAACTATTTGGTTAAGAATATCCAACGTCACGACAAACTCTTACTGGTGGATGATGTATTCGATACAGGTCGCTCAATTGAAGCAATTATTAATGAGTTACAGAAGAAGACTCGGCTTAATATGCCTGAAGAGGTGAGAGTTGCGGTCCCCTATTACAAGCCAGCTCGTAATAAAACAGAGCTTACACCAGACTATTACATTCATGAGACCGAGGCATGGTTAAAATACCCACACTCTCTTGAAGGACTTTCTAGTGAAGAGATAGCTCAATACCGTCCACGCTTATATGAAATCATAAAATCTCATTTGCCAGAGAACAATCCATAAACACAATTAGTACGGCGAGAAGCTATTTCGCCGTACAGAGCAGCCTTTGTATTAATAAAAAGCACAAGTTACGGAGCCTCTAGACTCATATTAACATTTAAAGATAATACTTATTACCTTGATAAGGCATCAAGCTAGCGCCAGACAAAGCATCTGAGGTAACATAGAAATATACACATAGCATTACAACTGATGGCAGTGAAGGAGTGAAAGTGAATCCACATAAATCTCGTAAAAACATACACACATTGACATTCACAACCTATGATAAAAAAGAAGAATTTGCCACTTTTTCTGCTGAAAACGAGGCTGCTCAATATCGCCACTACGCCCAATCGACGACTCAAGGTTTACGTGATTCCAGTGATGATTATCTGCTCTATCAAGAGAAAGCGGGACACCCCACCATTCGTACCGGCAACCTTGCCTTTGATGCTCTATTCTCTTTAGCCATTAATGAAAGCGAACAAAATAGTGTTTCTGAAATTAAAGATGGTAGTTATAACAACGGTCAAGCGATTGCTTGCGACTGTTTTGAAACAGGTGCGAAATGGCACTATGTTTGGACGCGTGATCTGGCTTACGCAGCAAATTTAGGACTCGCTCTGCTTGATCCTGAACGTGTTAAAACCTCACTAGAGTTCAAGCTTTCAGGTTATCGTGATGGTGTCAGTAAACCAATTCAAGCTGCGGGTGATGATAGTGGCCTGCAAATTGTACAAGATACCGGTTCAGGCGGTAGCTGGCCGATCAGTACCGACCGTGTCACTTGGGCATTTGGAGCCGAAAAAGCACTACAAAACCTAACTGGTGAAACGCGAAGTGCATTTGCAGTAAAAGCCTATAACGCATTAATTAATACCGTTGAAAACGATCGTAAAGCGGCTTACGACAAAGTTGATGGCTTATATAATGGTGAGCAATCATTCCTTGATTGGCGTGAACAAAGTTACCCCATTTGGATAACAAAAGATATCGCCAGTATGGGCAGTGCCAAAGCGCTTTCTACTAACGTCGCACATTACCAAGCACTATCATTAACCGCCAAACTAGCCATAGAACAAGGTGAGCCAGATATTGCCTCGAAATATCAAAACTGGGCAAATCAGCTTAAAATGGCTATCAATCACCGCTTCTGGCTAGAGGATATGGGGATGTATAGTAGCCTGACTGCAGGACATCAAGATTTAGCGGCGCTCCATAAATTTGATTGGTTAGGTCAATCACTCGCAATTATTACCGGTATTGCCGATACAACACGTGCGCATAAAATAGTAGCGAATTATCCACATAGCGACATGGGCGCACCCGTAATATTCCCACAACAACCCGATGTGCCTATCTACCATAACCGTGCTATCTGGCCATTTGTTACCGCTTACGGTTTAAAAGCAGCGGCACAAATCGGTAATACAGCCGTCGCTAACGCCGCTTACCAAACCTTATTGCGCAGTGCTGCACTTAACCTTTCCAATATGGAAAATCTGGAATGGCTCTCACTTAAACCTAACCTGTTAGATTTTACTCACCCAGAATTGTCTGGCCCTGTGATTAACTCACAACGTCAACTTTGGTCGGTTGCTGCCTATGTTGGCATGGTAATCGAAAATGTATTTGGGGTGACGACTAGCGATCAAGGCATTAACTTAAAACCATTTATTACGACTAAGCTACGTCAACAACAATTTGCAGATGCTAGCAATATAAAATTACAAGGGTTAAGGCTGCAAAATAAAGTCGTGAATCTGCAAATAGAGTTACCACAAACATCCGAAGAAACGGGCTATTACACAGTACAAGGTGTTACTGTCAACGGTCATATAACCGATCAGTTTATTGCTTGGGCCGATCTTGTTGAAACGAATAATCTGGTCATCACCTTAGCTGATATCGTTGCTGGCAGCAGTGCAATAACCAAGGTAACCGCAGATCCACTCAGTACCGACGACCCTGCCGTATTTGCACCGAAAGAACCGCTAATAACAGGCGTATTTAGTCAAGATAATGGTCAACTTGCCGTAGAGTTTAGTGATACACAGAAGGGAGATATTACCTATAACCTATATTGTAACGGCGTTCTTATAAAAACTGATGTCGAACAAGGAATTGTAACGGACACAAACACTTCTGAAAATAATCAAGGTAATTGTTACGCTATAGAGGCCGTTTATAACGCAAGCAATAATTACTCTCACCACAGTGCCCCCGTCTGTTTTGCCTCGGCCCAAAATATTTCAGTTAGCGATAAGCGCGTGATATCAAACATCAATATTACAGCTGCCGATGAGTTTATCAGCCAACCATATCTCAACAATTGGGGGGCATTGAACGACACCCTAGAGGTTAATAATATCGCCATAACAATGGATGGTAATTATGCCATTCAGCTGCACTACCATAATAACTTTAATGCGATTAACCTTGGAATTACTAATGGGGTGAAATGGCTACAAGTTAAAAATAGTCTTGGTGATGTGGTTGCAGAGGGCGTTATTCAGATGCCTCATGCGCTCATTGAAGAGGCTAAAAAACCTCTCGTTTACTCAACCCCGCTGGCCGCTCATCTTAGCATTGGCATCTATTCATTAGCCGTAACGGACTTCTACAATATGAGCTACCTAGCAAGTAATACAAGCTATATAGAGAGTGGCGGTCAAAATGGTCACGTAAATAAATTCGATGTCGCAACAATTCGCATTCAAGCCGTGAAACCGTTAGCAAAATAATACCAATTCCGGTAAGTATGTGATCTAGATTTTGCGCAGGAAAAACAGCTTAATTCAAGGCGTAATTTGACGTAAATGGTTATTCCCTTTGCGAAAATTACAACGCAGCAGTAAGTTGTTTTAACCAGTAAAATAGATCAGCTATTTATCGGAATTGGTATAATCACTATATAGCGATGATAAAACAGATCAAAAAAGCCCAGCGAATTCACTGGGCCTTTTAAATTGTCATCGTATTTAGGTCGCTTTAAAAGAAACGAAAAAAACTACCAACCTTTAACAACACCACCTTTGAATGTTGCGAGTGCCGCTTGATAAACTTCTTCTGACTGGTACGCCTTAACAAAGTTTTGTACATTTTCAGCAGTTAGATTGTCTTCACGTGCCACAATTAAGTTAACATAAGGAGACTCTTTATCTTCAACGAAAAGACCATCGTCAGTAGGATTTAGATCAATACTACTTGCATAGGTTGTGTTGATAATTGCGATACTAACATCATCAAGAGCACGCGGTAGTTGTGCCGCTTCTAGCTCAATAATTTTCAAATTTTTAGGGCTACTTACGATATCAAGTACGGTTGCAGTTAAATCCGCATCCTCTTTCAATTTAAGCAATCCTTGTTGCTCAAGCAACATCAAAGAACGCGCTAAATTACTTGGATCACTTGGCACTGCAATTTTGTCACCTTCAATTAATTCATCGAGTGATTTGATTTTGTTTGTATAACCCGCAATAGGGTAAACGAAGGTATTACCCGCCACCGCAAATTTGTAACCACGATCTTTAATTTGCTGATCAAGATAAGGTTTATGTTGAAATGCATTAACATCAATTGAACCTTCATCTAATGCTGCATTGGGCGTAATATAATCAGAAAAAATAATTAGTTTAACGTCTAAACCATATTTCTCCTTGGCCACTTTTGCTGCCACTTCTGCAACTTGTGCCTCTGAGCCAGCAATAACCCCCACCGTAATTTTAGAATGATCGACCACGGGCTCTGCCGACTCTTTCTCGCCACATCCCGTAAGTGCTAATGTCGATGCTAAACCTAGCACGGTAAAAATGCTTTTAAGATTAAAATTCATAGTGTTGCTCCTTTTAGGGTATACCCTATTTTTGTAGTTTTAGTTGTAATAAAAGCGCTTAGCGATGATCAACATGCTTAACTAAATAATCACCGACAGATTGAATGAGTTGTACCAAAATCACCAAAATAACAACGGTTATCAGCATCACTGAGCCATCAAAGCGTTGGTAACCGTAACGAATACCAACGTCACCAAGGCCACCGCCACCAACCGTTCCCGCCATCGCCGAATAACCTACTAACGTAACGAGGGTGATCGTCGCTGCATTAATGATACCGGGAAGCGCCTCTGGTAATAGTACTTTAGTGATAATCTGCGCAGGTTTAGCGCCCATCGCCTGAGCTGCTTCAATCAACCCCGACGGCACCTCAAGTAACGCCCCTTCAACAAGACGCGCAATGAATGGAATCGCAGCAATAGTGAGAGGGACAATCGCCGCTGCCGTGCCAATTGAGCTACCAACCAGAAAACGAGTAAACGGAATAATAGCGACCAACAAAATAATAAAGGGGATAGAACGCCCCATATTAACCACGGTTGACAATATTTTATTAAGCGCATGATTTTCTAATAGGCCTGATTTTTTACTTAAATGTAATAAAATACCGAGCGGAATACCAAATAAAAAACCCACGAATCCAGAAGTAAACACCATGGCTAATGTTTGCCCTAGCGCGTCCACTAATAGTGCGATAAGGCGATCATTGTTAGCCCACCAGCTAAAAATTGAATCAAGCGACATATCCTAATACCTCTATTTCTATGTTGTGCTCTTTAAGAAAAGCGATTGCTTTATCTGCATCTTCTTCTGTGCCGAAAAATTCCGCTAACATAAGACCAAATTTAACCCCACCAACGTAATCCATATTTGAACTAAGAATACTAATATCAATATTAAATAGTCGCGCAACTTGGCTGATCAATGGCGCATCAACGGAAGCGCCTGTAAATTCTAAACGGACTAATGGGTAACTATTTTCAGTACGAGCTGCTAATAGGCGTTCGCTGTAATCGATAGGTATCGAAAAATCTAATGTCGAACGAATAAAATCACGTGCTAAAGCACTTTTTGGGTGGGCGAAAATATCGCCAACCGCGCCCTGTTCAACTAATTTGCCACCGCCAATAATGGCAACTTCACTACAAATTCCTTTGACCACGGCCATCTCATGCGTGATGAGTAAAATAGTCAGGTTTAATTCTTTATTGATCTTTTTAAGAAGCTCTAATATGGACTGTGTCGTCGCGGGATCAAGCGCACTGGTTGCCTCATCGCAAAGTAATACTTTAGGATCAGAGGCTAAAGCGCGGGCAATCGCAACACGTTGTTTTTGCCCTCCACTTAAATTAGCAGGATAGGTATCACGCTTATCACTCAGCCCCACCAGCGCCAACAGGCTCTCGACCTTAGCCTTTATCGTTTTTTTATTTACCCCCGCCAATTTTAAAGGGAGGCTAATATTATCAAAAACAGTACATGATGAAAGCAGGTTAAAATGTTGAAATATCATGCCTATTTTACGACGCGTTAATGTCAATTGCTGATTAGAAAGTGCAGTTAAATCAATCCCATCGACGATAACCTGACCACTACTTGGCCGCTCTAATAAATTCACACAACGAATTAAAGTACTTTTACCTGCACCAGAGGAGCCAATAACGCCATATATACAACCTTCAGCGATATTAAGATTAATATCGCTAAGCGCATGGATAGCTTTATCTCCCTGATAAAAAACTTTATTTACACTTTTTATTTCTATCATCAAATGTCCTGAATTTAATTAAGAGTCGATTACTGTTATGTTTGTCATCATCGCAAAGCGGGACATGAGTACATAAATAAAAACCGATAGTAAGACGTCTAGACGTCCAAGTCAATCAATGCTTAGCAACTAAGTAAAATTTTATAATTTCATGGACGCAACGCCCTTTTACTTGATGATCTTTTTATGGGCAGTAACATCGAGCATTACAATCAGTGATGTTTGCTTCACATTTATTAAACAGTCGCGGGTTAATAGTAGTCATGCCTTTAACGATATGACCAATTTAAGTGAGGGAAATAAATGGATGATTGCCACTGACAAGGCATACCGAGGTAAGATGGGAATCTCTGTTCAGGACACTATTTTACTTCTATAAATCCCCCCTTTGAGATAACATAAAGGCAGAGAAATACCTTTTATATTTCACTCAATTTTCTACTTAGCATCCCCCCATTACATTAACCGGGCTATCGCTAAGCATCATTTATAAACAGCAAGAGCAAAGCATGAAAAAATACCTTTTATTAACAGTGATAATCGCATTGTTTTTAATAGGATGGACCCTTATCAATAACCAAGATGGTGAAAATAAAAACAAGCAAACCAACACCGCTTCGCCAACACATTCCGTGGAAGTCGTACGCGTTGATAAACAGGTATTACATGAAAAAGTCCCCCTATTAGGGACGGTATTTGCGATTAATTCCATCGAGGTTAAACCTGAATCCGAAGGGAAAATAAAATCGATTCATGTTAAATCTGGTCAAATGATAGAAAAAGGCAGTGTGATGGTGGAACTCGATGATCGCCACCAACTTGCTGTTGTCAATCGTGAGCAGGCGCGCTTAGTTGACTACCAACGCCAATATAACAACTATCGGGCCCTTTTTAAAACCGGGGCGGTAACACAAGCAACACTAGAAAGTGCTGAAACACAATGGCTTATTCAACAAGCCGAATTGTCATTAGCAAAAGCAGCTTTACAAGATAAAACCATCGTAGCACCCTTTTCTGGGAAACTAGGCTTAGTTGATTTAAGTCGCGGTCAATTGGTTACACCGAATACGGTATTAACCACCCTTGATGATGCGTCACAATTACGTCTTAACGTACCTATCGCAGCTCGCCACATTAATTTACTAAAAGAAAAACAACAAGTTAAAATCAGCAGCACAGAACTAACTGCTGAAGATAAAATAGCCATACTAAGCAGTATCGATAGTCGCGTAAAAAATCATAACCTCAATGTTTACCTTCAATTTAACATTGATAATAGTGACATGGCACTGACACCGGGTAGTTTGGTGACGGCTGACATCCTGCTCAATAAACCTGCAGAGTTATTGATACCACTGCAATCAATCGTTTATCAAGGACACCAACGCTTTGTCTACCGTATCGCCAACAATATCGCAGAAAAAGTAGAAGTGACACTGGGTGAGCGAAATGGCAAAAAAGTACAAGCATTAACGGGTTTATCACCTAACGATAGCATTGTTTATAAAGGCACAGTCAAACTGCAGGATGGCGCAAAAGTTGTTATAAAATCATGAGAATCTCTGATTTTGCAATGTATAGGCCTATTTCGGCAATTGTATTAAGCATTTTATTAGTGCTATTTGGAATGGTAGGTTTTGACTTATTACCAGTTCGTGAAATGCCAGATATCGAAAGTCCAATCGTTTCAATTGGCACCCCCTATAGAGGAAGTGCTTCGTCTATCGTTGAAACACAAATAACAAAACCGATTGAAAATGAGCTCAGTGGAATAGACGGGATTGACTATATCTGGTCATCGTCGTGGGATGGCTGGTCTGGTATTAACATCGCATTTAAGCAAGGTCATGACATGATTGAAGCCGTCAGTGATGTTCGTGATGCAGTCAATCGAGCACGAAATCGTTTACCAGATGATGTAGATGAACCCGTAGTACGTAAAAACGACAGTGATGGTGCGCCGATGATGTGGCTGAATCTAACCAGCAGCAAAATAGATCGTGTTGCATTAAGTGATTATGCCGAGCGCGTTTTAGTCGAACGATTAAGTTTATTACCGGGTGTGAGTACGATAAATATGTCCGGTGGTGTAGAACGCGTTTTATATATCGAGCTTAACCCCATTGAATTAGCTGCACGGGGGTTAACAACGAATGATATTACCCATGCATTACAGGAAGAAAACATACAACTACCTGCGGGCTATGTGCGTAATGATAGCCTTAACCTTGTTGTACGTATGGAACGTTTATATCAACACGCTGAGGATTTTTATAACCTTAAAGTGACTGAGATTGGCGGTAGCGCTGTTTTCTTATCCGACGTGGCCAATATTTATGTCGGTGCAAAGCAGGAAACCACTACATTTAAAGCGAATAATATCGACAGTCTCGGTTTGGGCATAATCGCGATGTCACAAGCCAACCCGCTGGATGTCTCTAAAGCAGTGAAGCAAGAGTTAACCCATTTGCAAAACTTCTTACCAGAAGGAACAACGTTACAGGTTGATTATGATAGTACCGTATTCATTGACGCCGCAATAAAAGAAGTTTATCAAACATTACTGATCACCGCGTTGTTAGTGATTGCAGTGCTATACCTATTTTTAGGCCGACTTGCCACCACCATTATTCCGGCGCTAACGGTTCCCATTTCCTTAGTTGCGGCCTTTTCTGTTGCTTACCTATTTGGATACAGCATTAACCTAGTAACCTTAATGGCGTTAATTTTAGCGATTGGGCTGGTAGTCGATGATGCGATTGTCGTTGTTGAAAACATTATCCGTCATCGGCAGCTCGGTGAATCACCAATGATAGCAGCCTTTAAAGGTGCCAAAGAACTAAACTTCGCTGTGATTGCAACCACGGTGGTATTAGTAATGGTATTTTTGCCACTCATTTTCATGGATGGAAAAATTGGAGAACTCTTCACTGAATTTGCGGTACTACTTTCTGCAGCAATTATTATTTCATCTATATTGGCATTAACAATTGTGCCTGTACTCGCTGAAAAAATATTAGCAAGCCCCCTCTATTCCGCCCAGCCAAGTAAATTATGCGCCATTATCGATAAGGCGATGTTAGTGTTAGGCCGTTTATATCGTCTGACATTACATTTTTTACTTAAACGACATTACCTCTCGTTCATGGTAATGCTACTCTGTTTTGTCGCACTTTTTTACAGTTATCAAGCACAGCAATTAGCATTAGCCCCCACCGAAGACAGAGGTGTGATTAATATTTATGTCGGCGGCACAGAAGCGACTAGCTACGATAGAATGATAAAAAGTATGGAACAAATCAATTCAAAATTATTGCCACTTGCCACTGATGATGGCCCTATTGATTCTCTTAATTATTCTGCACCTGCATTTGGTTCATGGGCAGACCACCAAGGCTACTTTATTATCCGTTTGAAAGATTGGGCAGATCGCACCATGAGCGCCGCTTCTGTCGTTGATAAAATTAGATCATTAACCCATGATATAACGGATGTACAAGTTCACCCTTACGTACCTGGTATGGGCGGTAACTCTAGTGAGCCTGTTGCCTTCGTGGTGCAGGGCGAGGATTATGATGCACTCTATACTTATGCGCTCGCGTTACAACGTGATGCTGAACAAAGTGGACTGATGGATGGCGTTAAGTTGGATTACAACCCCACAACCCCCGAAATAATCGTACATGTTAATCGCTTAGTTGCAAGAGAGTTAGGTATCAGTGTGAGCGAAATTGCAACCGCGTTAGAGGTGTTTTTAGGAGGGCAAAGCCAAACTCGCTTTGAAGAGCGTGGTGAAGAGTATGACGTATACCTTAAAGCCAATGAAAGATATTTCAATGCAGCAAATGATTTAAGCAAAATATATTTACGGTCAAAAGAAGGGACATTAGTTTCACTTGATACCTTGATAACGACGGAAGAAAGAGCTTCTGCTCGTGGCTTATTTCACTTTCAGAAGAAAAAAGCGATAACACTCAAAGCCAGTTTAATTAATGATGCGAGTTTGGGAGAAGCATTAGAATATTTAAATGGGCAGGCAAATAAATTGTTACCGACTGGCTATACCTATGATTACTCTGGTGAATCAAAATCTTATTATGACAATCAAAGGGAAGTTTGGCTTTTGTTTGTAATGGCTTTATTCGTTTGTTACCTCGTTTTAGCTGCTCAGTTTGAAAGCTTTGTGAGCCCTGCTGTGGTGATGTTAACCGTACCAATCGGACTATTAGGGGGACTATTAGCCGTTTTACTCGCAGGTGAAACCTTTAACTTATACAGCCAATTAGCCATGTTAATGTTAATTGGTATGGCAACTAAAAACGGGATCTTAATTGTTGAGTTTGCCAATCAATTACGAGGGCAAGGACAGCGAGTAAAAGAAGCGGTTATTAATGCAGCAGAACAACGCCTGAGACCAATATTAATGACGACAATCACCACACTTTTAGGGGCTGTTCCCATGCTTATTGCATCGGGATCCGGTGCTGAAACTCGATTTGCTGTTGGTGTTGTACTCTTCGGAGGCATGTTATTAGCGACGCTAGTGACATTATTTATTGTACCGAGTTTATATTCATTAGTTGGCCATCTCAGCCACTCACCACAGGTACGCGTTGATGCCTTAGATAAAGCCTTAACGGAGGGACAATCGAAGGATTAGTAGTGCCAAAAAATAGCTTTCTAAGATCATCGCGAGACAAATAAGCAAGGACCAAAAAGATAACAGAAAGGTTACGGCCTGTACTACACGACGCTAACGTGGTTGAAAATCCTATTTGTCTTTTAACCACCAACTTGAATCAGGATCTTCTGTTCCCTCAGAAAGGGTAGGATTTTTTAATATAAATATTTTTCTGTTATGCAATGCAGCCTGCTCAATAATAGCCGCATGATGCTTTAAAAAAAGCGCTTTAAAAGTTCCATCTTGAAGCGCAAGATTCAAGCCTCGCTCAATTCTGTCGGCAAGCTTCAGATTAGATTTATTAACAAAAAAATAGACGGGATAAGGATAGTAAAGAGCAATGTAGGGATCAACGGTAAGTGCTGGGAATCTCTTCTCTCTCTGAGATATTTCATGCCACGCTTCATTGACTCCTCTTGGGAAATAATCAAACCTTTTAGCATCCAACATGCTAAATAAATTTTCATATTCAGTGGTTCCGACTGTAGGTATGTTGTTAATTCTGAGAATATCCATATCAGCCCATTGATTACCAAAGCCCGCTTTATATTCTGCTATTAACTGATCAATTGATTCAATTTTAGCAAAATCAGGTAAACTCTGTTTTCTAATTATAGATATTCGATAACCGAGCAACCCCCTGAGAATCGGAATTTTAACAGCTAAAAATGTTGATTCTCTTTCTCGGTTTGTCGGCAAAAAAACTACATTTACTTTTTCCCCTTTAGCCAGAAAACGAAGGCCTCTGCTCTGTGGCATTTTTATGTCGAGAGGCGCAAGCGAATAAGGTCCGTCACTTTCTATTGTTTTATCCATGGCAAGTTTAAGCAGATTAATACGGTAGTCGTAACGCTCATCGGTTTGAAAATATTTTAAAGATAGCGGTTCAGAAAATACTATGGCGCTGAATAATGAGATTGTTATTAACAACAGAAATGTTTTTTTCACATTTACGCTTCCAGAGTTAATTTTTTACCCGCGATAACAGTAAAAAACATGTGCACCAATCTTATTTGACGACCTTATCAACAAACCTTTCACTTCACTATTAGATATCTTGATTACCTAAGACTCTCGATTAAAAAATGCATAAACTCTAGTATAAAAATACTCGTACAGATAACACGCAGAACCACTCCTTTCATTTTTATTAATAATCACACTATCTATTAATCATCTGCTAATCAAATGATTCTATAGTATTTTTGAAAAACTTTGATTTGTCGCAGATATAAATACGCTATCTATACCATCACTATCCTCTTATACCAGATTCATATAGACAAAATAAAAATGTTAAAGCGATTCGTTTCTGATTTGACAACATAGGCAATGATTCGCTCACGCCTATATTCACTATTTATGGATCGAGAACAGCAACAGTTATGGAGTAAATTAGCGTGGTAACTGGCACAGCAATAATCGCATTACTCTCTGCACCGTAATAACAAATCCTATAATTATCTATACATTAATATTCCAGCCTCTAATTGCAAGTGTCAGTTTTTTTTACACAGACGATTACCCACAACAACAAAAATAAAGTAAATCATTGATAAACAACGGCTTTATTATTTTGGCGTACTTTTTGCTTTTAAATGATTTTATATCAAAATTTTTATTTTAAGGAAGTAAACGTGAAAGGTATCACTAAAATAGTTATGCTCGCATCAGCATTTGCAATCAATACCGTACAAGCAAAACCAGTTACCATCAACTATACCGTAGACAATACCATGCTACATTTAGGTCTTTGTGCCAATACGGGATGTACTGACCTAACAAACCCTACTAATTTTTCTACCTTATTTTCCACAGGAGCAAACGTAAGTAACTGGCAAAATGCAGATTCATTTACGCTTGATTTAGCACCAGGAACCTATGAGTTTGGTTTTGTTGTTAATAATTTTGGTATCGGTAGTACAGGTAATCCAGCAGGTTTACTCGCGGAAATTTTATGGGATGGCAATATCAACGTCTCTTCAAGTGCTTGGGATGTTACAACGAATGGTGTTGATTTCGTTTCTGCTACTGAGTGGGCACGCAATGGAACCGGTATTTGGGGTAATAAACTTTTAGGTGAAATAAGCTCCGATGCAAAATGGTTATGGACTGAAAATAACTTCAGTGATAAAACAGAGAACATTGCAGCATTTAGAACATCAATTACCGTTCCTGCGCCAGCTACGTTAGGTATTCTTGGTCTAGGTCTGTTCGGTTTAGGTTTGTTACGTAAACGTAGCGCATAAAATCGCAGTAATGGCAGATAAAAATCCCGATATAGTCGGGATTTTTTATTTAACTTCACTAATAAAAATAAGCCATTAATTGAGCTAATACTTTTTGAAAATGTAACATTGTCTAAACTAACGAACGAGGACATCCATATCTTTGAGTAACGAACGAGGACATCCATATCTTTTCATTTATAAAAATATAATAGCCATTCTTTTTAAAAATAATCTTAATCAGCGCTTTGCTGTATTTAAATACTTAAATTCCCACACTTGATACTCAATTCAATCTGTTTAATCAAATTTTATTAAAATCAACGCACACCCCCCCCTTAACGCAGTGTTAATAGTTAATAAAAAATAAATGATGGGGAGTTAATGCAGCATACAACTTAGTTTGTTTTGCCCAGATACCCAACATCGGCCTGTATGCTCGGCAAATAATGTCAGCTCTTCAAGTGAGCCCACTGCACCATGGTAATCTTTACCAAAACTCACGGCTAAGGCTAACCACGTGTCACTCTCTAAACCAAGGGTACTTAATAAGCTTGGCAGTTGGCTCGAAATCACGCCGCGCTTATCCTCTCGAATCGCTCGCCCAGTCCAATCAACAAGCTCTAAATAATCGAGCAAGGCATAGGGAATACCTTCGTGGGGCGCATCACATTCTGCCGCTACAAAACCAAATAAGGGTTTACTGTTATCATGGCAATGCAACGCTTCATCGTGACTACATTTACTGTGGATACGCTCAAATATGGACGTAAATTCCGATGTTTCCACACTCTCTGACATTTTTGCCCGCACGGGGTTTAAATCAACATAAGCCATACAAGTTAATAGTGCTTTTTCATCAAGCAATGCTTGCGACTTAAAGCGCCCTTCCCAAAAGCGTCCTTTACAGTTATCTTCGGCGTTCGCTTTGCGGGCAATAAATTCATTTAACGCACGCATGAACCAAGAGATATCAAGCAGGCGATGACGCCATTTGCTGATTATCTCAAGCGCCACCTCTATTTGACCTGCGCAAGTCAGCTCCCCTTTGCGCCATCGCGAAACTATTTCTGAGCCGGAATAAAGTTGATACCAACGTCGGCAAACTTCTTCATCGCTACAGGCGCTAATCTCGGCTTCATTAGCATGTAAAACAAGGTGATAGTGATTAGACATAATCGAATAAGCGCAAACATCAATGGCAAAGATATCACTTAATTGCCGAATACGATCGACCATCCATTGCCGGCGATGTGAATAGTTTTTACCGCTGTAATTATCTTCGCCACACAAAAATGCACGGCGAACACATCGAGAAATGCAATGATAATAAGGCGTGTCCACAAGAGAAATTAACGAAGCACGTGATTGTGTCATACCAAACTCCACAACTGTAAACAAAAACACTGTTTATATAGTAGGTACAATATTCAATTTAGTCAAAAAGATGTGGCTGTCCTGCATTATTTTTCTCTTTCCACTTCCTTTATGGCCTATGATAGTGACAAGCTCACTGTTTAGCGGTATTGCTAAATCCTCAAACCAAATTGAATCATTATCATTTTTACCTGTTCTCTTTATATTAAGCGTTTTAATATATTTAGTTTTATTTTCTCTTACTCTCTTAAGAACACTTGGCTCTTCACCGATGTAAAACCTGCTTTCTGGCTCGTTTAGGGCGTATTTTAGACCTGCGAATGAAGGTTCACCCTTAATCCATAATTTTTGTTTAATCGTGTATTTCTTTATGTTGTGATTATCAGAGCAGATAATCATAGGGATAGTTTTCCCAATATTTGGAAAAACAAATTTCCTATACCCTTCCTGATCCGCTTCCTTTCCAAGCTCATAAATATCAACTGCTTTAGCTATCTCTGTCTTCTGGGCAGTTCCGTGAGGAAGTGAATGTGTAATATTTTCAACAGAACCGCTCTTTTCACCAGCGTGAATTGTTACTATCCCACCCAAACTCTTTACTAATTTTATAGTATCAATTAAATCACAATAAACCTGATTCTCCCTGAGTCCTTCCGAATCAACTTTGTTAATATCTGTCTTGTGTTTAATCTGACCCCATACATGCTCTAAATTAGTGTTCTCAGAAAATATACCAATAAAATGAACAGGATCTTTTCCTCTAGCATCAGAGAGAAATTCAATGCCAGGCAAAACTGTAATACTCTCTTTTTCACCAAGTTCTTTCAATTCACGATATCTATCAATATCAATAACATGGTGGTCTGTAATCGCAAATACTGAAATTGAATTTCGCTTCATTTCCTGAATTATTTCAGCGTTGGAAATTGCCTTGTCTTTATAGTCATATGATGAAGGAGTATGAAAATGTAAATCCCATCTATTCCATTCTGAACCTTTGCTTTCCATCTTGCTTCCTTCAAATAATATAGATATTCAAACTACTACCGTAGTGACTTATCATATAACGCCCACTTAAGCGGACAAAAATTGTTGGCTATAATGTGTAGCGGAGCGAAACGTAGCCAACTGTTTTTGTTCCGTTTAAAGTGCTTGTTGAACGAAGCCGCTGTGCGGCAGAAAAACAAAATATGAACCAACACGCATACTTATATTTGCATCACTTTTCGGTGATGTCTAATAGGAGTATAAGCGATGAACACCTCAGAACAAAAACACTTTAACCTTTTATATCAACAACACTTGACCAACTTAGCATTACAGGGCATGAGACCTGCCACTATTGATGCTTATTCTCGTGCTGTGCGTAGGATAACTACTTTTTTTGACCGCACACCTGACACCCTCACTAAAGCTGATTTGAAATGCTACTTTGCGCAACTCATTCAAACTCACTCTTGGAGTACCATCAAATTAGACCGTAATGGGTTGCAGTTTTTCTACAAGCATACCCTTGAACGCCAGTGGGAATGGTTAAATATTGTCAAACCACCACAAGTAAAACGCATTCCTGATGTCATCACCAACAAGCAGGTTGGCATGTTAATTAGCGCGACGCGTGCTTTACGCTATCAGGTGTTTTTTCTTGTCCTGTACAGCATGGGATTACGGTTAGGTGAAGCCCTTCATTTAACCGTCAACGACATTGATAGCCAAACTATGCAAGTTCATATCCGTGAGGGAAAAGGCGGGAAAGATCGCTTAATCCCCCTTCCCAAACGAACCTTACAGGCTTTGCGCTGTTACTGGAATACACACCGTCACCCGGTCTTATTATTTCCTCGTTTTGGTCAAAACAAACATGTACCCATGGATAAAGGAAGCGTCCAAAAAGCCTTGAAGAAAGTAATGGCTGAGTTAGGGATTAAGAAAAATATAAGTCCACATTCACTGCGACATTGCTTTGCAACACACTTGTTAGAGCAAGGTATTGACCTACGCTCTCTGCAAATATTATTAGGCCATCATAGCCTCAATACCACAGCAAAATACACACAACTCACCACGCTTAAACAAAAAGACAATGTGGCAGCCCTTAACCAACTAACCGATAAATTACCGATTCAATGGGAGGCTTTATGAGCCAATTTATTGCATTACTTGAACGCTACCATGAGCAACTAGAGCAACAATATGGTGGATTATTAAATCAAGATATTCGCCGCGCCATTACCGATATGTTGCACTGTAAAAATGATACAACCCGCACCACACAATGGCACTGCGGACACTGTCAGCATGACCAACAACATCCCGCATCCTGTGGAAACCGAAGTTGCCCACAATGTTTGCATCAAACCACATCGAATTGGCTAGCCAAACAAACTAATAAATTACTACCTGTGCACTATTTTATGGTCACGTTTACCTTACCCTATCAATTTAGAGCCCTTGCTCATAAAAAACCGAAGGCGCTATATAAATTGATGTTTCAAGTAACATCAAACATATTAAAAGACTTTGCCTCACGACAGAATAAAGGTGACTTAGGTTTTACCAGCGTATTACACACACATAATCGTAAAAGAGAATGTCATCCTCATCTACATATCATCGTGCCCAGTGGAAGCTATGATGCAACGAACAAGCAGTGGCATAAAAATGATAAGAAATATCTCTTTAATGAATTGGCACTCGCCAAGGTATGGCGAGCAAGAGTGATTGATGCAATCAATCACCACCCCCGAGTTAGCTATGCCCAATGATATTGCTAAAAAATGGGTCGTTGATTGTCGCAAGGTCGGATTTGGTTTGTCATCATTCCAGTATTTATCTCGTTACCTGTACCGTGGCGTGTTACCCGATAAAGACATTATTAATGTCAGCGAAAAAACAGTGACCTTTAGATATAAAGAAGGAGGAACAGATATTATCAAAAAGCGAACATTACCCGTACTTAAATTCTTATGGTTAATCTTACAACATGTATTACCAAAAGGCCTGCAGCGCGTTCGTGATTACGGTTTCTTGAGAGGTAATGCTAAACAACTTCGCTTGCAAATCATGCTGATACTAGGGAGTCATTTAAGCACGGTGGCAATAACACCAAAACGAAAAAAAACCGTCTACATCTGCCCATGTTGTCAGCATGAAATGAGTTTTGTAGGTATAAAGCGACTGAGAAATTAGCGTGTTATCACGCGTGATCTTCTACGAAGAATTCATAACAGAAAGCGAATAAAAAGAGGTGTATTGGCATTCAACCAAAAAAGATAACAGATTGATATAATTGAACTATCAATTGTATATTAGCGAAACTCGCCTAAAGAAAAGTGACAAATTAAATTTAGCCTTCAGCAAAATCCACTATTTACTATAAAGAGAAGCAATTCCCGATCGGGCTTGTTCAACACCCGAATAAGGTGTCGGCTGCGCAACACCTATTCTTGTTTGTTAGCATGCTTTAAATATTGCTGCTTATACACAATATTTACTTCTCTCGTTTTTAGAAAAACCAGCTATTAAAGCAAGCTTGTTTCTCATGCTTCTTCTAATTCATTATCTTTGGTGCAATCAACTACCTCTGTAATTAATAGATATGCCTGATTGAAAATAAATACAAATTCATCATTATTTTCACCAGCAATAATAAAGCATTCGTTAAAGATATTTTCAACATTACGATTGCAGGCTAAATCGCCAAAGACATTGGCACCATGAATTTCTCTATATTTCGTCAACATAACTTTAATTAAATGCGGACTTCCCCACTTAACAAATACAATTTTATGTGTGATATTTAATAAACTTCCATGTTTTTTAAAATATTCCCCTTTGTAAGGAATACACCATATTCATATATATCTTCACCGTTAAATGGGAGTTTTAATTGGATGCCTTCGGTTGTTTTTTTAACACTTTTTATCATTTTTAAAACGGCATTATTTCCTTTCCCCGCCATTTTAGCCAGTTTACTAACAGCTATGTCTCCATTCTCATTTGGAGAGTTTATTCTTGAAATTAGTCCAAAAAGTTCATCTATTCTGCTTTTTTTAGTATTGCATTTACGGCACACATGGAAATCACCTTGAGCATTTGTTCTTGTCTTACTAACAGCTATTTGTGGAATCATATGCTCAACAGATCGACCATCATCGGCATTCTGTGATTTTTTTATTTTGATTCCACAATAAACACAGTTTTGACTTTTTATCATATATTACAACTAAATAATGGATGAGGGGACATTGCATGCTAACGCTGCAATAAACGGCGCGTAGGTTGGCGCTGTTTTTGCTGTTTTTTGTTTTTAGCAAAAATCGCGACAGCCGTTATGCGTCCGATTTAATTGCCTTGTTAATTTTTAGCGACTTGTTTGCTGTTCGCCTACAATACACTTAATGCTTGATTTTGTTGTAACTTGAAACAAAAAACGTTTATTTAAAACAGTTTTAATTCAACGAAGTAGCCCAACTGCCAACAACAAAACTTAAATCATAAAATTGGAAAATAAGGAGAATTAAGCAAACCCGTTTAGCACAAACTCAACCGAAATATTGCCCCACTTCCAACTACGATTCAGAAACCCAATTAGCAAACTCACTCAGATTGGATCGTGTAAAACACCAAACCAACCCATTTACAATTTCTACATTTCATAATGCGGAGCGAAATTTAACGCTGCAATAAACGGCGCGTAGGTTGGCGCTATTTTTGCTGCTTTTGTTTTTAGCAAAAATCGCGACAGCCGTTATGCGTCCGATTTAATTGCCTTGTTAATTTTTAGCGACTTGTTTGCTCTTAGCCTACAAGACAATTAATGCTTGATTTTGTTGTAACTTGAAACAAAAAACGTTGATTTAAAAAAGATTTAAATCAACGAAGTAGCCCAACTGCCAACAACAAAACGTAAATCATAAAATTGGAAAACAAGGTGAATTAAGCAAGCCCGTTTAGCACAAACTCAACTTCAATATTGCCCCTTTTCCAACTACGATTCAGAAACCCAATTAGCAAACTCGCTCAGGATTGGATCGTGTAAAACACCAAACCAACCCATTTACAATTTCTACATTTCATAATGCGGAGCGAAATTTAACGCCCCTAAACAGTGGCGAGTTTACAGTCCAATGCCCGCAGCGGAACACTGTTTTTAGCGGGCATGAACTGCTTTGGTTTGTTAGAGGCTAAACATAGCCGAAAATTCTATAAGGGGCATATAGAAGTCAAACTTCAACTTATCCCGAACACTCATATCGCGAAGATAGAGATTATTATTTTTTACTAAGGCAGCGTTATTACCACAAATAGGTAATTGAAAACCGGACTCCCAAGCCGTTAGCGCCACTATATATTCACTGCTCATTTTCATGTTTGAAGGCGATATAACTGTTAATTGCATTGGGACTGACTTGGCAGTGATAACCTTAGGTAAATCGCTACCTTTATAAACAGTCAAAACTTCAAAGTCCACTTCAAATGGACTACCCGTTCTAATTACTTTTACATGTATCAAAGTGTTATTTGAAGAAATAACTTCTTCAAAATTTGAGATCCCTAAACACGAACCTGAAAATACTTTAGAAGAAACAAGTAATAAAAATAGGATAGACAGATATTTCAAGTTTGATTGCCTCTAACGCCTCGTTAAGCGGATAAAAATGGTTGGTTAAAATCGCGTAGCGATAACCAACTGTTTTTATTCCGTTTAAACGACTTGTTATGTTTTGGTTGGCTCTACACACTTGAACTCAAGCGTAGCACTAGCTGATTTTGCAAAGCCTGAATCGCGTAATTCAAGGTTAATAGTTTCAACTTCTTTGTCTTGTTTTTGACAGAAAATATTAGCCTCTTTGTAAGCCTCAACTTTTTCTTCTGCGGCATTCACAAAACCTACCTTTGCACTTTTAACAGATACCATATATTTATTCTTTTCCATTTTGATAACGCCAGTATTGCTACAAGCACTCAAAAAAAGAACAAAAGGTATCAGTATAATTAATCTCACAAATACTCCTTAAAAACATAACAGCTTTATAAATGGCATGATGTAATGCACCGCGCCACTTATCTTATTTAAAATAATCATCACATTATCTATTAATCATCATGTAATCAATCAGTTCGCTAACTATTTGTAAAAACTTTGATTTGAGATAGGTATGACACTGCCACCTATCACCTTTTTGAAATCATGCCCTAACCAACTAATTTATAAAGCAAATTAGAATGTTAACAAATATAACCTGCACGGTGACGTAAAACTCAACGCCACCTATCTCATTTTTGAAAACCATAAAAAACAGGAAAATCACCATTAAATTCAATTGGTTAAGCCTGATTTATAACATAACACCTTCTGAGATAGGTATGACACTGCCACCTATCACCTTTTTGAAATCATGCCCTAAACCACTAATTTATAATGCAAATTAGAATGTTAACAAATATAACCTGCACGGTGACGTAAAACTCAACGCCACCTATCTCATTTTTGAAAACCATAAAAAACAGGAAAATAACCATTAAATTCAATTGGTTAAGCCTGATTTATAATCATAACACCTTCTGAGATAGGTATGACACTGGCACCTATCACCTTTTTGAAATCATGCCCTAACCCACTAATTTATATAGCAAATTAGAATGTTAACAAATATAACCTGCACGGTGAGGTAAAACTCTGCGCCACCTATCTCATTTTTGAAAACGCTAAAAAATAGCAAAATGACCATTAAATTCAATTGGTTAAGCCTGATTTGTAACATAACACCTTCTGAGATAGGTATGACACTGCCACCTATCACCTTTTTGAAATCATGTCCTAACCAACTAATTTATAAAGCAAATTAGAATGTTAACAAATATAACCTGCACGGTGACGCAAAACTCTGCGCCACCTATCTCATTTTTGTGCAACAAACGCGGACATCCATCCCGTTAATTTGTATGGATCCTGAGGAGCTCTAACCGTTGCCCTTGAAATAATTGTCGTACAAGTAAAATTAATCCCACCCTTTTACTCAAAAAATCCGTATTCATTGGCTGTTTTTTTTACAAATTGCAGATACAAAAAAAGCTTGCCTCTGCCTACCCCGAAGGTTAAACAAACAACAAGCTATTGAGTTTATTTTAAATAAAACCTAGAACGGCATTTTAAAGCCAGGTGGTAATTCCATCCCCCCCGTTAAGCCACTCATTTTACTTTTACTCATTTCCTCAACACGACGCACTGCATCATTCATTGCTGCTGCGATAAGATCTTCTAACATCTCTTTATCGTCTTCCATTAAACTTGCATCGATATCGACTTTACGCACATTGTGATTACCAAGTAATGTGATTTTTACAAGCCCGGCTCCCGACTCACCCGTTACTTCGGTATTCGCTATATCTGCCTGTGCTTTTTGCATATTTGCTTGCATCTCTTGCGCTTTTTTCATTAAATCGCCCATGCCTGCTTTATTAAACATATTATCTCTCTTTTAGTCTTGCTGTAAAAAAATTTAATTATAACGGTATAATACTATTTTCATAGATTTTTGCCGCATACTCTTTTTGCAATATTTTAACTAATTTATCTTCCTTAATCGCCTGTTTGGCTGCATCAAGATACTGTTGAAACAATGCAAATTCATACTCAATGGGTGTCATCGCCCCAGCAACATCCCCCACTTCGATATACATGGTCCGATCATTCCCATAGTGGGCTTTTAAACTCTCTTGTAGTTGCTCACATAATGTATGGTCATTCAGTAAATGTTGCTGTTCTGCTTTCAAGGTGAGTATCATTTTTTTATCCACTTGCTGCATGACACTATTTTTAGCTAAGAGTTTAACTAACCCCAGTAATTGCATTTGCTGAATGGCAAGAGACCATGAATCACTTATCTTATCCTCAACATATTTTGCAATATCAATCGTAGGCGTTTCGATTAACTGTTCACAGAGGAGCACTTCTTCATGCTCTGTATTGCTCTGGATTGCCGCAAGCGGTTGCTCTCCATGATGGTTATTTGTAAACGCGTCGTGACTGTTCAAATCTGAACCGTTATCATTTTCCAGTGGCGATGGTAAATCAGCCTCATTAGAAGTCCCAACACGCATCTCATCGGATAAGTAACTATCAATAGGTGGAAGTTCCTCTTCGGGCATCTCAGATGAGCTAAGCGCATTTTCAGCAAGCGTTTGTTGAACGACTGGGGCCGGCGCTTTTTCCTGATTTTTTTCTGTTTCCGGCAGGTTAACCTGAGGGAAACTATCCTGCGGTTGAGCGACAACGTCTGCGATAATCGGACTATTCGTTGCCGCCTGTGACTTTTTTGCTTCTTCTCGCTTTTGTCGATGACTACGTAACATATTACGCGAATGCGTTACTTGCTGAACAGATTGTTGCTCATACGGCTCTTCTACTACATTATTTTCAGGCAGATTGTGATGCGTTGCATCTGGCAAAGCATCCTCAGCAAGCGACGCATCGGCAGCGCGTGCTGTTTCATTGGATGGTGATTCGGCTAATGCCGTGTCCGCTGGCAATGAAGCTTCGCTCTGTTCAGATTGATGAATAGCTATTTCATCGGATACCGGGGCGAACGTGGTTGTTTTGGGTTCAGGGGTCTTCGCTAATACTGCGCTGTCTAATTGAGTTTCATCGACGGCAATATAATTTGCAGGTTTAAAAGCTAATAAACGCATCACTGTCATTTCTAATGCAATTTTACCATTAGGGGCATAGGGATAATCTTTATAACCCTGCAGTGCAATTTGATAATAAAGTTGCACCTCCTCTGGACTTAAACGCTCCGCTAATAATTGCATCGCCGTTTTGTTACTATCATGTTTTTTCCCTTGCATCTGTAATAGTGCAAGCTGATGGCATAATCCAGCGAGTTCCTGATGCAATTTCGCAAAATCTGCCCCTAAATGGACAAACTCTTCAATTTTCTGAAACACTTTTTGCGTATTGCCTGAAACAATGAAATGCAATAAATAAACTAAGTGGGCATTATCAATGGTACCGAGCATCTTTAACACCGATTGATACTCTATATTACCTGCACCAAAAGCCAGTGCTTGATCCGTTAAACTTAAGGCATCACGCATACTGCCATCGGCAGCTTTAGCAATAACGGTAATAGCAGCATGCTCATAGACAGCTTGCTCCTGTTGCAAAATAAAATTGAGCTGTTTTTCAATCTCATCGGGCAGGAGCGCTTTTAAATGAAATTGTAAACAGCGAGACAACACCGTTATGGGTAATTTTTGTGGGTCGGTCGTCGCTAACAAAAACTTAACGTACTCAGGGGGCTCTTCTAATGTCTTCAATAACGCATTGAAACTATGTTTAGACAACATATGTACTTCATCAATTAAATAGACTTTATAGCGCCCTTGAGCTGGTTTATATTGAACGTTATCGAGTAATTCGCGTGTATCATCAACTTTAGTACGCGAGGCCGCATCAATCTCAAGCAGATCAACAAAACGCCCCTGATCAATCGCTTGGCAATTGACGCACTGTCCACAGGGCGTCGCTGTCACGCCCTGCTCACAGTTCAAACTTTTCGACAATATGCGGGCAATGGTTGTTTTACCGACGCCTCGCGTGCCGCTAAACAGGTATGCATGATGCACCCTATTTCTTGCTAAGCCATTCGACAGCGCGGTTAACACATGAGATTGCCCAATCACCTCTTGGAAATTTCGTGGCCGCCATTTTCGTGCTAATACTTGATAACTCACTAAATTACTCGCCTTCAAATTCAATTAAAGAAAAATGTGCAACACCTAATTCAGCGAGTTTTTTCCCGCCCTGTAGAGCTGGTAATTCAATAACAAAAGCGGATTCCACCACCTCTCCACCTGAGCGTTGAATTAATTTAACAGACGCTGCGGCTGTCCCACCCGTCGCTAATAAATCATCCACTAATAAAACTTTTTCACCGGGTTTTATGGCATCGTGATGAACATGCAAGGTATCTGTTCCATACTCAAGTTGGTAACTTTCTTCAATTGTTTCACGGGGTAATTTACCCGGTTTACGCACAGGCACAAAACCAACACCTATCGCAGCAGCCAATGGTGCACCAAAGATAAAACCACGCGCCTCAGTACCTACTATTTTATCTATATGCATATTTTTATAGCGCTCTACGAATAGTTTAATGGTTGCTGAAAATGCCTCTCCATTTTCGATTAAACTGGTCACATCACGAAACATAACACCAGGAATGGGGTAATCAGGAATGGTTTTAATACTCTTTTTTATAAGCTGTTGGGTACTGGAAGTCATTGATAATTACTCTTTAATAAATATTATGGCTAAGATTAATTAGTTGTCAGCCGTTGTGCAAGCGCTTGGCTCAACTATTGAAAATAACATTATAATTAACGCTAATACTACACCAAATTCTCCCGTTATACTCATGATACTTCAAGATCCAAAGTCAGCAACAAGAAGCGTGCCGAGTTGCGAGGCATAAAATAGGAGTCTAACTATTTTATAACAAAACAGCTGGGGGCTATTTGGCCTCCTCTGTTGGGGCTAGATTCCTGACTAAACCGCTAAGTTTAGGTGTGTATAGAACAATTAATAAAAAAATGGCCATTATTCCGATACCAACTTTCTCTAATTTCTATATTATGTGCAAAAAATGGTGGGGTGATTATGAGAATTATATTAGCACCGATGGAAGGTGTCGCAGATGCATCAATGCGCAGACTATTAACAAATCAAGGCGGTTTTGATTTATGTATTAGTGAATTTATACGTATTGTCGATATGAAACTACCAAAACGCGTTTTTTATCGCATCTGCCCAGAGCTCGATAATGATTGCCAGACAGAATCAGGTACACCAGTACGAATTCAGTTACTTGGTCAAGAGCCTAACTGGATGGCGGAAAACGCTGATAGAGCCATTCGTTTAGGCTCTCACGGCATAGACATCAATTTTGGTTGCCCATCTCGCACCGTCAACAAAAACAAAGGTGGCGCATCTTTACTACGTGAACCTGAAACTATTTACCAAATAGTTAAAAAAGTAAGGGAAACGGTGCCTGCTTACCAAACTGTTTCAGCAAAAATGCGCTTAGGTTGGGATTGTAAATCGCAATGTGTGGAGATAGCTCAGGCCATTGAAGCGGCTGGCGCAAATGAATTAACTGTCCACGCCAGAACAAAGGAGGAAGGCTATAAGCCCCCTGCTCATTGGCAATATATTAAGTTAATCAAAGACTCAACTAACTTAAACATTATTGCTAATGGAGAGGTCTGGAATAAGGATGATTATCTACGTTGCCAAGCAATCAGTGGTTGTGATGATATTATGATTGGTCGTGGTGCAGTTACCATTCCTAATCTTGCTCAGCATATTAAAGGTGCGGCGATAATGCCTTGGGCTGATGTTAAACAATTGATGATTGATTACGGTGGTTTCGAGACAATCGGCGATAGAGAGAAGTATTTTCCACAGCGCTTAAAGCAATGGTTTAAATATATTACTAAACAATATCCTGAATCTCATGCGTTATTCAATCAAATTCGTAGCATAAAAGATACAGAGCTAATCATGGAAGCGCTAACACAATAGAGTTAAGTGCAGTTAGATTTATCTATTCACAGCAACGCATTGATTTTTAGCCCCTTTGATATCGCTAAAATGGCAAAACAACCTAATTGGCAAGTAAAAAGAGATTAGCAACGATATCCCACAAAAAATATCCGTGTAACCTCTCTTTATAGGAAATAATTGATATATTGAATATCCTGAATCATTTATGATCTATCTTAGTTTTTTATGGTTGTATTTTTTTAGGAGCAGTATGTCTCTACCTGTTTTAATTTGTGACGATTCGGCAATGGCACGCAAAGCAATTGCACGTTCACTACCCAAAGATTGGGATATCGATATAAGCTTTGCTGAAAATGGTGCGTTAGGTCTTGATGCCATTAGACAGGGAAAAGGCGATCTTGTTTTCCTTGATTTAAATATGCCTGTCATGGATGGCTACCAAGTTTTACAAACGATCCATAGCGAAGATTTACCTGCATTAGTGATCGTCATTTCTGGTGATATTCAGCCGCAAGCGCATAAAAAAGTCCGTGAATTAGGTGCCCTTGATTTTATAAAAAAACCCATTGAAGAAAAGGTTTTAATCAATTTATTGGATACCTACGGAATCTATAAAGCGAATGCGAGTCATGCCGTAAAAGATGAAGTTAAGGCTGAAATAAAAGGTGACCTACAAAACATAAAGCAAGACAATCTGGCATTACGCGATGCATTGCAAGAGGTCTCTAATATTGCCATGGGTCGTGCGGGGGATTTACTTGCCCGTCTACTCGATGTGTTTGTTTTATTACCGATCCCCTATGTCAATATGATTGAAACCAGTGAATTACAAATGGCATTCACCTCGATTGCCCATGACGATAATGTTTCTGCCGTTTCACAAGGATTTATCAGTTCAGGAATCAGTGGTGAAGCAATCATTATTTTTCATGATTCAAGCTTTACTGATATGGCAAAATTACTACGCCACCAAGATATTTTGGCGGAAAATATTAATATTGAGGTAATGAATGACATATCAAATATACTGATAGGTGCGTTTTTAAATGGGTTAGCTGAACAGCTCGACATTAATTTTAACCAAGGTCAACCAAACGTTCTCGGCCAGCATTGTCGCGTTGATGATTTGATTAAAGATAGAAAAAACCATTGGCAAAAAACACTGACCATTGAAGTTAACTATGGCATTGAAAACTACAATATTAAATGCGATTTGTTGCTTTTATTTACGGAAGACTCTATTGAAACATTAACTAACAAAATAGGATACCTGTTAAAAGAATGAGTAATATTAACCTAAAGGATATCCATTGGCTGTTCGATATGATTCAAAATATTGATGTCGGCCTCGTTGTGATCGACCTTGATATGAAAGTAAAAGTGTGGAATGGTTTTATGGAAAATCATTCTGGCTTGCTAACCGCGCATATTGTAGACAAAAAACTGAATGAATTATTTACTGATATTCCCAAAGAGTGGCTACAGCAAAAAATAAATAGCGTCTGCTTATTAAAAAACAAGGCTTTCACCACTTGGGAACAACGACCTTTTCTTTTTAAATTTAAAAGTTATCGGCCAATTACCAGCAGTGCCGAATTTATGTATCAAAACATTACATTTTTGCCTTTAACTGACATTAGCCAAAATGTGACGCAAATATGTATGATTATTTATGATGTAACGGATATCGCACTTAATAAAATGGCATTTCAAGATGCCAATCAAAAGTTAGAGCATTTAAGTCATACCGATTCATTAACACAGTTACATAATCAAGGTTTTTGGCGCGAACGGTGCCACCAAGAATTTAAACGCCATACACGTACTCAGCAACCTTCTAGTCTGATCATGTTTGACATTGACCATTTCAAGAAAGTAAATGATACCTATGGACACCCCTTTGGTGACGAAGTGATTAGAGAGGTGGCGAATAGTTTACGAAAAAATATGCGGGATACTGACATCGCAGGCCGTTATGGTGGTGAGGAATTTACCCTAATTCTTGTTGATACCGATCTAAATGGTGCGACGTTGGTTGCAGAACGTATCAGGCAATCTATCGAGGCCATTGAGTTCGTTTATGAAGGCACACCAGTAAAAGTTACTGCGAGTTTTGGCGTTGCCCACATCACAGGTAACACCCCTAATTATCATAGCTGGATAAAAACGGCCGATTTAGGTCTATACATTGCTAAAAATTCTGGCCGTAATCAAATCGGCATCACAGACCATTAACAATAAACTCTTATCAACAATAAAAAAGGCTTGTTTATTACAAGCCTTTTTTATCTTTTTAAGCCATCTGAAATATCAGAAAATGGCTACCACATTATAATATGGTTTTAGAATAACGACGAATCAACAATAAGGGTAATGCGAAAATCCACATCCAAAAACTTGCCGCGCCAGAACGTTTATTCGGTGTTTCAAGATCCTGTAACAATTCAGAATCCCAACAATTCGGGCTATCATTAGGCGTCATCTCTGCAGTAGCGATTAATTTAAAGGCAACTTGGGTAGCATTGACTTTATTTCGATAATCATCTGCACTCTGATATTTATAACCTTCCGCTAAAATGATGCCATCATTATTAATAACGCGAGCACTACGAATTCGTACAAATGGAGAAGTTACCACCCCATCGCTTTCAGTACAGAGCAAATCATTAATAAACCAGCTTTCGCCGCTATTGTTATCATATAAAAATGCACTTTGAGTACGAGGAATGCCATTTCTAACAGGCGCCACTTGATCATAATCATCGGCTTCGCCAACAATAAGTCCATGCTCATTAATATCATAAGCCAAGCTATTTGCACCACGTTTTTCACCGCTGTTGCCAGCTAAGCGCTGCTTCGTACTTAATACTTTTTTATCTAAAAGCGGCACTTTAATGGAAGCGCTATTGATGTCATAAACAAAAAATTCCGTTGGTAAATTTACCGATTTCGAAGAGTCGTATTCACGATTACCAATCACGATATTATTATCAGTAATAGCTTGCGCCCAGCTGTTATACAACATATTTTGAGCATGTTCATTACCATCATCGAGGTCATCATAAACTCGTTTCATCTCAACCGGTTTGCCATAAATGCCCTCACCATCAGGTGTCATTATAATCGCCCGGCCGCGTCCACCTTCACTATTATTGTTTCTTCTAAAAGTAGACATACCAACAGCAATACCTGAACTATTGATATCTAATGCGCTGGCACTGTATGTGTTACGTTTATTTTCATTGCTGTTATTGTCATCTAACCAGTGAGTCGCTAGTGCATAACCGGACAGTTCAGTCTCACTATCAAGCGCGTTAGTTACATCCCATGCCCATGCCTGAGTATCGAAACCAGGGCAATAAACTAAATCATTTAAAGAGTATCTATTATCATTTTGATCACTGAAATAACAATCGTTAAAATAATCGTCATTATTACGGGGGTAAGAGACACTAGCGGCACCAACAACAAGTGTTTTACTCTCTCCGTTTGCGTAGGTTACATCCTGCACTTTATAGGCACTACTAAAACCGCCATTGGTCATAAAATTTGGCAGTAATTGAATAGCCTGTGAAAAATTTTCTTTGATAAAAGCACGGCGAACAAATTCACGTTCATTGTCAATATAGGGTGCAGAAGCATAGCCAACCACATAATCAATACCATCTTGCACCGTTAAT
The DNA here is from genome assembly GCF_040566515.1 of Psychromonas sp. MME2. NCBI lineage: Bacteria > Pseudomonadati > Pseudomonadota > Gammaproteobacteria > Alteromonadales > Psychromonadaceae > Psychromonas > Psychromonas sp. MME2. The sequence continues at coordinate 91,953 of NZ_JBEWXI010000010.1, read as the reverse complement.
GAATTACTGACATCCGTCACACTAACATCACTACTACTATCGCTAAGCGCGTAGGGTATTTGTATTTGATCGCTACCATTTAATAGAGTGTTAGCCATAAAATAACTACTATAGCCATCTAAAGCAGCATTCGCCATCGCATTTCGCCATGCTTGATAAGCATTTTGATAACTTGCCTGCCCTGCAGTTTCTGAGCCATAGAACTGTAACTTACAAACGATCGTGTCCCATTGACACTCACGATTAAAGGTGAAAGGTAAACCGATATCGATATTACTCACTAAATTCGCTTTCAATGAGTTAAAGGCGATAAGCTCCATCCTCGGTCATTGCCGACGGGAATGGCCCATATTTAGCCCCATCCGCACTAACATTAAGTTCTTCAAATGTATAATAAGGCTGTTGATTCGCCCAACTATTACCTGCTAATAAGAAAACAGCAGTCGCCAAGGTAACTTTATATTTCATCTATCAATTTTCCCCATTTTGTAATTCTTCTAGCTCTTCCCAACGCATAAATGCGATTTCTAGTTGTTCTTCTGTTTTAGCAAGTTCGGCTAGGAATTGGTCTGCTTCATTTCTATTTTTAGTAAAAAATTCAGGTGCATTAATACTTTCTTGTAGCGTTGCAACTTTCGCTTCGAGCTCCTCTAACTGACGAGGTAAAGCATCTAATTCAAGTTGCAGTTTATAAGATAGCTTCTTCTTTTTAAGTTGTTTATCTACTTGCTTTGCGGTATTAGCTGGCACTTTCTCTTTTTTTGCTATACCAACAGGCTTCTGATTACTTGTACTCTGAATCTCTGTGGCGTACAGCATCACCATAACCACCTACATACTGTTCAATATGTCCGTTTCCGTCAAAGAACCAAGTATTAGTTACGGTATTATCGACAAAACTACGGTCATGACTAACTAATAGTAGAGTGCCTTGATAATTTGCCAATAGTTCTTCGAGTAATTCCAAGGTTTCGACATCAAGAAATCATGGTTGGTTCATCTAGAATCAACAAGTTATTAGGTTTTAGGAAAATTTTAGCCAATAATAAACGATTTTTTTCACCGCCAGAGAGCGCTTTTACGGGCGTACGAGCACGCACAGGATGGAATAAAAAGTCTTGTAAATAGCCTAATGCATGGCGTTTAACACCATTCACTTCAACCTCTTGCTTACCTTCCGCAAGATTATCCATCACCGATTTTTCGGGATCCAAGGTATCACGGTATTGATCAAAATAAGCCACTTCCAGTTTTGTACCACATTTTAGGGTGCCTGAATCTGGTTGTAATTGCTGTAAAAGTAATTTCAATAAGGTACTTTTACCGCAACCGTTGCGACCAACTAAAGCGATTTTATCACCACGCATGATAGTACATGAAAAGTCGCGTACGATGGATAAATCATCGTAGCTGTAAGCCACATTTTCAGCTTCGAAAATAATTTTTCCTGAGCGGCTTGCAACATCAATATTGATTTTAGCTTTACCGACCACATTCTGTGTTCAGAACGTTCGTTGCGTAATGCTTTTAAAGCACGTACCCGCCCTTCATTACGGGTACGACGGGCTTTAATGCCTTGACGAATCCACTTTTCTTCAATAGCAAGTTTGCGATCAAATTCAGAGTTTTGCTCCTCTTCAACGCGTAACGCTTCTTCCTTAGCCACTAAGTATTCATCATAACCACCAGGCCATGAACTTAACTGACCTCGATCGATATCAACAATACGTGTTGCTAAGCGACGAATAAATTCACGGTCATGACTTATGAAAACAATTGAACCTTGAAAGCTCATTAAAAATTGCTCTAACCATTCAATAGTCCCCACATCCAAGTGATTGGTTGGTTCATCAAGTAATAATAAATCAGGATCATTGACCAGCGCTTTTGCTAAGGCCACTTTACGTAACCAACCACCTGACAATTGATCTAATGATGTATCGGGATCGATCGCCAAACGATCTAAAATTTGATTGATTTTACTGTCTAACTGCCACGCATCGAGCTGATCTATTTGCTCTTGTAATTTTTGTAATTTATTTAACTCTTTCTCACTACAATCTTCAGAAATAACATGTAATTGATGGTGATATGCCTTTAATATTTCCCCGGCATTTTCCATGCCTGAAGCAACAAAGTCATAGGCACTCATGGTATTCGCCGTCGGAGGATCCTGCTCTAAACGCGCAACTTTAACATCGTTATTAATCAGTAAGCTGCCATCATCTAATTGAATACGGCCATCCAATACTTTTAATAATGTTGATTTACCTGCACCGTTACGACCTACCAAACAAACGCGTTCGTTAGCTTCAATAACTAGATTAGATTTATTTAATAATGGGTTATCACCAAAGGCGAGTTCTGCATTGTGTAAAGTTAATAATGCCACTTAAGGTCTCTTTTTATTAGGTTTCAATTTTTATTAGATTCAATGTGTAGAAAATCGTTTAATAGCTTTAAATCAAATGGCCAGTACAAACTATTTCCACGCTCATCTTCCAGCACTGGAATGAAATAACCGTATCGATCCACTAACGCTTGAGAGTGGATGATATCGATTTTTGTATAAGGGGTATTTGCTTGTTGCAATATTCTGACGGCATCATCACACAAATGACAACCATCCGTAAAATATAACAGCAATGGCGCGCCATTAGTCATGCTTTGTTAAAATCCAACATTGATGAATTTTACTATTACGTTTAAAGTCTTCGGGAATCGAAGCCTGAGAAACGTCCTTAATCGCAAATCCTAATGCTTTAATTGCTTCTGCATCTAATTTAAATCCACGTTTATTATTAGAAAATATAATTTCCCCACGCGGGTTTAAACGGTCACTAGCAGAAGTAAGTAATGCAACATGGTCTTCTTGCACGTCAAACACATCACTCATTCGTTTAGAATTGGAGAACGTGGGAGGATCAATAAAGATAAGGTCGAACATCTCATGGGCGTGTTGTAACCATTTGATACAATCTTGCTGAATGAATTGATGTTTTCCTTTAATACCATTTTCGGCAAAGTTATCTTCCCCCCAAGCTAAATAGGTTTTTGACATATCGACACTCGTAGTCGATTTGGCACCACCTAGCGCGGCATGGACAGAAGCCGTTGCGGTGTAACAAAATAGATTAAGGAAATCTTTCCCCTTCGCCATTTGTGCTATACGCAAACGCGTTGGGCGGTGATCTAAAAAGAGCCCCGTATCGAGATAATCTTGTAAGTTAACAATTAACTTTGCAGCACCTTCTTGTACCACTAAAGATTGTTTTTTACTCGCCAATTTTTCATATTGCTGACGTCCTTTTTGACGTTCACGCACTTTGATAACGAGTTTATCATCGGAAAGATCCAACATATAACGTACAGTAGAGACGATATCTAAGAAGCGACGACGTACTTTCCCTGCATCAATCTCCTTAGGTGCGCGGTATTCTTGGATAATAATATAATCATCATAACGGTCAATAGCGACATTATATTCAGGCAAATCAGCATCATACAGACGATAACATTGAACATTTTCCCGTCGAGCCCATTTTTCTAATTTTTTCATGTTTTTAGTCAAACGATTGGCGAAGGCTTCTGAATATATTGCGGGTTTAATCTGTTTCGCTTCTTTAAAAACTATCGCTGATTCACTTTCATCTTGAGCGACAAGTGGATCACCGCCACGCCCCATTGTCCAAGGGTTTATCGGTTGTGATTCAGTGCTAACATCAGGTATCTGCGGTGCGATATCACGTTTGGGAGAAATACGATAATTTTTAAGGACACATTCTATTGGGCCATTAAAAAATTTAAAACTTTTACCTGCACGCATCCCTAAACAGCTAAGCAGCTCGGTATCCACGGCAAACATGGATAAATTCCAACCGGCAAAGGCATCTTTGAAATGGTGACCTAACTCCGTATAAAGCGTAATCGTATCGCTAAATCCACCTAAGCGCTCTCCATAAGGGGGGTTAGTCACAATAATACCGGTTTCTAACTCCTCGGGAGGTAATACTTTTTTAGCATCCTTAACGGAGAACTCAATAACCTCAAGAACCCCTGCTCTTTGCGCATTTTTTCGCGCAATTTCAATCATATCTCGACTTAAATCAGAGGCGTAAAAACGTGTTTCACATTTATTAACAGCGCGTTTTGCATACACTTGTGCTGACGTTTTTAGTGTTTGCCAAGAGTCGTTGTCATGTTTTTTCCAGTTTTCAAAACCAAAGCGGGTACGTAGTGTACCTGGTGCAATGTTAAGAGCCATCATTGCTGCTTCGATGACAATGGTGCCGGAACCACACATAGGATCAAGCAACGCTTCCCCTGCCAGCCACTGCGTTTTAAAATCCCTGCAGCAAGCGTTTCACGCATTGGCGCTTCTCCTGCGATAGTGCGATAGCCTCGCAAATGCAAGGGTGAGCCAGATAGATCTAAATAAATTGTTGCTTTATCCTTCCACAAGCGGCCATTGAAACGAATATCCGCATCGCGCTTTTCAACATTTGGGCGATCATCGAATTTTTTACGAAAACGGTCAACGATTGCATCTTTAATTTTTAATGCACCAAATTGAGTATTACGGATGTCATCGTTGCTTCCAGAGAAATCAATAGAGAATGTGTTGCTAACATCAAAATGGTCTTCCCAGGGGATGTTGCTACAACCTAAATATAGGTCAAGGGAATTTAATACTTTGAATTCACTCAATTTTAATAGTACTCGCGAAGCAAAACGAGACCATAAACAAACTTGATACCCTTGCTCTAAGGTGCCATCGAAGGCCACACCACCATTCATCTGTTTGCAATTTTCAATACCCATCTCTTTCAGCTCAACTTCAAGCAGTGGGGCTAAACCTTTAGCGGTGGGGATAAAGTAACTTAACATAATGACTCTCGCGCAATAAATGGGGGGAATGAAACAGCCCGTATTATACCCAAACGCCACGAGAATGCGAGCATCGGCAATGAGTAAAAATAGAACCCAATAACCGGCTATTTTACCCCCATTGAAATTATCTCAATATAATCAAATTACGAAATGTAAAATATCTACAATTGACTTTTATTCTATTGCAAAAAAAAAAATTAATCCCTATACTATTTTCAACCGGGGCGCTTGAAAAAAGTGCCCCGGTTTTTTTTGCCTGCCGTTTATGCCTGTAAATCAAAACCCATTTGTTAACCATTTTGCTATCCATTTAGTAGGAAACAGTTATGCGTATTGAACAAGATCTAAAATTAGGTTTTAAAGATGTCCTTTTCCGTCCAAAACGTTCGACTTTAAAGAGTCGCTCACAGGTAGATTTATCCCGTGAATATACGTTCAAGCATAGCGGTCGTAAGTGGAAAGGAGTTCCAATAATTGCCGCAAATATGGATTCAGTAGGTAGCTTTAACATGGCTAAATCCCTTTCTGAGTTCTCAGTATTAACAGCCATTCACAAACATTACACCGTGGACGATTGGGCTGGATTTGTTAAAGAAAATACCGCTTCAGTATTAAATAACGTCATGGTATCAACGGGAACATCTGAAAAAGATTTCCAAAAAACCAAAGATATTATGGCCCTATCTGATGACTTGATTTTCATCTGCATTGACATTGCTAACGGCTACTCTGAACACCTTGTTGAATATGTTGAACAAGTGCGTGCGGCATTTCCTGATAAAGTGATCACAGCGGGGAACGTTGTTACAGGCGATATGTGTGAAGAACTTATTTTGGCTGGAGCTGATATTGTAAAAGTCGGTATCGGCCCTGGCTCTGTTTGTACAACGCGTGTTAAAACAGGTGTTGGCTACCCTCAACTTTCTGCCATTATAGAATGTGCCGATGCAGCACACGGTCTTGGCGGCTGTATTATTGGCGATGGCGGTTGTAGCTGTGCTGGTGATGTTGCAAAAGGCTTTGGCGGCGGCGCTGACTTTATCATGCTTGGCGGTATGCTTGCAGGGCATAGCGAAAGTGGTGGTGAAGTGATAGAAAAAGAGGGCGAGAAGTTCATGAAATTTTATGGAATGTCCTCTAAAAGCGCCATGGAAAAACACTCAGGTGGTGTCGCTAATTACCGTGCTGCGGAAGGTAAAACCGTTTTGTTACCTTATCGTGGTGGTGTATCAGAAACAATTCAAGATATTATGGGAGGTGTTCGCTCAACCTGTACCTATGTCGGCGCATCAACTTTAAAACAACTTTCAAAACGTACCACATTTATTCGTGTTCTTGAGCAAGAAAACAATGTATTTGGTAAAGAATAAAATAGTGTCAGCATAAATCCCCATGTCACCTCAAGATGCTTTGTCAGGCAATCTTTTTAGCGCTGACTTTGCAGCTTGAAGTAACATGGCTATATTCGCTCATTTTTAACAAACATAAATGAGCGAATAAACGGCACGCCATAGCAAGCTATGCCCCCTTATTATCCCCACCGACACTTATTTGATCTGCACTTCAAATAGCCAGATACAAAGTAATACCAATCGGATTAAGTATGTATCTAAATTTTGCGCAGGAAAAATGGCTTAATTTGAGGCGTAAGTTGACGTAAATGGTTGCTCCCTTTACGAAACTTACAACAAAAAAGTAAGTTATTTTAATCCGCAAAATCAATCAGCTATTTACTCCGATTGGTATAATACTATATATCATTGCAACGCTGCTTTTCTAGGGCAATAAAATATCGAAGAGTTTCGATCAACAACTTAGTTTGTAAAAAAGCGAGGCTGGATTTAAATTTTTAATGATCTTAATAGAAGCTGCGTGTACTATTTAAGAGGTATTTTTGAATAAAAATGAGCGCTATCTATACTATAGAATAATTATTTAAATTTTTGATGTTTATAGGTTATTTGCATTACGTGAATAAAATTACTGACCATCTAAGTGAATAATTAATAGCGATAGGATTAAGTATCAGATCTCAATTTTACACAGAAAGAGACGCTTGAGTTAGAGGTGTGAGTATATGTGAATAGGTATTCCCTTCACGAAACTTACAACTAATATGGAAGTGATTTCAACCTGTAAAATAGATCTGCTATTTTATATGCTCTTTCTTCTCGGCGTTTTACGTCAACATTTAACATTAAGGCTGTGGTTAATGCAACGAGCAACTGTGAAAAAAATTCTGTTAATGCTAGCTGTTTTGATACTCGTTCTAGTATATAGCACCTATCAAAGGCAAGAAGCGCCTTTAACCGCTATTCAAGGTATGAGCAACGAAAACGATCCCTCAGCAACTGCTGTCGTTGTCGCCCCAGTTCGCCAAGATAATTTTAATATTGCTCAGTTCGCATTGGGCACCGTTACCCCGATAAATGTTGTTGATGTAAAAAGTCGCGTAGCAGGCCAGTTGATTAATATCGCCTTTGTAGAGGGCAAAATGATTAAGGCTGGCGAACTATTAGCTCAACTGGATCCAAAACCATTTGCCGCTCAGCTAAAACTTGCCGAAGGACAATTACAATTAAGTAAAGCGCTACTGGAAAATGCCAAGGCAGACGTAGAGCGCTATACATTATTACTTAGCCAAAAGTCGACATCAAAACAGACGCTCGAAGCTAAAGAGTCGCTTTTACAGCAATATAAAGCTACCGTAGCAGCAGATGAAGCGGCCGTTACCCGTGCTCAATTACAATTACAATACACTGATATTGTTGCGCCTATCAGTGGTCGACTAGGTTTTCGACAAGTGGATATAGGCAATGCAGTTAGCCCCACTTCAGCTAAAGGTATCGTGACAATCACACAGATAGATCCGATTGCCATTGTTTTCTCAATTCCTGAAGATACCTTACCTAAGGTACTCAAACAGATGCAGCTTAATGACAATATATCCGTTGATATTTATGATCGGGCCATGCACAAAAAAATGGCTACGGGACAATTATTAGCCGTTGATAACCAAATAGATCCCCACACTGGCACCGTAAAACTTAAAGCGCAACTTAATAATAGTAATGGTCAGTTTTACGCCAATCAATTTGTTAATGTATCAATGATAGTTGAGACATACCCACAGACAACATTAATCCCCACCTCTGCAATACAACGCGGTACACAGGGAACCTTTGTTTATCTGGTCGATGCCGATAATCTTGCCCGTGTCACCAAGATAGCGATCAGCGCAACTCAGGGTGAAGTTAGCGCGATTAGCACTGCAATCCCAAGTGGCGCTTTAGTTGTCACGCAGGGGGGAGATAGGCTAAAAGCGAATGCAAAAGTTAAAATAATAAGCAATGATGAAAATATGAGTGATAACGATGCTCAGTAATGCGATGCCATCTACAAAAATTAAAACTGACATCACCAAAAAAAATCCACTGACATCCCCCCTGATGTTTGTCCATTTTAATTCACAACAGGGTTGTCTATGAATATTTCACGTCCCTTTATCCTAAGACCCGTTGCAACATCACTGTTAATGGTGGCAATTATGCTAGTGGGCATTTTTGCTTACCGTTTGTTGCCACTATCGGCTTTGCCTAAGTTTGATTATCCAATCATCCAAGTAGTCACATTATACCCAGGGGCTAGTCCAAAAGTTATCACCTCAACAATTACCGCCCCCTTAGAGCGGCAGTTTGGGCGTATTCCCGGTTTAAATCAGATGTCATCGACCAGTTCAGGCGGTGCCTCCATTATCACCTTACAGTTTAATCTTGATCTGCCATTAGATATTGCTGAACAAGATGTACAATTGGCAATCAATGGCGCAGTCAGTGCACTACCAAGGGATCTGCCTCAGTTTCCTATTTACAATAAAATTAATCCGGCTGATCCGGCAATTATCACCTTGGCACTCACCTCCGATACATTACCTTTATCCTTATTACAACAATTAGCTGAAACACGGTTAACAGCTAAAATTGCTCAAGTATCCGGCGTTGGACTGGTCAGTATCAGTGGCGGACAGCGACCTGCTGTTAGAATCCAAGCCAATCCAAATGCATTAGCGGCTTACAAACTTTCCCTTGATGATTTACGTATAGCCATTGGCAACGCGAACTCGAACTTACCCAATGGGGGATTTGACGGCCCAACTCAAGCTTCAATAATTAATGCTAATGATCAGCTTAAATCGATTGATGAATTCAAGTCGATGATTATTGCTTATCGTGATGGCTCCCCTATTCGCATGTCAGATGTTGCCGATGTAAGTGATGGCATTGAAGATACCCACCTTGCCGCTTGGGCAAATAAATCGGCTGCATTAATTATAAATATTCAACGCCAACCCGATGCCAATGTTATCCGGGTAGTCGACAACATCAAAACATTACTCCCTGAATTACAAGCCTCTCTACCACAGGGCGTCAATGTTGCTACTTTATCGGATAGAACCGAAATGATCCGCTCCTCGGTACGTGATGTACAGTTTGAGCTATTTATTTCGATTGCCTTAGTCGTGATGGTGATATTTCTGTTTTTACGTAATATCCCTGCGACAATTATTCCAAGTGTCGCTGTACCACTCTCACTTGTTGGCACCTTTGCCGTTATGTATCTTGCCGGTTTTTCTATTAATAACCTTACTCTGATGGCAATGATTATTGCGACGGGATTTGTGGTCGATGATGCGATCGTTATGATTGAAAATATCATGCGTCATATAGAAGCCGGTGAGCCGCCACTCGTCGCTGCATTAAAAGGATCGAAACAAATTGGTTTCACCATTATTTCCTTAACCGTTTCATTAATCGCCGTCATGATCCCTTTACTCTTTATGGGGGATGTTATAGGGCGATTATTTAGCGAATTTGCAATTACTCTTTCCGTGGCCATCTTAATTTCAGCGTTAGTCTCTTTGACCTTAACACCGATGATGTGCGCTCGTTTACTAAAACACGATCCGACTAAAAATCAAGCACAACAATTTCACGATAGTAATAGTTGGTTTGAGCGCCTGACGCGACGCTATGGAAAGCTGTTAGAGTGGGTACTTGCTCGACAAATGTTAACATTAATGGTCGCATTGGCAACCTTACTACTGACCTTTGTATTATACGTTTTGATTCCAAAGGGGTTTTTCCCAGTACAAGATACAGGCGCAATTCAAGGTATTTCTCAAGCACCAGAGAGCATCTCATTTACAGCAATGGCTGAACGACAACAGGCATTAGGAGCGATCATACTCGAAGATCCTGCGGTGCAAAGCATCTCCTCTTTTATTGGTGTCGATAGTAGTAATCCGACACTTAATAGTGGCCGTTTCACTATCAATTTAAAACCATTAGCAGATAGAGATGCCGGTGTTCAAGCGGTTATTCGACGCCTGCAAACAGCGGCACAAAAAATACCGGGAATCGAATTATTTATGCAACCTGTACAAGATCTCACCATTGAATATCAAGTGAGCCGTACACAGTATCAACTTTCCATCGAAGATGCTGATGGTGATTTATTACGTCAATGGGTACCCCGTATTGTTTCACGATTACAGCAATCATCAACGTTAGCAGATGTAACCAGCAATCAACTTGATGCCGGGTTAGAAGCCCACATAGAGATAAATCGCGATTTAGCAGGCCGATTAGGTGTCACTGCGCAGGCGGTCAATAACACGCTTTATAATGCCTTTGGCCAGCGACAAGTTGCCACTCTATTTACAACAACTAGTCAGCAACATGTGGTTCTCGAAGTTAAACCTGAATTTAGCAAGGGTATTGAAGCATTGAATAATGTCTATATCAGTGTTGCCAATGGCAGTAAGCCTGATAAGCAAATACTGCTAACTTCCATAGCAGAAATCACTGAACGCAGTGCACCTTTAGCGATTAATCGTATCGGCCAGTTCCCGGCAATCACGATTTCCTTCAACCTTGCAGAAGGAGCGTCCTTGGATGCAGCGCTGGAGGCAATAGAGATTGCACAACATGATTTGCAATTACCCGCCAGCATGCAGCTAAAACTGCAAGGCTCTGCCCAAGCCTTCAAAAGCTCATTAACAAGTCAGCTGTTATTAATTCTCGCTGCAATCATCACCGTTTATATTGTATTAGGTGTTCTTTACGAGAGCTATATCCACCCAATTACTATTCTATCAAGCTTACCCTCTGCAGGTATTGGAGCGTTACTTGCTTTGATGATGACGGGTAATGAGCTCAATGTTATCTCTATTATCGGGATTATTTTATTAATTGGCATCGTCATGAAAAATGCCATTATGATGATCGACTTCGCACTAGAGGCACAGCGAGATGAAGGTATCAGCGCAAGAGATGCAATATTTAAAGCGTCACTACTGCGTTTTCGTCCAATCATCATGACATCGATGGCGACACTACTGGCTGCTCTACCATTAATGCTTGGTTGGGGAAATGGCTCCGAGTTACGCCATCCGCTTGGTGTAACCTTAGTCGGGGGCTTGATTGTCAGCCAAATGCTAACGCTGTTCACCACGCCTGTTATATATCTTCTATTTGAGCGACTCGGACATCGTAATAAAATGACCGATGATAATGAATAAGTGAATATCTATGAATTTCTCTAAACCATTCATCGATCGTCCCGTCGCAACCACATTACTCACTATTGGTATGATGTTGGTCGGTGCGGTTGCCCTGTACTTGCTTCCCGTTGCTCCTTTACCAAAGGTTGATATTCCGACCATCAAAGTAAAGGCTTCATTACCCGGAGCAAGCCCAGAAACAATGGCAGCAGCCGTCACAACGCCGCTGGAACGATCCTTGGGACGCATATCTGGTATTACAGAGATGACATCAACCAGTACCCTTGGTACGGCAAATATTGTTTTACAATTTGATTTTTCACGCGATGTAAACGGTGCCGCACGGGATGTGCAAGCCGCGCTAAATGCGGCACAAGGATCGCTGCCTGCCGGCCTTGCAAGTAATCCGAGTTATCGTAAAGTCGATCCGGCTGACGCCCCTGTCATGATACTTGGGCTGACATCGGATACCATGACTTCAGGGCAAATCTATGATGTAGCCTCGACCATCATTGCGCAGAAATTATCGCAATTAAAAGGCGTTGGCGATGTTGAAATCGGTGGAGGCTCCCCCCTGCTGTACGAATTGAGTTAAATCCCCATGTCCTTAATCAATATGCAATTGAATTTAAAGATGTGCGTAACGCCATCGCGGCTACCAACTCATACCAACCACAGGGTGCATTAGAGGAAGGTGATAAACGCTGGCAATTATCGGTCAATAGCGAAGCGAGTAATGCGCAAGCGTATATGCCAATCATCATTGGTTACAATCAATCAGGAGCCAGTTTACAACTTAAAGATGCCGCCAATGTGGTTGATTCCGTTAAAGATTTACGCCATGCCGGATTAGCAAATGAAAAGCCAGCGGTGCTCGTATTAATCAGGCGCGCCCCTAATGCAAACATCATTGAGACCGTTGAAAGCGTCAACCAACTACTGCCCACTCTGCAAGCCTCATTACCTAATGCGCTCGACGTTGATGTTATGATGGAACGGACATCAACTGTTCGCGCTTCGATGCACGATGCGGGTGAAACGCTTATCATAGCCGTTATATTAGTCACCTTAGTTGTACTTTTATTCTTACGTAATTGGCGAGCGGCACTGGTTCCGATTGTAGCGGTTCCGGTATCTTTAATCGCAACTTTTTCCATGATGTATCTGCTCGATTACAACTTAGATAATTTATCGTTAATGGCATTAACCATTGTCGTTGGCTTCGTCGTTGATGACACCATTGTGGTACTTGAAAATGTAATGCGCCACATCGAAAATGGTTTATCTCCTCGTGCGGCCGCCTTAGTGGGTGCCAAGGAAGTGAGTTCAACTATACTGACCATGACCCTAGTTTTGATTGCCGTATTTTTACCCATGCTATTAATGGGAGGCTATGTCGGATTATTTGTACGTGAATTTGCCGTTACATTAGCCGTTGCTATCATCATTTCCTTAATTGTTGCATTAACAACTGCGCCTATGATGTGTGCACAATTACTAAAATCCGCTGATGCAATACCTAAACACAACAAACTCTACCAATGGAGCGAACGCGGTTTTACAGCGCTGTTACGTGGTTATGATGTCAGTTTACAGTGGGTACTTAAGCGCCCTAAATTTACCATGCTGATGCTACTGGCAACGATATTTTTCAATGTCTACCTTTATGTGATAGTGCCTAAGGGCTATTTCCCTGAACAAGATACAGGACAAATAACCGGCAGGATTGAGGGTGACCAAAGCGCCTCATTCAAGGTAATGGAAAGTAAACTAAAGCAATATATCGAACTAATTAGTGCCGATCCAGGCGTAGATAGTGTGGTCGGATTTACCGGAGGGGGTCAAAGTAATAGAGGTGAGCTATTTATTATGCTCAAACCTTTGGCGGACCGCGGCGTTACCGCATTTGAAATTGTAGAACGGCTACGCCCACAAATTGATAACATTCCCGGTGCGCTATTGACCCTAAAACCTGTACAAGATATTCGTATGGGTGGCCGTCGTAGCCGCTCTTCCTACGAATACACCCTGCAATCCGATGACCTTGATATTCTCAGGGAATGGGAGCCTAGGATCCGTAACGCTCTCGCAAAAGTCCCTGAATTAATTGACGTTGATACCGATGAGCAAAATAAAGGGATACAGACGGAGTTAGTCATTGATAGAGATGCAGCCGCTCGCTATGGTATTACCATTAAACAGATAAATACACTGCTTAACCATGCCTTTGCACAACGATCTGTAGCAACTATTTATGAACCATTGAATCAATATCAGGTGGTCATGGGATTAGCGGCTGAATATGCACAATCACCACAATCACTGGATCATATCTACCTTAAATCGGCTGATGGCGGACAGGTCCCGCTTTCCATGATTGCGACCTATCAGCAAAGCGTTTCTGGATTAAGAGTTGAGCACCATGGCTTGCTCCCTGCTATCAATATCTCCTTTAATCGCGCTCCCGGCGTCTCTTTATCTCAGGCGACTAATGCCATTAAGGCTGCAATGGAGGATATTGGCGTACCCAGTGCGATTCGCGGTAGTTTTCAAGGCTCAGCAAAAGCATTTAAAAAAATGCTTGATGAACAGCCTATTTTACTACTCGCCGCTTTCTTAACACTTTATATTGTTTTAGGTATGCTCTATGAAAGCTTAATTCATCCATTAACAATATTATCAACACTCCCATCTGCGGGAGTTGGCGCACTCTTAGCCCTACTCTTTTTTGAGACCGATTTTAATGTCATTGCCATGATTGGTATTTTTATGCTGATCGGAATTGTAATGAAAAATGCGATCATGATGATTGATTTCGCTCTCGCGGCACAACGTCAATCATCAATTACACCGGAAAAGGCGATCTATGAAGCTTGTATATTGCGATTTAGACCAATATTAATGACCTCGCTTGCTGCATTACTTGCAGCTATTCCATTAGCTATCGGTCAAGGAGATGGCGCTGAAATGCGCCAACCACTTGGCATAGCCATTGGTGGAGGATTAATTATGAGCCAATTATTAACACTCTATACCACCCCCGTTGTTTATCTTTACCTAGATAAGTTCAGCCATTGGTTAAAGCAATTACGCCGCCCTGTTCATCGCACCACGGATATCACAAACGTGGTGGAGGATTTAAAATAATGATAGCCCCTCTACAAAAAAATATATTAAGCAAACTTATTTGCATCTCATTGGCCACCTTTAGTATTGGTTGTACCGTTGTTGGCCCTGATTATGAGCGCCCAAGCATGGATATACCCGATGCCTATAAAGAAAGCGCTGATAATAATCAGTTATCCAATTTCAAAGTAACAAATAACGCTGCTTGGTGGTTGGTTTATAACGATTCGGATCTTTGATCAACTACTTTCTCAAGTGGAACTAAATAATTATTCATTACAAAGCATGGCAGCCAAATTATCACAGGCGACCGCATTAGCGAATATCGCTCAAGCGGGGAAATCACCAACCGTTGTTGCCGGTGGTAGCAATGATTTGGGGATTTTAATGAATTGGGAGCTCGATTTATGGGGCAAACTGCAACGTAACATTGAAGCCAATGAAGCCTTTGTTGCAGCAAGTCAAGCGGACCTTGCGGCTGCCAAATTATCATTACAGGCACAACTTGCAAAAAACTATTTTCTGTTAAGAGTGCAAGATGAAGAGCTATCGCTATTACAAAATACCGTCTTTTCCTATGAAAGTTCTTTACAGATCACCCGTAATCAATATGATGCTGGCGTCGCTAATAGCGATAATATTGCGCAAGCACAGGGTCAATTAAGCAGCGCAAAAGTTCAATTATTTAATGCGCAAATAACACGCGCGCAACTTGAACACAGTCTTGCAATACTAACGGGCAAAGCACCTAGTGATTTTTCACTTCCAGCAAAATCTTTTGCTATACAAGTACCGATCATTCCTGAAACCTTACCCGCAGACCTACTGAACGCCGCCCCGATATTGTTGCTGCAGAAAGACGCATGGCGGAAGCTAGTGCAAAAATTGGGGTTGCCATGGCACAAGCATACCCAGAGGTTAGCCTATTTGCAGGAGCCACTATCTCGCGTGGTTTAATAGGAGGTGCAAAAGGAGAGGTACCACTCTATTCTGCAGGTGCAATTGACGCATTAAGCAGCTCTGCAAAGGCTGAATATGAATCCGTTGTCGCCAATTATCGTCAAACCATACTTAATAGTTTTAAAGAGGTGGAAGACAGCATGGTCGAATTGCAACTACTAGAGGAAGTATCTCACTCTCAAAACAATGCATTAACTGCATTACGTGAAGTCGTGAAGGTGACCAATAATCAATATAACGCTGGTGTTACAAACTACCAATCGATCATTATTGCGCAGGCCTCGGCCCTCTCCAATGAGCGCGAAGCATTAAAAATTCTAGGGCGTCGCCTACTAGCAAGTGTGACATTAATTAAATCACTTGGTGGAGGGTGGCAGGCTACACCTCCCACTAGCGAAGAAACTGAGCAGTAGTTGCAGCTCAGCTCCACATACTACCAATACATTGTCAAGTTAAGCCCAACACCTTGGGTATCGACCCAAGGTGTTAACTGTACTTGATCATCATAAGCATCAGTAAAAAACCAACCACTTGCAATGCCGATAGCGGCGCCCGCTAACACATCATGCCAATAGTGTTTATCTGCAGCGACACGAGCCCCACCAGTAAGCGACGCTACGGCATAGGCAGGGAATCCAATTTCCCAACCGTAACGACGATGTAGCGTTGTCGCTGAAGCAAAGGCCCTTGTTGTATGGCCAGAAGGAAAACTATCATTATCACTCTTATCAGGGCGTTCCTCATTGATTAGCGCTTTACCAACAAAAGTAACTCCACTAGCTAAAAGAATACTATAGCCTGCTTGACGGGTACCTTCCCAGTCATCACGTACTGCCGGCAACGCTAAGGCAGTACCAAGTAAAGAATAAACACCGATGTCACTGATGTTCTCCCATTTCTTATCACTTAAGGCATGCGCAACGGGAATGGTTGAAACCATTAATATTAAAAAAGAACCGATATAACGAGAAAACATAACAAACTCCTTTTTGTTGAAGAGATTTAGCCCATTTCATCTAAAATAGGCATCATAATTAACAGGTATGTTTATCATATCCACGTTCAGTTAATGATTGTGATATAACCTCTCTTACCTCCGCTAATACATCCTCTAACGGTTGTACTGTGTCTATTTCTGCAATAGGTGCGCCATTAAAGGTAAGTTGCGGGACAACTTTAATTTTTTTCTCTAATGAATCTCTTTTGTGGTCTGGCTTACGTGCACAGGCAGTATCCAAATCAACATTCAGTCTAATCACTAAATCAGGGGTATAACTGGTCATCCATTGAAAAGCTTTATGCTCTTGCTTGGCTAACCAACGTACAATAGAGCTCCCCTTGGCCGTAATCGATAATCCTGGACCATCAATCGCTTTAGTATATTCATTTTGCGGATAGCGATCGGTAATAATAATTAACCCTTTACTGCGTAATTTCATCATACGATGATACCGGCGCAGGCGTCTTAGAGTCAGTAAATAGATAACTAATGACGGTAAAAATTCCGGTGTTTTGTCGGCGTCATAAGCTTTATGCACCTTTACCGCTTTACTTTCTTGAACTCGTTCAATCCATTTGCCAATCAATGGTAAATTATTTAAGGCTCGCCCAAGGTTGCCCCCTTGCTTACCTAAATGTGCACTTGCTGCAGGACCATAACTTTGTGCCCATACCAAAGCTTGTTCGACAACGGTTGATTTCCCTGAACCATCACAACCGACTATCGCTATCATCGGTGCTAGTTTTTTTTCATTGGCTGACATTTATAACCCTTTAACATTTTAAAATATTGATAATTTATAACTATTTAGCCGCATGATGCGCAACTGAATAAAATAGTTACGCATAATATCACATCATCAATTCGATGGGATATTTGTTACCGTTAATACCCTTTTTTGTGATTTACACTTTAAAGGTTGTCACACATTGACCTTAACAACGGATAAAACATACAATGCCTAACAGTTATAGCGCTTAGCAATCATTATTTATAAATTCAGGATCATCTATGAAATCGGAAGCTGACAAAAGTTTTGCCACCAATACCACTATAGATCAGCCGTTACCATTTACTAGGGAACAGTGTGAAAAACTTTTTGCAGCTGTGCTTGTACATGACGATATCTATCCAAATGCAACGCTTCCCGATGAAATCCACCTAAACTATAGTCAAGCACAACTTAATCAATGCTATCAACTATGCCTACAACTTTGGGAACTCGGTGTACAACGGCAAACCTTAAAAGCACTGATTTTCAAAATATACCGACAACACCAACTTGACCCTGCTGAACAGGAGGTCTATAAAGATATCCGAGCTAAATTCAAACACCTTCGCTTTGCCTATGTGACCTGTGGAGAGAATCATACATACCCTAACCTTTTTAGTAATTTAACTAGAAAGATGGGGAAATTTCAGGATGCGTTTAAAAATAAAAAATATAGCAACATGAAATGGGCCGTTAATCGATTACGCATATTACTTACCCCCTTTGTTTATAGATTTATAACAAGGGAAGTGGAGCACTTTAAAGCAAGTAGCACGGAAACGTTTCAACACTATATACATAGTGAAATTGATTTTATACGTTTACACCTTAAGCAATCTGAAGTGACCGGAAAAGAGTTTCATGAAACGAGAAAAGTCATTAGCCGTCAAGTTGCTCTTTACGACAATCTCAAAGTTCTTTATCCATCACAGTACCACAACAAGATCTCTGAATATCTTAGTACAATAAATGGTATGATGGGCAGCTTTCATGATGATCTGATTATCACTAAGTTCGCAGATCCTGAAAAATATTTTGAGGATACTTTTCCAATACCAGCTGAGATAAAAGTACGCTTAGAAAGCTACACGCAAAAATTCCAGTTAATGAAAAGTACAGAGCATTAATATCCCGACATATATACGAGTTTAATTTGAAATCTTCATATCCACAAAAAGAGCAGGTTCTTAGCAATGTCATTGCCGTAATTGGCTGTGACGGCTCAGGAAAATCGACACTAACCGCTGATTTACTGACACAATTACAATCACATGCCCCTGTTGAGCTACTCTATTTAGGGCAATCATCCGGCAATATTGGCGATTGGATAAAAAGCCGTCCATTCATTGGCCCGTCATTGAGTCGCTACTTAAAAAACAAGGCTAAAGGTGCTCATAGCAAAGAGAGCAAATCACCCGATACAGCGACCACAATCGTAATATATCTGCTCTCCCTATGGCGAGCACATAAGTTTCGGCGCATGTTATCACTTACCCGTAAAGGCACATTAGTGATCACGGATCGTTATCCTCAGGCTGAGACGGCAGGGTTTTACTTCGATGGCACAGGGCTCGGTGGATTAAATCACAATAGTTGGTTAGTGCGTAAATTAGCAGCTCGAGAGCAAAAACTGTATGAATGGATGGCCAGCCATATTCCGACACTATTAATACGACTTAATATTGATGCACAAACGGCACACGATCGTAAACCCGACCATAAATTAAAAATGTTAGAAGCCAAAGTGTCGGTTATTCCAACCCTCACTTTCAATGGTGCGGATATTCTCGAATTAGATGGTACCTCTCCTTACCAGCAGGTGCTAGATACCGCCTTAACAAAAATCAACCAAAAATTAACCCGTAATAGATTTTAATCCCCTAAATAACCGGCGTATGCTTAATTTTTAGCTATCCTTGTTATTAATATTATTAACTGAGTTTTACATGTTTGAATTTAAACGCAATAAAAAAGAATCGATACACCTCTGATCGGGGTCGTCGCCGTTGTCGGTTGCGATGGTACAGGAAAATCTACCCTAACGGCAGATTTACTCACTCATCTACGGGCTAATGGTCGCGTTGAAAGACGTTATTTAGGCACTATTTCGGGTGAAATGGGTGACAAAATAAAATATATCCCATTTTTTGGTGTTAGATTAGAACGCTATCTCAATGCTAAAGCGCAACGTGCGCAAGATATCAAGAAAAATTTACCCGGTACAACCACCTCAATCATTATGTACATCCTCTCTTGGTGGCGTGCACTGCAACTACTCAAAGTTCGTCGATTGTCACGTAAAGGAATACAAGTTATTGCAGATCGTTATCCTCAAGCTGAAATAGCCGGTTTTCATTATGATGGTCCAGGTTTAACCGTAAATAGAACCAATAACTTACTAATTCGTAAACTTGCAGAGCGTGAACAACGACTCTATGAATGGATGGCTTGTCACAAACCGGATCTCATCATTCGCCTTAACATAGATGCGGATACCGCCTATTCTCGCAAACCAGACCATAACATCGTAGAGTTACGTGATAAAATTTCAGTGATGCCACGCTTAACATTTAATGGCGTACAGATTTGCGATATCGATTCCCGAGCGCCCTATCAAGAAGTCTTAGAGGCGGCCTTACAAGCTATCGCTCAATATCACAATAAGCGCCAATAAAAGATAGCCATGACATTGAAATATAAACTCCCACTATGTTTTTCGCTATGCGTTGCGGCAAATGCCTTTGGCCTGCCGTTATCAACAGAGGGTAAAGGCGAGGTTTATGGTCTTTGGCTCGAACGTGATAAACAAAAAGTGGCGGTATTGGTTGAGGATTGTCAGGGACAGTTATGCGGAAAAATAGTCTGGTTGAAAAAGCCTTATAAGAAAGATGGTAAACCTAAACTTGATAGCAAAAATCCAGACAAAGCACGACGAAATACTCCTCGTTGTGGCTTGACCATACTCTCTGGATTTACTGCCGTTGATAAAAACCATTGGCGCGATGGAACGATTTATAACCCGAGCGATGGTGATACCTACCGCAGTACTATCGAGCTTACTGACCAAGGGGAGCTCGAAGTAAGAGGCTATGTCGGTATTCCCTTTTTTGGGATAACAACACATTGGATCCGTCCAAACAGTAAACTACAGTGGTGTAATAGCAATTGGTATGAATAGCAAACTACTTGCTCTTTTTCTTCACCACAGGAATAGTTAATATACTTTTATGGATTAAATTTAACATAACCATGGGAGGAATTGCCGCACCAACACAAGCTGCTATTCCTGCACCAATCAAACTAAAAAATGAAGTCAACGCAAAAAACATCACTAAATAAAGCAGTGCAGATAGCGTATAAACACGCAAAACTAAACCAGCATGACCAATCGCATAAGATGCCGAACGTAATGACGAGGCCGTCAAATCTAAGGTAGATGCAAACAATAATAGTGCCAGTACTGGTGCTGCTGCAATATACTCTTGACCGACAGTAAGTTGTAGCAATGCCTCTCCAAAGAAAAGAGCGACAACGACAAAGACAAGGCCAAATAATGCACCTAGCATGGCCGTTCGATAGGCCACGACTTTAAAGTCACTACTGCCCTGATTCCAACTACGCGTTAAATCAAGAAAGACCACTTGACGAATCAGTGCCGCAGGCTGTGAAAGTAAACTAGAAAACTGCCGTGCTAGACGTAATAAACCCGCTTCTGATGCTCCCAATAAGTAACCAGCCAACATCACTGTGATACGTTTAGGAACCATATCGACATTAGCTTGCCAATAGGTCACCCAAATAAAATGGCGTAGCCCTGTGAATTCGTCAACTCGCATATTATGTGTATCTTGTGAATTTTCAGCAGGCCCGATTTTTTTACGGTATTCACGCCACCCATAAAAATTTAGGTAGAGATCTTCACTTATTGAACCAATTGCTAAGATAGAAATAAACACAGCAAATGAAGCATCAAACCACCATGCAATACAAACACCTACAAAACGAACGAGTGGTCCAACTGACATTTGTTTGCCGATAATATCAAATTTATCAAATAATCGCAGAAGACCTCGAGAGGTGCCATTGCCTATCGAAGCGAAAATAACAAAACTATATAGGGTGAGAAAAAAAACGTGGTTACTATCCATTCCCATGTGAGGGCCAACGACGGGTGCTAACAATATCGCAATGATCGCCCCACTCGCAGTTGTGATAAGGTCAAGACGCCAACAAATCTGAATTAAACGACGTAATGTACGGGTATCTTTAGCATCATAGGCAGGCACACCAAATCGAACAATGGCATCAAAAAGTTTAAAATTAAGCAGGCCTCGAGTCAGTAATGCATAGGTTTCGATCAACACTATCATACCAAACTCAACAGGCCCAAGTACTCTGGCAAGTAGAGCCGTAACACCAAATAACATCAAGGCGGCAACCACTCGTCCGCGAGCAAGCAGCAAAAAATTACTTAACACTCTACGCATTGGACTTTGCACGGGAGATATCGCTTTAGCACTACTCACGTGCACTTCCTTTTATCATAATAAGCATCACTTATTGAATACTATTTTTCTCATTGATGTTTATGACGCACGTAGTTGCAGTTGTAATTTTTTACCTAACGTAGCAAATATGTCACAAATAGTGTCAATCTGTTGATCCGTATGTGCAGCACTAACGCTACAACGAATTAAGAAAGCACCATTAGGTGTCGCAGGCGGTATCATCAAGTTAGTGTAGACCCCCATTTCAAGAAGATTATCCCAGAAGGTAAGCACTTCCATTTTATCTTTGAAAACCACCGCAACCACAGGACTTGCAGGCGCGCCCAAGGTATAACCTAACGCACTAAGCCCTGCATGTAAGCGCCTTGCATTGTAATGCAATCGCGCACGCAAATCTTTCCCCTCAGCGACCTTAACTAATGCCGCCCTCGTTGTGGCAATCGTTGATGGTGAAGGCGATGCCGTAAAAATATAGGGACGACTTGAATAGCGAATAAGATCTAATTCAGGGTGGTTACTCACACAGTAACCACCAGCAGCGCCAAGACTCTTACTAAAAGTACCAACGATAAAATCAATATCATCCAATACACCAAGTTCCTCAGCTAAACCACTGCCTCGTTCACCGAGTACGCCTAGGGAGTGTGCTTCATCTACAAATAAGTAACCACCATATTCACGTTTTACGGCAATGAACTCATTTAATAATGCGTGGTCACCAAGCATGCTGTAGATACCTTCAACGACAATCAAAGCCTCAGAGGCTTTGTCACCAAGGCGTTGCAAACGTTTTGCTAAATGTTCAGGATCATTATGACGGAAACGTAACGTTTTTGTTCCACCTAAACGGCAGCCATCGTAGATGCTGGCATGGCAATCAGCATCTAATATGACGGTATCATCGGGCCGGCAAGTGTTGATAACATGCCTAAATTAGCTAAATACCCCGTAGAAAATACAATACAATCCCTTTTTTGATAAAATGCAGCCAATTCCAACTCTAAATTTCGGTGGCCAGAATAACTCCCATTAGCCATACGCGAACCAGTTGTCCCAGTCCCTTCGAATTCTAATGCATTGTATGCAGCGTCAAGGCAGTCTTTATCAAATGTCAGACCTAAGTAATTATTTGTGCCCGCTAAAATCGTTTTTCGCCCGCGAATAATCCCCTCCGTTGGGCTATTCATTTTTTCAACCTGGATGCCAAAGGGATCGATTCCTAACATTTCAAGTTGTTGGCGTTTCTCTAAAATAGCGTTGAATTTTGTAAAAATGCTCATATCTCACCAGCTGTAATTTTTTCTATTTGTATCACAAGATCCTTGACGGTCTTTACGTTTTTTAAAACACTAACTGGAATTGATATCTCATAATAATCTTCTACGTCCAGTATCAATTCCATGATATGCAAAGAATCCAATTGTAATTGTTTAACTAAATCAGTGTTTTCATCTATTTCTAAATATTTTTCTGTTCGTAATGCGAGGGCGTTACACACATAAGCAAGCAAACTTTGCTGTTCCATTTAGCCCCCTTTAGATTTATCATCTTTATTGAAGATAGTTGCCAAACCACGTTGCAAATTATATTGCGGTTGCCAGTCAATCACCTGACGGAATGCTTTATTATCTGCTAACCAATCAGGGTGGATAATTTCTCTTACCTTACCAGGCGTTAACATTGGCGCATAGGAAAACAATGTTGCAGCGAACAAATTAATCTTCGCGACTATATTAAAAATAAATATAGGGATCTGTATCCGCCGGACTTTACCACCATCACGTAACACGCGGCTACCAATTTCAAGGATGTTAGCCCAGTTATAGCCACCTTGAAAACCATCGTCTAGCTCAAATGTCTGACCATAGCCGCTGTCCGCTTCTAACCAAGCGATTATAGCCAGCGCTAAATCATCAACATAAATCATCGATATACTGCTATTTTTCACTGCTGGCGTAGGGGCAAAGCCATTCGCGATACTGCGAAATAGTGGCAATAACTCTTTATCCCCCGGTCCATATACCGCAGGCGGTCGTAATATTGTCCAGCGTAAATTTTTTGCTACCTTTTTTAGCGCGCACTCTCCACGCCATTTGCTGCCTGCGTAATAAGATAATTGTGACTCACGTGCTGCTAATGATGAAATAAGTAGAAAACGAGGCGCAATGCTTTGCTCCGCTGCAGCTTCGGCTACATTTAAAGCCCCCTGTTCATTTACCTTATCAAAATCTTCCTGAGTAGCCCCCCTTACCACACCCGCACAATGAATAACGGTATGCGTACCTTTGACAAAATCACGCAATAATTGCGGATTGCTCAAATCGCCTGCAACCCAGGTTACTCCGGGCAATTTTGGCTGAGTCCGTCCTTTTTTAGGGCGATACAGGGCACGCACATGCCAGCCCCTATGTACAAGCAAGGAGATAAGCCGGCTTCCGATAAATCCGGTCGCGCCAGTAAGCGCTATTTCTAATTTAGTAGTAGACAATTTTTGATCTTAATTTATGGCAAGGGTTTTGAACATGGTTAGCGTTATATGAATTCATCCATGACCTCACGATAGCAGTATTAAACCGCTGCATTATACATACCAGCTATGTTGATGCAAACTCAATACCTCAACTCATTGCATACTTATAATGAATTGTGTGACCGACTAATAATAACAGGATGCTACATGCCTAAGAATCAGTAATTATTTAAAAAACAGTGACTTTTTATGACTATTAAATGACTCTGCAACTCTTTCTGTTTGATTTTTATATATTCAAAAACAAAACCAATAACAGATACAAGCGATTAAATAACGTTGCCATCACTTTCGTTACGACCAATGCTTTATCTTTATCAGGAAACTACGTATATTCTTTATTTTAAAGCAAGGTTAAGGTCGGCTCGTAAATAATGATTGTAACCCTTTAAATTTTAAGAGCTTATATTTAACACTAGATAAAGGTTTACTTTTATTATGAGTATTGAAACAAATGGACTTTCTTCATTAAAAATCATTCCTGTCGTGAGTAAGGAAGATTTAGACCTATTTATTCGCGTTCCAACGACTATTTTTAGAAATGATCCTACATGGGTAGCGCCATTAATGGTTGAAAGGAGAATGCATCTATCTCCCAAACATAACCCCTATTTCCAACACGCTCAATGGCAAGCATGGGTTGCCCTACGCGATGGAAACCCCGTCGGTCGAATTAGTGCACAGATAGATACTCTTCATATTGAACGTTACAATGATGCAACAGGTTTCTTTGGACTACTTGATGCTGAAGATAATTTAGAAACATTCCAAACATTAATCAAGACGGCTGAACAATGGCTAGCAGATAAAGGTATTATTCGTGTCAGAGGCCCCTTTAATTTATCTATTAATGAAGAGATGGGATTACTCATTAAAGGTTTTGAGACCTCCCCTGTCTTTATGATGAGTCATGCGCTTCCCTATTATGCTAAGCAAATCGAAGCAAGTGGTTATGGCAAAGTAAAAGATACCATCGCCTATATGATAGCGCCAAATTTCGATGCCCCTCCGGTCATGAAAAAAATAATGGAAAAAACGGCTCTACGGGTTAAGGTAAGACCAATTAACAAGAAGAAATATGATCAAGAAATAAAGCTCTTACGCGATATTTTTAACGATTCATGGGCCGATAACTGGGGATTTGTTCCCTTTACTGAAGCTGAATTTGAAGAGCTTGGGAAAAATTTACGTTTTCTAATTGCAGCAGAATTTATACAAATTGCAGAAATTGATGGCAAGGCTATCGCATTTATTGTGGCCATGCCAAATATCAACGAAGCGATTAAAGGCCTTAATGGTAAATTATTGCCTTTTGGTTGGCTTAAATTATTGTGGCGCTTAAAAGTCAGTAAATTAACCAGCGCACGAGTCCCTTTGATGGGAGTGAGAAGTGAATATCAAAATACCCGCCTAGGTGCAGGCATTGCGTTCTTAATTATTGATGCGGTACGACAACAGCTACACAACAATGGCGCAAAGGATATCGAATTATCATGGATTTTAGAGGATAATTCGGGAATGCGTAACATTATTGAATCCATTGGTGGAAAAGACTATAAACACTACCGCATCTATGAACGCATCTTAAATTAAATCATTTTTATCACAGATTATCGCCAACCAAAGGGCTATATATTAGCCCTTTTTAATTCCCTGCTAACATACAGATAATACCGCACAATTACACAAATCATCGCTTTCAAACTGAGTTAATTGACCCGCTTGCAAGTCGGAACAGGAAATAAACGCACGGTTAGCGGTTTATTTAAACGAAATGCCAACGTCCCCGTATCCCGCATTAAAGCGCTGATTTTATCAATGCTCGTGTCACCTGGGATAGGCACAGTGTCTAAGCCAATACCACAGACAGCACTATTGGTTAACAGTGTTCGAATATCGTAATCCGCATCAATCGAGCCCTGCGCTAACCCCTCATCTTCGGTCACTGCCAGCATTAATCCTGAAAACCCCACTAATGGCATCCCTTTAATGGATTTAAACACGCGGGTTAATAGTGAAGATGCCTCGACCGTCCCTGCTGCACCAAAATAATCGACACCTAACTGCTTGTAGATCTCCACCATGCTAGTGCAGTTTTTACTGGGTGCTGCTGAACTATCTAAGCCAGCAAAAACAAAATCAGAGGAATGAGTAGCCATAAAATCATCATTTATTTTCTTAATAAGATCAACGTGATATTGAAGAGCTTCACGCATTAATCGATAATAATTTTTAAAACGGTGTTGATGATCGAGAAATATATTTACTTCATTAAATTCATGTAAAACATGCATTAATAGATCTGGAGTTTCAAGCCCTAATACATAGAGATTACCAAGCTTCTTTTGATGAAAACTAGCAGGAAAATAAGGGATAAGAGGCTTACAGTTAAAATTAACCGTAAAATTGAAATTCCCCTCGCCTCGCAAAGTCATTCGACTAATATTAATAACCGTTTTCGCAGCCTGTTCTATCAACACATTATCCAGCACATCTTGATCATCCATTGAAATATTAACGCAAGCATTACATAAATCGCCATAGCATTGGATTAATTCAGGTAATAATGCAATTTCATGGGGCGTTGTTGCTTCACCAATTGCAAATCGTATACGTAATGGCGATGCATTGGCGCTATTTAATATTTCCGAAATATAAGCAAGATCGACTTTGGCGCTATCAATATTATTGGTATTTAAATACTCACCGAATGGGTTCGTCACAATACGCATTGACTGTACTTGATAACCATTATTGACGAATTGAGCACTTAGAGAAAGACAAAAATCAACGGCTCGCTTAATTACTAAGGGCCACGCCGAGCGATCGCTATCTAGTACTAAAAAGCTAGTGATGGTTCTTATTTTACATAACGATTTTGATTTATAGTCCATATATGTACTCTGCCTTTAATAATAAAAAGTAACAGCCAATTACTCTGTAAGTTTCATGACCTACATAAACTAAGGCTTACATTACAATTAGATAAGTCAAATGAATTCAAGATTTCACAGCTACGTCCTTAAGCATAATATATCTAATGGATTACTCAACGTTTAATTATTCAACGCAAATTCAGCTCCCATATACTTTATTTACTTCTTCTTTTTATAAAATGATAAAAATCTATGTAAACGTTTACATTTTGCTGAGTTGATCACAAATATTTAACAGTTCTTGATGTATTCTTCTTAGCAATGGCAAGGTTATATAACAACATATCTGACCATTTATGCATGATACATATTAACTATTGACTGAAAGGGAAATATCGATGAAAAAATTGACTATGTTAGCAACATTATGTGCTGGTATCGCGTTTGGTAATTCAGCTATAGCAGAAACAAAATTAGGTTTTACTGTATACAAATATGATGACAATTTCATGGCGGTAGTTCGCCAAGCAATTGAAACAGAAGCCGCTCAATATCCCGAAATTAACTTACTGATGAATGATTCACAAAATAGCCAATCAATGCAAAATGATCAAATTGATGTTTTACTCGCTCGTGGTGTTAAGGCCCTCGCTATCAACTTAGTTGACCCAGCGGCCGCACCAGTTGTTATTAAAAAAGCACAAGAAGAAGATATTCCCGTTGTATTTTACAATAAAGAGCCCTCCGCTAAAGATTTAGCATCATACGACAAAGCTTACTTTGTCGGCACTGTTTCCAAAGATGCAGGTATTATTCAAGCAGAATTAATTGCTAAACAGTGGGCCGCAAATCCACAATGGGACCTAAATGGTGATGGTGTGATTCAATATGTATTATTAAAAGGCGAACCTGGTCACCCAGATGCAGAAGCGCGCTCAAGCTATGTTGTTAGCACCTTAAATGATAGGGGCTACAAAACAGAGGAATTGCATTTAGACACCGCAATGTGGGATACCGCTATGGCAAAAGACAAAATGGATGCTTGGGTATCTGGTCCTAACGGTGAAAAAATTGAAGTAGTTATCGCCAACAATGATGGCATGGCGATGGGTGCAGTAGAATCACTGAAAGCTAATGGTAAAACAAAATTACCTGTATTTGGTGTTGATGCATTAACCGAAGCCCTAGCAATGGTTAAATCAGGACAAATGGCTGGCACAGTGTTAAATGATGCAGAAAACCAAGCTAAAGCAACTTTTGACTTAACGCGCAATTTAGCAGAGGGTCGCCCTGCTGCTGAAGGTACGCAATGGAAGTTAGTTGATCGCGTGGTACGTGTTCCTTATGTCGGTGTAGATAAAAGCAACCTTAAATAAGGTTGCTTAAATGGAATGGGGAAGTGAAATAAGCTTCCCCAATTTTAACTGCAACGGAAATATAATTATGACTACACGATTAGAAAATGAATTTCTATTAGAAATGACAGGGATCAGTAAAGAGTTTCCTGGTGTAAAAGCACTGGACAATGTCAATTTAAAAGTTCGTCCACATTCAATTCATGCTTTGATGGGTGAAAATGGCGCAGGTAAATCTACATTATTAAAGTGCCTTTTTGGCATTTACCAACAAGACGAAGGTAAGATTGTTTTCCTCGGAAAAGAGGTTAATTTTGAATCGTCAAAAGAAGCGCTAGAGTCTGGCGTATCTATGGTGCATCAAGAGCTTAATCAGGTATTACAACGCACTGTAATGGATAATATTTGGCTTGGCAGATACCCGGTAAAAGGCTTTTTTGTCGACCATGACAAAATGTATACCGATACCAAAGCCATTTTTGAAGAGTTAGACATTGATATAGATCCAAAAGTAAAAGTTGCCACTTTATCAGTATCACAAATGCAAATGCTAGAAATTGCCAAGGCATTCTCTTACAACGCAAAAATAGTCATTATGGATGAACCGACCTCTTCGCTAAGTGAAAAAGAAGTTAGTCATCTTTTCAAAATAATTAATAAGTTAAAAGATAAAGGCTGCGGTATCGTCTATATCTCTCATAAAATGGAAGAGATCTTTACCATTTGCGATGAAATTACCATTCTCCGCGATGGGGTATG
This sequence comes from Psychromonas sp. MME2, assembly GCF_040566515.1. Classification (NCBI taxonomy): domain Bacteria; kingdom Pseudomonadati; phylum Pseudomonadota; class Gammaproteobacteria; order Alteromonadales; family Psychromonadaceae; genus Psychromonas; species Psychromonas sp. MME2. The sequence goes on along the minus strand of NZ_JBEWXI010000010.1, from coordinate 62,615 downwards.
GATAGAAACCCGTCCTTTAAAAGGACTTGACATGGATAAGATCATCAACATGATGGTTGGCCGTGATCTAACACACCGTTTTCCAGAAAAAAACAATGTGGTTAAAGAAGTTATTCTCGAAGTTAAAAATTTAACAGCAGCAAATCAACCTTCAATTAAAGATATTAGCTTCGATCTACACAAAGGTGAAATATTAGGTATTGCCGGATTGGTTGGCGCAAAGCGAACCGATATTGTTGAGACCTTGTTTGGCATCCGAGAGCGCAGAACGGGTGAAATTATTCTTCATGGTAAGCATCTTGCCATACATGATGCACATGATGCTATTAATAGTGGTCTTGCATTGGTCACAGAGGAACGCCGCGCAACGGGTATCTACAGTAATTTAGACATCACTTTTAACTCTCTCGTTGCCAATGTGAGTCAATATAAAAGTAAATCTGGCCTGCTTAGTAATAAGAAAATGAAAAGTGATACCCAGTGGGTTATTGACTCTATGAGTGTAAAAACCCCTTCCCATCAAACCAATATAGGCTCACTTTCCGGAGGCAATCAACAAAAAGTTATTATAGGTCGATGGCTGTTAACGAATCCAGAAATTTTAATGCTAGATGAACCAACGCGAGGTATCGATGTTGGGGCTAAATTTGAAATTTATCAACTAATGCTCAATTTAGCGAATAAAGATAAAGGTATCATCATGATTTCATCGGAGATGCCAGAATTGCTTGGTACAACGGATTGTATATTAGTTATGAGTAATGGTCGCGTGGCAGGCATTGTTAATACAAAAGAGACTACTCAGAATGAAATTTTAGAGCTAGCTGCTCTGTACTTATAATAAATTAAGGAATTAAGGAATTAACATGGACACTCTGAAAAAACTTATGCTAACTCGCTACCTTAAAGAAGGTGGTATTTATGTTGTACTATTCATACTATTAGCTATTATCGTGATTCAAGAACCCTCTTTTCTAAGCTTGCGAAATTTAAGTAATATCCTTACACAATCATCGGTCCGTATTATTATTGCACTAGGTGTTGCCGGATTAATTGTCACACAAGGTACGGACCTTTCTGCTGGTCGTCAGGTTGGTTTAGCCGCAGTATTGTCAGCTACTCTATTGCAGGCACTGGACAACGTTAACAGGGTATTCCCAGACCTTGGGGAGATACCTCTAGTCGTGGTTATTCTTGTGGTTTGTGCTGTAGGGGCAATCATTGGTTTAATAAACGGTATTATTGTTGCCTATTTAAAAGTAACCCCTTTTATTGCGACCTTAGGTACCATGATTATTGTTTATGGTATCAACTCTCTTTATTTCGATACAGTTGGCGCATCTCCAATAGCAGGCTTTGATACAGGCTTCTCAGAGTTTGCACAGGGCTATATCAAGCTAGGGGGATTTAAACTATCCTATTTAACCTTCTATGCTGCAATCTCGATTGGGATTGTCTGGGTTATCTGGAACAAAACAGTATTTGGTAAAAATATTTTTGCAATCGGTGGTAATCCAGAAGCAGCAAAAGTATCTGGTGTAAACGTGCCCATTACTCTACTTAAAATTTACACTCTATCCGGTATATTTTATGCCTTTGGCGGAATGTTAGAAGCAGGTCGTATTGGCAGTGCAACCAATAACCTTGGCTTTATGTATGAGCTTGATGCGATTGCTGCCTGTGTTGTAGGAGGCGTATCATTCGCGGGTGGAGTAGGAAGTGTACTCGGTGTTGTGACCGGTGTATTAATTTTCACAGTCATAAATTATGGGATGACCTATATTGGTGTAAGTCCATACTGGCAGTACATCATTAAAGGTAGTATTATTATTTTTGCGGTAGCGCTAGATTCGATGAAATACGCAAACAAAAAATAACGATACAACAGATGTAATTTCATATGAAAGACAAAACGGGAAACCGCTTTGTCTTTTTTAACTTTACAAGGATGTTTATAATGAATATATCTTTCAAAGGCAAAATATTTACACTTTTCGGATTTATCGTCGTTTTAGCAATCGTCACCTCGTACCTCAGTGCAAACCATTATATTAGCCATTACATTTACGATACCAGTGTTAAAAATACAACGAGTCAACTTGCCTTAGTTAATGACAAATTAAGCAATGATATTGCCAATAAAATATTACTAGCTAAAAATATTGATACTGGCTCAGCTAGCCTTGAAGTATTACAAAAAGAGTCTGGATTCTTTCGTATCAATAAAATTATTCAGGGCATCATTTTTACGGATCACGGCACTGAAAACGATCCAAGCATTAAAGAAAAAACATTGAAAATACTCACTGATGCAGGAGAAAATATTACCGTTAGTGATATTATTAGTGAAAATGATAAACCAATTATGACCGTGACTATTCCCGGAAAAAATGGCCGTGGGAATATCTTTTTTGTCGATCTAACCGATATTAAAACGTTATTAGAAAATTCAGTGACCCAAGGTAGCTATATTGAATTAACAGATGCGGCTAACAATATCCTATTTAGTAATAAAATTGATGGCGACTTGATCAAGGTACAGCATGAAATTCTTGTCGGTAACAATTCATGGAATCTAACAGGTTATATTGACAAGTCATACATAGAACATCAGACCAACGCGCTAAATGGCTCGATTACATTAGCATTATTCATAGCAGGCATTGTCTTGATTGCCTTAAGTGTTATTCTCGTGCGCATTGCCTATTTACCAATTGTACATTTACGTGAAGTAGTCATTGATCTTGCCAGTGGCGAAGCTGATTTAACCAAACGTTTACAAGTAGATAGCAATGATGACCTCGGCCTTATCGCCTCGGGTATTAATAAATTCACTGAAAATTTGCAAGGGCTGATGCTCGATGTAGCAAAAACAACAGAGAATTTAGGTGATCGAGTGACACAAATATCAGATAAAGCAGCCCTCAATCATGACTTAATGGATGCTCATGCTAAGGAAACCGAACAAGCCGTCAGTGCCATTACGGAGATGAGTGCGACGGCTGATTCAGTGGCAGAAAGTGCACTAACCGCATCGCAATTAACTGAAGATTCATCTCAACAAGCTGAACTATGCAAGGGGCTAGTACGAAACTCAGTGACCAGCATCGAAGCATTAATCAACGATGTTGAAGATATGTCTACATCTATTTTTACGCTTAATAACGATATTACCAATATAGGTAAAGTGTTAAGTGTGATTGGTGGTATTGCTGAACAAACTAACTTACTGGCATTAAATGCCGCGATAGAAGCAGCACGAGCCGGAGAGCAAGGCAGAGGTTTTGCTGTTGTCGCCGATGAAGTTCGCTCGCTTGCTAGTCGTACACAGGACTCTACCAAAGAGATTAATGCTATGCTCTTAAAACTCCAATCAGGTACCTCTTCTGTTGTTAGCGCAATGGAAAATACTAAACAAGGTTGCCAAGCCTCAGCAAAGGCAACAGAAAAGAGCACACATTCATTGAATACAATGACAGACTCTATTGCAGAAATAAGTTCTCTTAACACACAAATAGCTGCCGCAGCTGAGCAACAAAGTGTCACCACTAATGAAATATCCCGCAATATGACGATGATTCAAACGATGATAGGTGAGCTAGAAGCAAATGGAACCGAGACATTAAATAGTGTGACAGAAATTGAGAAAAGCAAATCACAACTCATTGAAGTGGTGAAACATTTTAAATTATGTTAACAATTTAAAAGTAATTTAAACAATCAAAAAAGACAAAGCTTTTGCTTTGTCTTTTTATTTTTATCGGCGCAAAACAGATAATACCAAGTAATTCCAATGCTACTAATTTGTAATCCTATCTGTTTCACTAAGGATGGGCAATATGGCTTAAAACTTATCAGTGTTAAAAGTCAGTGCTATTTGGTAATGGTAATGTTCTCTATCCAACAAAAATTCCTTATGAACACTTGGACTCCATGAGTCATCTCCACCTACTCCCATATGAAATGCATCTAAATTAACATAAAGTCTCCCTTCATCAATCAATTCTTTCGGAGTGTTTCGCCTGTGCAAGGTTTTTTTGACTATAACGACTCACACCAAAATGAAACTGCCCAACTACTTCTAAGGTGCCAATCTGTAACTCTTTAACATCACAACGTAAACCGTTTTCCGATGGAAAAATATACGGGGTATGCATTTCATCAACAGATCGGCAATAACGCCCAATATGTGCAGAAGAAAGCCGATCTGGATAATTTTCATGGGGGCCGCGACCGAACCAATGCACATTATCATCATTATTTTGCAGCACTAAAGTCATTCCAATTCGAGCTAATGCAGGTAAAGATTTCGCTACATTGACATCGACATTAATAAGCACCAGACCATTAATATCGATGCTATATTGCCATCTAGTAGTAATTAGCAACTTATCATTAGAGTAATACTCAAATTCAATATTAACCAATATATGATGTGCCATTTTTACTGTTTCAAAATAACGACATTTACGCTGTAAACCAGATAAACCCCCCTCCCAACGCGTCACCCAAGCATTGGGATCAACACAATCCGCTTGACTAGTACCGATATCATTATCTAATGGAGCACGATAAAAATTATCTAATGGCCCCAATAGCATCTGTTCTTTAGCTTGCACCAACCAATGACTAATAACACCTCTGTTTTTATCGATAGTAATAGCAAAATTAGCACCACTTATTTTAATGCTATCCTCTGTTTCTAATACATCGGGAGCCCTATTCGCCGATATCGCAGGGGGGGCTAATTGCATTATAGAATCTAGTTTAATTTGATCAGTGGCCACAACAAACCCCTGCGATGCCCATGGTTTATCTTTATTTAATACAATTTCTAAATTGAGAAAATAATCACACCCAACCTTCTGTGTAGGGTAGATTTCCAGTAACGTTAATATTTGCTTACTTTTAGCTGCTATCTCTAAAGCAAAATTGCCCGATGCTACTTCATTACCATCTTCTGTTATGGTCCAATGTAACGCCTCATTGACCGTTTCAATAAATAGATTTTCATTATGAATCTCAATTTGTAATGATTGGCCTGGCACTTTCTTAAACTGGTAAAATTGCTGTGCTTTTTTTGCTTCAACTAGGGTTGGATGAAAACTACAATCAGGAAAAAGCAAACCATTAATACAAAATTGTCGGTCATTAATGTGATCACCAAAATCACCACCATAGCCCCAAAAATGTTGTCCATTGAAATCAGTCATTGTCAAACCTTGGTCAACCCAGTCCCATATAAATCCACCTTGTAAACGAGGATATTCACGAAAGGCTCGCCAATATTTATCAAAGCATCCAAGACTATTTCCCATCGCATGGGCATATTCACATAAAATCAATGGGCGCTGTTCATTAGGCATAGATAACCATTTTTTTATCGATAATTTTGGCACAACGTCTGCATCATTAGCTAGGGTTATATCTTCGTCCACTCTAGCATACATAGGGGTAATAATATCAGTAGCGGCAGTGTTCGCCCCCCCGCCTTCATACTGAACAACTCGTGTTGGATCTTTACGTTTAGTCCATTGATACATGGCATGGTGATTATAGCCAATACCAGATTCATTACCTAAAGACCATATAATAATGGACGGATGATTCTTATCACGTTCAACCATTCGCGTCATGCGGCGCATGTACGCGGTTAACCAACTACTATCATTAGATAGGCGTGACATGGGAGCTTGTCCATGGGTTTCAATATTCGCCTCATCAACAACATACAATCCATATTGATCACATAAATCATACCAACGTGGATGATTGGGATAATGAGCAGTACGTACCGCATTAAAATTATTTTGTTTGAGTAATTTTATATCTATAAGCATGTCTTCAATAGAAATTGCATGGCCTTTTTCTGGATGATGTTCATGACGGTTAACACCGCGAATAAGAATAGCTTCACCATTTACCTTAAGTAATCCATCACTAATTTCCACAGCACGAAAACCAACTTGGTAAGCTTCACTTTCAATAATTTTATTATCTACATCAAGTAAAGACACCACGACTCGATACAAATATGGAGATTCTGCGCTCCATTTCTGTACCGATGGTACGGTAATGTTATGTTCTGCGCTATCTAACGCTACGCCATTTTCATCAATAACTCTTTCACCGAAAGGCGCCAAAATGGCCTCTGTAACAGCACCTAATTGAGCATCAAACAATTGAACTTGTACTCGATGCGCAGTACTACGCTCACTTAAGCAGGTCTTAACATATAATGAACCGTGATTATAACAAGCATCCAAACTAGTGCGGACAGTCACATCATTAATACAAATAGGTGCTTTACTTAGCAAGGATACATCCCGAAAAATACCGCTTAACCACCACATATCTTGATCTTCAAGGTATGAGCCATCTGACCAACGCATGACCATCACGGTAATTTGATTTTTGCCTAACACTAGTTGTTTACTGAGATCAAACTCCGCAGGTAAACGACTATCTTGAGAATAACCAATCCAAATCCCATTACACCAAAGATGAAATGCTGAGTTAACACCATCAAAGATAATACGCTGCTGACGCCCCTGCCAATTCACTGGCAAATCAAAATAACAACGATAAATTCCCGTTGGATTATCCTTTGGAACAAAAGGAGGATTATCGACAAAGGGATATTTTACATTTGTGTAAATAGGTTTATCGTAACCTTGTAACTGCCAATTACTCGGCACAGTAATCTCAGGCCAATCACTGTCATCAAAATCCACTTCAACGGAATTCAGCAGGCACAACCTCTGGTTGTGAAAATAAATTAAAACGCCATTGACCATTTAATGAAGACATAAATTCAGAAGATTCATTATGAATCGCTGATTTTAATGAATGATATGAATACAAAGGAGCATGCGCTTCTATTACATTAAAATAAGTGATGTGTTGATTTTCCCAATCTCTGGCTTGAATAATTTCTGAAAATTTTCTCATTTTAGTCCTTGCGTTTGATAGCACTAAATAGTAATGTAAACGTTTACATGATAGTGTATTCTTATTTGCGTTTTAGAAACTAGAGATAGCTAGCATTTTATAACTTCAGTAACGTATAATTCATTTTATTATAAAAAATATAAGCAATAATTATAGTATCACTTAACGTCATTATTTATAGATTGAACACTGGCATAAAGTATAACCCATTGTTTAATATATAAATTAAAGTTGTAAACAAACTATACGTTCGTAATCTGATTGCTATGTTTACAGATGATCCAACACAAACATGTGTTACAATTCGTTACAATCTCAGGTTTAGCATCATATTTACTACAAGCAAGATAATGTAATTCGAATATTTAAAGAGAATAAAAATGGCAACGATCAAAGATGTAGCTAGGGAAGCTGGCGTATCTATTGCAACTGTATCAAGAGTGATCAATCAATCACCTCAAGCAGGTAAAGCATCAATCGCTTCTGTACAAGCCGCAATGAAAAAATTGCACTATCGTCCCAATGCAAATGCGCGCGCATTAGTCAGTAAAAACACCAATACTATTGGCGTCTTGGTAAGCGATGTTTCTGATCCGTTTTTTGGTTCATTACTAAAAGGTGTTGATCAAGTTGCCCGTCAAAATAATATGCACTTATTAATAGGGAATGGCTACCATAATCCTCAAACGGAAAGAGAGGCCATTGATATTTTGATTAACAGTAGAAGTAAATCATTAATTATTCACTCAAAAGGGCTAAGTGATCAAGAATTGATCGATTTTGCAACCGAAGTACCTGGCATGGTATTGATCAACCGTTTTATTCCAGAACTCGCTGACCGTTGTATTGCCTTTGATAATTATAATGCCGCTTATATGGCAACCGAGTATCTAATCAAACATGGTCATAAAGAAATTGCTTATATTAATTCAGATCACAAGATAAGTGATGCCAATGATCGCAAAGCAGGTTACCTTAAAGCGCTACAAGATAACCACCTATCTTGTTCTGATGACTATACCCTAGATGCACATCTTAGTGACACCTGTGGATATACAGCAATGACAGAACTATTAGCGAAAAACCTACCTATTACAGCTGTACTCGCATATAACGACTATATGGCAGCAGGTGCATTAATGGCATTAAATGAACATAATATTGCCGTTCCTGAAAAAATATCACTAATCGGTTTTGATAATGGGCTAATCGCCCGTTATATACATCCACAATTAACCACCATCAACTACCCTATTAAACTAATGGGTATCCAGGCAACGGAACTATCACTTAAATTAGCAAAAAATCAGAAATTCGAATCGGCAAGCAATATGTTTGCACCAACACTAGTACAACGATTATCTGTAGCTAATAAAAATTAGAGAAATACCACCCCCTCTCCATAATATTGTGTTGAGGAAAAATGATGGAAAGCAAGGCGCGTGATTGTGTATTATACCAATCGGATTGGCTATGTGATTTAAATTTTGCGCAGGAAAAATGGCTTAATTCAAGGCGTAATTTGACGTAAATGGTTATTCCCTTTGCGAAAATTACAACGCAGCAGTAAGTTGTTTTAACCAGTAAAATAAATCAGCTATTTATCGGAATTGCTATTACTCCGATTAGTATTAGAGGACTATTCTATTGCAATTGAAGCAGCACTACTGTCTATTATTTTAACCAACAAGATAGAGCAGATATTTATGCGGATTGGCATTATTAAATCATTAGTTTGATCTAAGCCAATTAGATTCTCAAGACATTGTATCTTAAAAATTAGCAGTTCAGTAATTAGAGGGGTTATCTGAAATGTATTGTAGAAATATGCTAGGGTCAATTAAAGATGGTGGGCGATACTGGGCTTGAACCAGTGACCCCCGCCTTGTAAGGGCGGTGCTCTCCCAACTGAGCTAATCGCCCATCTTTAATTACTAGTTAATTGTTCATTTTACTTCTGAATCAAGAAGCTTAAAGATGGTGGGCGATACTGGGCTTGAACCAGTGACCCCCGCCTTGTAAGGGCGGTGCTCTCCCAACTGAGCTAATCGCCCATCTTTAATTACTAATTAATTATTCATTTTACTTCTGAATTAGGAAGTTTAAAGATGGTGGGCGATACTGGGCTTGAACCAGTGACCCCCGCCTTGTAAGGGCGGTGCTCTCCCAACTGAGCTAATCGCCCATCTTTAATTACTAATTAATTATTCATTTTACTTCTGAATTAGGAAGTCTAAAGATGGTGGGCGATACTGGGCTTGAACCAGTGACCCCCGCCTTGTAAGGGCGGTGCTCTCCCAACTGAGCTAATCGCCCATCTTTAATTACTAATTAATTATTCATTTTACTTCTGAATCAAGAAGTTTAAAGATGGTGGGCGATACTGGGCTTGAACCAGTGACCCCCGCCTTGTAAGGGCGGTGCTCTCCCAACTGAGCTAATCGCCCATCTTTAAATATTAACAAGGTTACTTTTAAATTAAAAACAACACATTGTTTGTGGGGCGTATTATAGGGATCGCCTTTTTTCAGTCAAGCCTTTTTATCATAAAAACTTCCTTTTATGTCCAACTGCTCAAAGGTCGAACAAAGTCAGCTCAAATAATGTATTAAGTGCGTCTGCCTCCATCATATTTCAATATGCAAACTCAATCAGCAAAACGTACTGAGCTAACATCTGACAAAGCATCTTGCGATATATGAATGAATTAATATAAATAGTTAATGTAATTACATTGGTATTGGTTAAAATACGCTTTTTACTGTTAATACTTATTTCTTAAGGAACACTTTATGACCGTTAAAACACGCTTTGCCCCAAGTCCTACTGGATTTTTACATGTTGGAGGTGCTCGTACAGCACTTTATTCTTGGTTACACGCAAAAAGCCAAGGTGGAAAGTTTGTTTTACGTATTGAAGATACGGACATTGAACGCTCTTCACAGGAAGCCGTTGATGCCATTTTAGAAGGTATGAGCTGGCTTGGGTTAAATTGGGATGAAGGCCCCTACTACCAAACAAAACGGTTTGAACGCTATACAGAGATAATCAATAAAATGTTAGCCGAAGGTACAGCATATAAATGTTATTGCACAAAAGAACGTGTTAATGCTTTACGTGAAGCCCAAGAAAAGGCGGGCGAAGCTGCTCGTTACGATGGAAAATGTCGTGACATAGAAGTTACCGACACCGATCAGCCTTATGTCGTTCGTTTTAAAAATCCTAAGGAAGGTAGTGTAAAATTTGCTGATCATGTACGTGGCAATATTGAATTTTCCAATAAGGAATTAGACGATTTAATTATCCAAAGAACAGATGGCACACCGACTTATAACTTCTGTGTGGTAGTCGATGATTGGGATATGGGCATTACCGATGTTGTACGTGGTGAAGACCATATTAATAATACACCTCGTCAAATCAACATATTAAATGCTTTAAAAGCACCATTACCAGAGTATGCGCATGTCTCTATGATATTAGGTGACGATGGAGCAAAACTTTCAAAACGTCATGGTGCAGTCTCTGTCATGCAATATCGCGATGAAGGGTATCTTCCGGAAGCGTTAAAAAATTATTTAGTACGATTAGGTTGGTCACATGGCGACCAAGAAATTTTCTCAGAACAAGAGATGCTGGACCTATTTTCCTTAGATGCGATCAATAAAGCCCCTTCGGCTTTTAATACCGACAAACTTATCTGGTTAAATCAACACTATATTAAAACATTAGCGCCTGAATATATTGCAGAACATTTACAATGGCACATGAATCAGCAAAATATAGACATAACTAACGGCCCGGCACTGACGGAAATCGTCACCGCTTTATCCGAGCGAGCGAAAACATTAGTGGACTTGGCTGCTTCAAGTCGTTATTTCTTTGAAGAGTACGAAGAGTTTGAAGCAAAAGCTGCTAAAAACCATCTTCGCCCAGTTGCTAAAGAGGCGTTGACTTTAGTACAACAAAAACTAGAAGAAAATGATGATTGGACTGACAATACACTACATCAACTTATTCAAGAAACTGCGGATCAGTTAGAAGTTGGCATGGGTAAGGTGGGTATGCCTCTTCGGGTTGCCATTACAGGTGGAGGTCAATCGCCTTCTTTAGATGTTACTTTGCGTTTAATCGGTAAACAACGATTGATTGCTCGTATCACTCGCGCGCTTGAATTTATAGCGGCACGTGAAGCTACCCAATAAAAATTCACACTAAATTAGAAATTTTTATTGACACTTTTAAACGAGATGCATATTATGCATCTCGTTTGTTATACCTAGACATTTCAAACAGTTACTCAAGTAAAAGTGGGGCTATAGCTCAGCTGGGAGAGCGCAACGCTGGCAGCGTTGAGGTCTGCGGTTCGATCCCGCATAGCTCCACCACTTTTACTATACCCAACTAGCGCACCTCATTTCACACGACTATTCTTATAAGTACAAAATACCTTACAAATTATTCCGATTGCTATCCCTGTAATAAGCAGCTTGGCAGAGCAGCCATATTAGGCTGCTATCGATTAATTGATACCCGCTAATTAATGAATAGGATAAAAAGGAATAACCGTTTTTTCTTGAAAATATGCCTCAACCGAGGTTAAATCATCACTATTTTCTTCATCTCTCGATATCATAATATTTTTATCTTGCATAACAATAGTTAGCGATTTCTCCTTTCCTGTGACTTCATCATCGCACAACTCCGCAAAGGATAAATATAATTTCACAGTAAGCTGATCATCAGCTATTTTCATTAGCTTTATATCAACCAGACGGCATTTAGCAAAGGGCAAGCCAATCGTTGTCTGTAATGCTTCCTTTTCACTAGCACTTAATGGTTCTTCTTCTTCATCTAAATAATCTGTACGAATTAAACCATCTTTGTTGACCCAAGAAGTTAATGAACTTTTTAAATTACAATTATATAACTCAACATAGGAAGAATTACTAATTTCAAATGTACCTTGATAAAAACATAAATGGTCAACTCTTCGGTTCTCTGGGCGTGCTAATTTTTGCACATAAGTGTAGAACTTAAACATAGCCTGATAATTACGTGCATTGTATTTTACAACCTTATTAGGGCGACAATCATTAAACATATCCAATAATGCTTTTTCAACTTGCAAACGTAAAACATCGGTATCGTGAAGAAATGCAACATCAATATTGCAGGTAACATCATCAGAGGAATATAAATCATTATTTGTTACACGATAGTATCCCTGCAAACCTTGATACTGCATTTCTATTAAATTAACACCTTCAATTGGCGAGCCAATTAATTTCACTGAAATATCCCGAGCGGTCAAATAGTCAGAAAAATGATTCTCCTGCTTAATATTTTCAAGGAGTATCAATATATCAGCTCCGGTTTTCTCGACATTAAAAACAATAGAGGGATCAAGACCATCTTCATCTATCAAAAAAGGGGTATCCATCATCGGTTTAGAAGTGCTGAGCATATCCGATTCAAAAATATTAGGTTGATCTATTTTTGAATTTACTTTGTAAAAATCAAATGAAGACGGTTGTTCATCTTGTAAATATTGATGTAGTAGATAAGTGACAATCACGATAGCAACACAAATTAACAGTGTTACTAAAAGTACATTATTTTCTACAAACCTAGGCACAATAAATAACGTTAACAAACAGGCAATAGCCGCAGCGCCAAAAAAGATCTTCGGGTTATTAAAATAAGAACATTGATTCGATGGCATTGAGTTTTCAGTATTAGTTGGTTTGGTCATAGTTATTTCTGTATGTTTGTTTAAATTATGTAAGTAAGCGAGTCGTTAATACTTTACTCATTGATACCGATGGTATAGTTATATAATCCAATACATTTAAGAAAAACGGCACTAATTTATCGCGCTCATTTATCGCGGTGCATCATGGGTCAAATAAAGTGACTAATTGTATCATTAGTCACGCAAAAATTACTGAGCAATAGCTCATATTTGCAATCTAAATAAAGATTTTTAGATGATAATTTAACGACTTAAGGATGCAATAACTATTTAGTAACTATTTAATAACGCTGAAAAATAGCACTTTATAATGACCTGTTGTCATTTTACCTTTTATTTGCTAATTAGTTAACGCAATTGAGTAATTGAAATTTGTTCTAGCGCAAGCTTTAAATTGCGATATAAGTCAATTGCAACCGTTTCAGCGAGTTGCAAATAAGGCGTTGATAGCGGACTTTTCGCATCTTTAGCAACCGTAGGGTACCCTTTATCCGTGTCTTCTCGATAAGCAATATGTAAAGGTAGCGCACCTAGAAATGGTAAATTATATTGTTGAGCTAACTTTTTTCCTCCTCCTGTGCCAAAAATAGCCTCCTGATGCCCACAATGACTACAATGATAAACACTCATGTTTTCTATAATACCTGCAACATTAACACCGACCTTATTGAACATGGTTACCCCTTTTTTAGCATCAATTAATGCTACATCTTGTGGCGTGGTTATAACTAATGCACTACTCACAGGGACATTTTGTGACATTGAGAGTTGAATATCGCCAGTTCCAGGAGGCATATCGACAATGAGGTAATCTAACGCAGGCCAATCTGTTTCATTCAGTACTTGCAGCAATGCTTTACTTGCCATCGGGCCACGCCAAATCATGGCCTCTTCTTCCTTAACTAAAAAGCCAATACTGTTACAAACGCAATCATGCGCTTTAATTGGTAACATCAACTTTCCGTCTGCACTTAATGGTTGCGCATCTTTAACACCAAGCATTGAAGGGATAGATGGCCCGTAAATATCGGCATCTAAAATACCAACACTAGCGCCATTTTTGGCTAATGCTAATGCAAAATTAACAGTTACGGTCGATTTCCCTACACCGCCCTTCCCTGAGGCAATAACAATAATGTTTTTAATGTTTTTTAAGCTGCATTTACTGGCATCATTTTGCATCGCCTTAACCTGATGATCAATTTGCCATGAGAATGGCGAAGAAAATAAACTTCCTAATTGTTGCTGGCAATGTTCCTGTAAATTAGCTAACCAATGCGGCGCATAAAAGGGTAAGGTTATTTTGATGAGTGATTTATCTTCATCAACTGAAACGGCATTATTGTCAATAAGTTTAGCCATCACGGCCATATCATCATGCGCCAGCAAACAAGCGTAAACTTTTTCTAATAGACTTTTATTGTTAAAAAACATAGATGCCCCGTTTAATTAAGGAGATTAATAAGTATTAATAGATAATAGATGCAGTTTAGCAAAGCCGTATTTAAATTCATCCACAAAAAAACATCGGCTTTAATCCTTCATATGGCATGGCTTGAACGTATTTAACAGTGGGATTTCCACCATTAATTGGGTAGAATTAACCGCTTAACCCTATTATTTTAGACATAATAAAATTCATTCTCGTTAATTTAGGAAGAATAAATAAAATGGCAAATCAAGATCGTAAAATCCTTGTCACCTGCGCGCTCCCCTATGCCAATGGTCCAATCCATTTAGGACACATGCTTGAACATGTTCAGGCTGATATTTGGGTTCGTTTCCAGCGTTTACGTGGTAATAAAATCCATTTTATTTGTGCCGATGATGCACATGGCACCCCCATTATGCTTAAAGCACAGGAGATGGGAATCGAACCAACCGAGATGATTGCAGATATCAAAGCATCCCATGAACAAGATTTTGCTGGATTTGGTATCAGTTTTGATAATTATCACAGTACCCATAGCGACGAAAATGAATTCCTCTCATCACAAATTTATATTGCTTTACGCGACAATGGTTTTATCGCATCAAAAACAATATCACAGCTTTTTGATCCTGAAAAAGCGATGTTCTTACCCGACCGATTTGTAAAAGGAACGTGTCCGAAGTGTAAGGCAGAAGATCAATATGGCGATAATTGCGATGTTTGTGGGGCTACCTATAATCCAACCGAAATGATTAATCCAAAATCGGCCGTTTCTGGGGCTACGCCAGTTATGAAAGAGACAGAACATTTCTTTTTCAATCTTCCTCAATTTGAAGAGATGCTAAAAGAGTGGACTAAATCAGGTGCTTTACAGACTGAAATGGCTAACAAAGTAGGAGAATGGTTTGAACATGGTTTAAAACAGTGGGACATCACCCGCGATGCACCATACTTTGGCTTTGAAATACCCGATGCACCTGGTAAGTACTTTTACGTTTGGTTGGATGCACCAATCGGTTATATGGGGAGTTTCAAAAATCTTTGTGATAGAACTGATGGGCTTGATTTTGATGAATACTGGAAAAAAGAGAGCAGCACTGAACTCTACCACTTTATCGGTAAAGATATTGTCAATTTCCATAGTTTATTCTGGCCAGCAGTTTTAGAAGGTTCAGGTTTCCGTAAACCAACTGCCGTCAATGTACATGGCTACGTTACTGTTAATGGCGCGAAGATGTCAAAGTCTAAGGGAACTTTCATCAAGGCAAGTACTTACTTAGATAATTTAGATCCCGAATGCTTGCGTTATTATTATGCAGCAAAGCTAACCAATCGCATTGATGACCTCGATCTAAATTTAGACGATTTTACACAGCGAGTTAACTCTGATGTTGTTAATAAATTGGTTAATCTTGCCTCTCGTACTGCCGGTTTCATTGCCAAAAAATACGAAGGTAAACTATCTAGCAAGGTTGCAGCCCCCGAACTATACCAAGCCTTTATTGATGCTGGTGAAAAAATTGCTGAATTATTTGAAAAACGAGATTTTGCCCGTGCGATTCGCGACATTATGTCGCTTGCCGATGATGCTAATAAATATATCGATGACAAAGCGCCATGGGCATTGGCTAAAAAACCAGAAAATGAAGCAGAAGTTCAGGATATTTGCTCAATGGGTATCAATTTATTCCGTGTTTTGATGACCTATTTAAAACCTATCATGCCCAAATTAGCGGCTCGTAGTGAAGATTTTTTAGTTGAAGTTTTAGATTGGAACAGCATTCAAAAACCGCTTGTGGACCATAAGATCAATAACTTTAAAGCGCTATTCCAGCGCATTGAAGCTAAGAATGTCGATGCAATGGTTGAAGCTTCAAAGGAGGCAATCGTCAGTGCTCAATCAAAAGCAGCTGCAGAGGTTAATGACTCTCAATCTGAACTAGATAAAGAACCAATCGCAGCGGAAATTGATTTTGATACTTTTGCAAAAACGGATTTACGCGTCGCATTAATTGCTAAGGCTGAACATGTTCCAAAGGCGAATAAATTATTAAAGCTAACCTTGGATTTAGGCGGGGAAACACGCACCGTCTTTGCGGGCATAAAATCGGCTTACACCCCTGAAGATTTAGAAGGGAAATTAACCGTTATGGTGGCAAACCTTGCGCCTCGTCAAATGAAATTTGGCTTATCTGAAGGGATGGTGCTGGCCGCTGGCCCCGGTGGCAAAGAAATTTACATTTTAAACCCGGACGATGGTGCACAACCAGGCCAACGTATAATGTAATCGTCGCCATTAATATAAAGCCTCATCGCTCAAATCGCTTGAGGCTTTTATTTTTTTAATATTATCTCCACGACCATCAAATAAAATATTTACACTATTATCTATATAGCTATGTGACTTCAAGATGTAAAGTCAACAAGATAAAAATGTCGAGATGCGAGGCATAAAATTAACGTATAGTTTTTCTACATAGCGGTTTTATAAGAAAGCAGATTGCTGCTATTTTCCTTTCCCTAGGGCGCGCTATCACCTGACAGTGCATCTTTAGGTAACCTGGGTTTATACCCCTCATTATTGGAGATATTATGCTATTGCGTGTTTATACAATTTTGACTCTTCTATTTTTCCACCTTCCGCTTTTAGCGACAGAACAAGATGAGCAATATGAAGAGACATTAAATCCCATTTCATACAATAACGCTGAGCAAAATAGTACAGCTATAGATGAGGTTACCACACTACAGGATATTAAAGCCGCCACAGTGGAGAGCCCTGAAAAACAAGTCGATGCAACTAAAATCTGGGAACCATTTGTACTTTTAAACACGATGATTCCAATAAACAGTAGCACGACAGTAAAATGGTATTCAGGACATTTACCCGGCGGTTTTGAAATGGCAACGCCTGTCATTATCATACATGGCAAAGAGCCCGGCCCGACAGTCTGTTTAACGGCAGCTGTTCATGGTGATGAAGTCAACGGAGTCGAAATAGCTCGGCGTATCATGCGCAATCTAACTGCAAGCGAATTAAACGGTACAGTAATTTCGGTTCCTGTGGTCAATATCGATGGATTGTGGCGTAAAGATAGATATATGTCAGATCGGCGAGATCTTAATCGTGCATTTCCCGGTAATCCATCGGGCTCAACCGCATCTAGAGTTGCCTATAGCCTATTTAACAATATTATTCGCCACTGTGATAGCGTTATCGATTTACATTCAGGTTCCATGTATCGTGAAAATATTACTCAATTACGTGCGGACTTAACCATTCCAACTGTAGCGGAAGTAGCGAAACAATTTGGTGCTATTTCAGTTCTGCAGAGTATTGCACCTTCTGGAAGTTTACGCGGTGCAGCAACCTCCATTGGTATACCCGCGGTAGTAATGGAAGTTGGGGGGCCTTTCACCCTTGATATCAAGCTAGTAGAAACAGGTGTAAAGGCGCTTCGTAGCTACCTAAGCTCCATTGATATGTTACCTAGTTCATTTTTTTGGTCTGCGCCACAGCCGATATTTTATGCCTCTAGCTGGATTAGATCTGAACATGGAGGTATTCTGATTAGCCAAGTTAAATTGGGAGAAAAAGTTAATAAAGGTGAATTATTAGGCTCAATTAGTAATCCTATTAACGAGCATGTTGAAACACTTTATGCACCTTTTGATGGTGTGGTATTAGGCCGAGCTCAGGATCAATTCGTGAGTGCTGGCTATGCAGTGTTTAATCTCGGTGAACGACGTGATTTTGAAGAGTTAGAGCAACAGGGTGAACAAATAAAGAAAGACAGCGCAGAAAAAACAGCTAAACAGATGGGTATAGTTAATCTCCCCAATAAGAGTGACAATACCGATAATGATAACAAGAATAATGAAAAAGAATAATGAAAAAGAATAAGAGACATCGCTTGGTTTACCACACTTAGCGATGTCTCAATATTTTTTATTGATTTCCAAACACTTTTTTTAATAAATCTGTCGTTTGCTGAACAGGGTTTTCACGAATGGCAGCCTCTTGTTTTCCCATGTAATAAAAGATGCCATCCATACCTTTAGTAACCACATAATCAGTTAAATTAGCCTTTACATCAGGAAGATAGGGAATATCCACCAACTGCTCAGTAATATTGTCATAGGCTTGTATAGCACCAACTTCAGCCAAGCTATCGGTCACGATAGGTGCCATTTCCTCACGTAACGAGACAGACATTTTATTTTTAAAATAGCGGGTCGCTGAATCATTAGGACCATTATAAATTTTTTGTACATCGCTGAATGTCATTGATTGTATCGATTCAACAAATAGAGCCTGTGCCTTTGGTGTAGCCGTCTCAGCTGCACGATTTAATTTAAGTTCAAGATCATCAACAGCATCGCTTAGCCCAATTTGCCCTAACACTGGTCGGATTGATTCAAACTCTTGAGGTAAAGGAATATGGATTGCTTTATCTGCATTAAAACCATCAACGATGCCGAGTTGGGAAACGACTTTATCTGCTGCTATTTGTAATGACTCTTTAAAAGCCATTGATATTTCATTATTACTCGCATTCGTCATTATTGACGGTGATTGTGCTTGTGGGCTCTCCTGCGAACTCATATCGGATGCCAGATCTTGTACTGTATCTAACCAACCAGCCTGAAGGGGGGCATGTAAGGTAAACAACGCCAAAATAGTCATTATTTTACAAGAAGGTTTTAAATAAAACATATTACATACTCCCCACTAAAATTATTCATGTTAATCACGGTCAATTACTTATTCACTTTAAACTGCCCAACTAATAACTGCTGCTGCATTGCTAACGAGGCGATACCTTCACCTACCTTTTCAGATATTTCCGATTGTGCAAGAATGCTTTGACTCAGTTCACGAATATTAGCGACATTGATATTTACTTCACTTGAAACCGATCTTTGCTCTTCCGCTGCGTTAACAATTTGACTATTCATTCGCTGAATGTCTTCCACAAACTCAGAAATATCCGTCAAACTCAGCACCGCTTTTTGGACTTGTTCTGCTGCGCTAATTGCCAAGTCATTACCTTGAGATATTACCCGAGTAACACTTTGTGTTCCCGATTGCAGCTCTTCAATCACCCCTCTTATTTGTCCGGCAGAATCATGAGCCCGGCCAGCAAGTAGCCTAACTTCATCGGCAACAACAGCAAAACCGCGCCCTTGCTCTCCTGCTCTAGCAGCCTCAATAGCCGCATTCAGCGCTAACAGGTTTGTTTGTTCAGAGATACTTTCAATAACTGAGAGTATAGCATCAATATTACTGCTATTATTTTGCAACTCTAAAGCAATAGGCACCGCCTCTGCCATTGTCGTCACTAACTGTTGCATTGAATCCTCAGATTGTTGAACAACTTCACGCCCAGTTTGGGCTGCCTGCTCGGCTTGATAGGCAACTTTTACCGCATGATTGGCATTATCGACCACCACACTCGATGTTTGCGTCATCTCTTCAGATGCAGTCGCAACCATATCAGTTTCTTTAAATTGCGCTTCACTACCTTGACGAAATTGTACCGCTAACTCACTCGCCTCTTGTGACGTTTTGCTCATAGAGTCTGATGTCTGTATCACTTCTTTAATCATGCCCTGAAGTTTGTCTAAAAAACGATTAAACCAATTTGCCAATTCACCAATTTCATCATTATTTCTGACATTGAGTCGTTGTGTTAAATCCCCCTCTCCCGTTGCAATATCTTGTAGCCGTGCAACAACTTCTTTAATGGGTGCAACTAATTTAAATGCAGCAATCCATATGACAAACAAGCCAATAAGCGTCAATGCTATTCCCGTAAGAATTTGTGTTTTAAATGTTGCTGCTGTTTGCTCTTCAATTAATAGATCCAAGGAGATAGCATCACCTAACACTTTTTCTCTAGGCATAGTGATCACAATACCCCAATTGGTATTAGCAAGTTTAATAGGCATAAATACCGTCAAAATTTGTTGGTCATCACTCCACCGCGACTGTGGATGCCCCTCAGATAGCCAATTTTGTAACTGCGCAGACATGCCCCTTTGCGGTGACATTAATTGCCCGATTTCAGATGGCTCGCTGTCACCAGCAACTAATAGACCGTTATTACTTATAATAGATAAGTTACCAGCCCCATCGAATAAAGCCGTGTCGGCATCATTGGCATAGCTTTGCAAGACATCAATCTTCAAATCAATCCCCATGACTCCGATAATGGTATCTTCTTTACGTAATGGCACAGTAATTGTGCTCACCAAACGCATCTCACCATTCTCATCATAGGAATAAGGATCAATAACACAAATACCTTGATTATTAATACTACAGGTATACCAAAAATTATTAGGCTGGCCACTAGTAGTAAGAGAAGCATCACTTATCTGTTGTTCGCTTTTAATTTTTAAGGTCACTTCATTGTTCGTATTCTTAAACCAGTAAGGGGAAAAACGTCCTTGCTCATTTGAACTCACGTATCCCGCATTGACATAATTTGCATCTTCACTATCTAACATATTTGGAATAAAGGTGGTAAAGGCGGCATACATATTGTCAAAATTTAATACAGATCGTTTTAATAATTCTGAGACGGATTTTCTTAAATCTTCACTCCCAGTAAAATTCTCTTCGGCATTAAATTGTAAAAAACTAATACTATCCGCTAACATTTCTGCACGGTATACAGCTTCATCGAGATATTTTTGTACGATTGATGATTGCGCTCTTGCTTCTTTCATAAGCAGTAATTCGGATTTATTGCCAACTGAAAGAGTACTCTGCTGCTGAATTGTTTTTTGATTTTCGGTAGAAGAATAGAGAGCAAAAGTGATTAGCGATATAGCGACTAATAGCAGACAACAGCCCGATAATAGGGTGATTTTCCATTGCACTGATAATGATTTCATAATGACATCCTTGAAAGTAATAAATCAATCCACTCGCTTGAATTGATTGCCACCTATTTAAAAGCTAATAACTAGGTAGAGCATGGTAACTAAATGAATAGTATAAACTATTTTACTAAAGTAGCATATTTACGGCTATTCAATATACCATGTTATAGGAATTCCTTTAATTATATGATTTATTTATGCGTAGGAATAAATAGATGGTAGCGAGGCATTGATTGCAGTAACTAGTTGTATTGGTGACTTTGCATCTTGGAGTAAGATAGGTATATACAGCGGAGGCGTAACGCTACCTATTTTATTATTTGTATAATAAAAACAAACAAATCACATAAAAATTGGGCAGATACAGTCAATACTAGTTGCAATAAGGATATGCCCATCATTCATAAAAGATGATTACACATTATTTTACATAATTAATCATCAAAATCATCGCCAAGTAACTCTTTAAGTTGTTTTTTGTCTTTATAATATTCAATATCGCGTCGCACATGGCCTTTCGCACGACCTCTATGATCTTGATGTTCTTTACGAGCATGGATTGAATCCTCTTCCCAGTCATCATCTTCAAATTCCCATGCCGCTTCATCATCATCGCCATCAAACTCCTGAGAACTATTACTACCATTTCTCATTTCAAACTCCAAAAAAACTAATTAATAATCACGGTGCAATAGATATTGGTCTTACAATAAAAAGACCAATTTCTATTCTTTTAAATCGGGCTAATTATTACCTTTTTTAGTGAAAAAAAAGAAACGATTCTTTAGTATATTTTTTTATAAAAAACTTTTTTTTAATTACCAACACCACAACTCATTTATTTACCATTTTTTAAAAAAAAATATGACCGCTATCACCACATGAAAAATGATATGTCGTATAGGTATAATTCATGACTTTTTCAACTTGCAATATTTTTTCTAATAATTAGTATTAATTTTTCACATAACATTGATACCAAGCATACAACTATATTAACTAGCAAAAGACCATAAACAGTCGCTTCGTATGCAATAAATTATTTACAGTTAAGGTAATTTTAGGCATGTCACAAATGCATGAACAATTTCATAATAGCTTATTGCTACAATGGCAATCGGTTATGCAAGATAATACTGTATTTAACTTTTACGCTACATCAACTCCAGCTAATTTTGGCTATTTTAGTTGTTCATTCTCTAAGCATACAGAATCTCAAATTAAACTTATTCGTTTGTTGCCTAGTTCAACTTATACTCCCTACAGCTTTATATTTGCATTTTTAAATAATGCATTATCAGATTCCCCCTATTCTTTGCAAGAGGCGGTTGAAAAAACGACCCAATATAAACCGCTACAAAAAACTTTAATGGCAATTTTACAAAAACGGCCATACAAACGACCTGAGATTTTCATAACGGATTATCTGTTTTTTGAAAACAAAGCTTTTACCGATGCCATTATTAAATTAGTTGAGATACTAATTACCACACCAACAATATTTTCCATCATTGGTTGGCAGTATGCCTGCCCTTCCGACCTTAAACTTTTAAAAATATTAGCTAAACATAATATAAGCGCACCGCTGTTAGTGCTCATCTCTATTGATACACAGCATGCATTAACGCACCGACAAGATGATGAAGAATGGGAAAGTTTTATAGACTGGCTTGACGATGCTTATTTATTACATAAAGTACCAAATTTCAAAGCAATACCAATGACAGGCACTCAACTAGAGTCACTACAAACTTTAAATTTTGAATTAGTAGAAAAAAATATTCTTTTAATGGCATGGCCTGAAGCAATCTCGTTAGCACGGTTTCTCCTAGAGAAAACAATGCTGCCTGAACAGTTAAAACAAACGCTACGTTTAAGATTATCCGAAGCGTTACTATTTGATGGACAGCTAGATAGTGCACTCAATGAACTTGAGATGTTACAAATATTTAGTGAGCAATTTAGTTGCCATGACGAAAAGATACATCTACTTAATTTACTGAGCTTAACGCTAACACGAAGGCAAAACTTTGATGATGCTATTGTGCATGCTGAATTAGCCTATCAAGCAGCTCAACAAGCTAATAATGAGCAGCTGATCATACAGTCTTTATTTATAAATTTTTTCGCACATCACAAATCATCATCCCCTATGCCTTTGCAGGAATTTGATCGATTAGATCTTAGTTTACAACAACATAATATGGATTGTTCTCGCTTATATCTATTACGTAATTATTATACTTATTTACGATTCTACGATGAGTTAGATCCTATTATTGCAGTTGATGTGACACATTTAGCAATGCAAATTGCACGCGATATGGGACACACACAGGGAATTGCGGCGAGTTACCACAGTAAAGGCATCATCTATTCCTACTGTAATCGCTATCATGCTGCGGATCGCTGCTTTGCTGTCAGCTCACGTATTCATTCTCAAATAGGTGACCAAAACGAGTGTTTAAAAATTCATAATGGTAAAGGCTACTTTAACAACTTACGAGAGCAATATCGGGATGCACAAAAAGAATATTTGTCCGCATTCAATATCGCTAGCCAAATAGATAACGATTCGGAGCTGGTCGTCACATTATTTAATTTTGCATGGCTCTATTTCTGTACCAATAATTACCAACATGCAATCACCATACTCGACCAAATTGTGCGAATTTGTCGGATCAGGCAAATAACCCATTTTCCATTTCGCAACATATACGATGTCATAAGCCTAAAGGGTTACTGCCATGCAAAGCTAGAACAACTCGCCAATGCAGAGCAATGTCTTGAACGAATGCAAGGACTCCCCTTTAAACCTTCGAGAACAGCTGAATTTTTACGGGCTTTATTACAAGGCTCGCTGTACAAAGTAAATAATAAACTTCAACAGGCCCGCGAAGTCTTTGAAAATGCACCTAGCATACTCAAAAATATTATCGATTTAGATACCTGCCTGTTACCTAAATGCCATTTAGAATTGCTCGAAATTTATAGCGCACAAGGTGAATGGGAAAAAACTCATTCACTCATAGATAACAGTTTATTATTATGCGAAGCTCTTTCTATACCACGCTACAGGGATATTTTTAACAACCTCAAACAACATGTATGGCACAAACAACCAATCTCTGCATATAATTTTACCTTTTTTCCACTGCCAGAGACTCCTCTACCGCTTAATAAAATTGTACGTAGTGCAAAACAGTTAACCCAACTCCGTCAAGCACAACAACACGTGCGTGAAATACAATTAATTAATCGTTTGCATAGCTTGCATGAAAATTTTAACTGTAGCCAAGAGTTAACCGATGAAGCGCTTAAATTAATATGTGGAAAATTTAATATACACATTGGTTTTATCCATCATCTCAATGGCAATAAGTGGTGTTTGTGGAATCAATTCGGAGAAACTGACAAACAAACAGAGGTCGATTACTGTTTAAAACAAGTATTCAATAGCAAAAAGCCATTCATAGAGAATGGTTTCTATACTCAAGGTGAATATGGTAAACGAAGCACCTACAATTTTATTACTAGCTTTCCAATCTTCGTAGATGGGCATCTTTATGCAGCCATGACTCTAAAATGTGTGAATGTTAATCGTTATTTAAATCAACAAAATAAAAATATACTCAGTATAATTTGCCACCAACTCGGCAACCAAATTCAACACCTTCATCATCACGAAAACTTAATAAAAATGTCGCAAACAGATCCCTTGACAGGATTATTTAATCGTCAAGCACTACTTTCACGACTACAACAAGAGCTGCTATTACATGCTCAAAATGATACTAGCCAACAATGCGCACTCGCCTATGTTGACCTTGATAATTTTAAGTTAATTAATGATCGCCTTGGCCACGACATCGGTGATAAAGTCATTTATGAATTTTCTGAACTGTTATTAGACTCGGTCAGAAGTGTTGATATTGTTGCTCGATGGGGGGGGGGATGAATTCGTCATCATTTTCCCAAATGCAAATAAAATGCAAGCAAAAATAGTGGCACAACGTATATTATCAAGTTTACAAAAGCAATCTTTTTTGAAGCCGCTATTATGCGAATGGTCCAATAAAAACGCCATTGTCGAAACACTCCCCAATCTAACTTGCTCAATCGGCATCGCTGACTGCAATGGCATGTCCTATGAAAACCTCAATGAAGAGTGGTTGCTAAAGCAGGCCGATAGTGCATTATATGTAGCTAAGTCCGAAGGAAAAGGCAGGGTAAAAATAACCTGTTAAGTACAGAGCAGCGTCAATCGTATATACTATTTATACCCATGATACATGACGAGGAATTAATATGAGTTACCTTATACTACCACTAAGCATTTTTTTAGTTTTTGTCGCTCCGTTGTGGTTGTTTCTACATTATCGCGATAAAAAAAATAGCAATAAAGCCCTCTCTTCACAGGATCAGGAAAAACTGCAAATGTTACTTGAACGTTGTGACGAAATGCAAAAACGCATCATTTCATTGCAAGCTATTCTTGATAAAGAAGCACCACAATGGAGGAACAATAAAAATGAATAATCAGAATAAACAATTATATAGAGATCCCATCAATGGCAAACTTGGTGGTGTATGCGCGGGTCTAGCAGAATACTTTTCCGTTGAAGTATGGCTTATTCGTTTAATTGTTATTTCTGCATTTTTATTTACCGCTGGCTTTTTAGTCTTCATCGCTTACACCGCAGCTTATTTTATATTGGATGAAATGCCTGAGCAGCGAAAATGGCAACAAAGTATCTACCAAAAACATAATGTGAAAAAGAAAGCATGGGAATATGGCGCTTCAGCAGCAGAGATATTAGAAAATAGTGAAATTGACTTAAATACTATAGAGTCAGAAATAGAAAAAATGGAAAATTATGTCACTTCATTTGCCTTTAAAATGAATAATGAATTCACCAATCAAAAATAGGTAACAATTTTCCCTATACATGATTTTGCACCTATTCGCGATATTGATAGCAATACAACAATCACCTTGAACAATAATAATATTTGAGTAATAACGCAGACTACACCATACTTAATTGAATCTAATAACCTCTGAGCACCAAAGGTCAATAATGAAAACCTTTATTTCACAATACTGCTTATATTATTTAACAATTTTATACTTTGTTACTCATTTTTTTCATCCGGTGCAAGCGAATGAGAGTCTATCTCGACCTCAGTTACGTTACCCTGAAATCATTGACTCTATATATCAGGACAAAGGCAATGGCATAGCGCTATTATGGCAAAATGAAGAATTAATCAGTGAATTAAAAAAACAAATTTTTGTGTTTATAGTCGCTGGAATTGATAATCAACTCATTAATTCTTACCAAGCCTTGCAAAAAGCAGAACAACAACATGATCCGATCCTTTTTGATCAATTAGCATCTGATTTGTTACTTTTTTATCTTGCCTACACGGAGCATAAAAAAACAGAAGGTAAAAAGTGGCTATTCTCCAAGAAACATGGATGTTTCATTCATTCCTCCTTCACAACAATCTATCGATGCCTTTTTTAACAGTGACTCATCTGCCCAAAAAACACACTATTTGCAATCTATCTCCTCTAAGCCAGCGCAATATAAACGCCTTTACCTATATTTATTAGACTATTATGCATCAATTGATATAAATGAGGCAGTTGCACCATTTACAGAAACGATTAAAAAGGGTGAAAATATTGAACAAAAAGATCTTTTATTAACACGCCTATTGTTAGCCAGAGATCAACGAACAACAAAAAAAAGCTTTTGAAACAACGAATAAAAATTTTTACACGCTTGAGTTAGAAGAAACAATTAAAAATTTTCAGCGCAGACATGGCTTAACGGCCGATGGCGTAATAGGTAGAAAAACACAATATTGGCTTAACCTACATCCGCAAGAGCGCCTTAGATTAATGGCAATAAATACATTGCGATCTGAATTATGGGCCATAAACAACGGAAATCAGGTCTTGGTTAATATTCCAGATTACACCATGGAATACTGGGAAATGGGAGAGAAAATTTTCCAAAGCAGAGTGATCGTGGGGCGCTATAAAAGAAAAACGCCTATTCTAACCGCTAAACTCGATTCAATTATTTTCAATCCTATATGGCGAGTGCCAACCAAAATTATGCGTAAAGATATTCTGCCCAATGCATTGCAGAACTTAGACTATTTTAAAAAACATCAATACGAAATATTTGCAGATTGGACTAGCCAAAAGCCGCTTAGTATTGATGATATTGATTGGCAAACATACAACGCCAATAACTTCCCATACAAATTGCGCCAAAAAGCAGGCCCAATGAATGCTCTTGGGCAATATAAATTTAACACCCCAAATAACCAATCCATTTATTTGCACGACACTCCTGCAAAAAGCTTATTTAACAAAGAAGCGAGACCTTTTAGCTCTGGTTGTATTCGCGTTGAACAAGCGGGTGAATTTGCCCATTTATTACTGTCAAAATCGGGTTTTTCTGATGAAACATATCGCCAACATAGCGAACAAGATGAGACGACAGTGCTAGGATTAACCGAAGTGATCATCTTTTCTACGATTTATCAAACTGTCTGGGTTGACGATAATGGCATCACACAATTTAGATCCGATATCTATCAATATGATCGCGCCTATCTATCACAAAATGCCCAAATCCCCTTACTAGACAATGACTACATTTAAAAGTGAGTGCTCAGTAAAGATAAGCTAAATCATAGACGCCTCACAAATATGGGATCCTTCCCTATCTATAAATAAAATTAAAACCCCTTACAATTCAATTAGAATACAAGAAAACGCCATTTTAAAGGTAAATATTTGATTTTTTTCTCATTTGACTAGCGTACAAAAAATCAGTACTTTCTCAACTTATGTTATTTTTTAACCTTTTTTAGTTTGTTTTATATGCGTTGAGTGTTATGTCAAAACCTGATTTTAATCGTCGAAAATTTGTTCTATCTAGCCTAGTTACTTTAGGTGCAACCTGCCTCCCCTCTTTAACTTTTGCATCGCAGGCTAATGGCTCCCCAAGAATGTTAAGCATGAATAATCTTCACACCGGTGAAATTATTGATACTGAATATTTTGATGGTAAACATTATCAATTTAGTGAATTACAAAAGCTAAATCATCTATGCCGCGACTTTCGTCGTAATGAGATTATTGCTATGGATACTCGCTTATTTGATCAGTTATCGGCTATCCAGAAAGTACTTGGCTGTAACAAACAAGTACAAATCATCTCTGGTTATCGTTCGCCTGAGACTAATAAAATGCTCAGTGCAAAATCAAATGGTGTTGCTAAAAAAAGTATGCATATGCAAGGCAAAGCGATGGATTTTCGTATCGAAGGTATTTCACTAAATAAAGTTAGAAAGGCTGCATTGTCACTAAAAGCGGGTGGTGTCGGTTATTATCCTAATAGTAACTTTGTACATATTGACACTGGCCGTGTTCGTAGTTGGTAATTTGTTAAAAACGGCGAGTGAGTGACTCGCCCTTTTAAACTTTCATAACATACAGTGTCACCGCTATGTTCTATCGATTTATTATCTCGAGTTGGCCTTATTTAGGGTCAAAAGAAAACTTTTGTCCACCAATGGCAGCTTCATACATTAAACCACCAATGGCGTAGGTATATATTGCCATGCCATTAGTGTAATCCCCTTTTTGTGACTCTTTTCCAGCCCCAGCAGAATTCCCCGTCGTACTTGTTTGCGCCTGTGCGCCAGCGGTAATGGCAACAGCAGAGGCTTGCGCACTAAATTCAAAATTTCCATTTGTAAATTTGTCATAACTGTTTTTATCTTTAAAAAAGAATCACTTCACTAAATGCCTGTCCACCAAGCTGAAAACCTATGGTCAGCTGGGTCATTGATGTTTCACCTGTTTTAACGCCTTTTTTAAAAACACTACCTGAACCATAAGCACCACCAATACCAATCCCCCCTTTACCTATAGTCGGAAATATCGCATAACCATAGGCACTAGAGAATAAGGCACTCACTTTGGGGGATTGTTTGAAATTGGCAATCGTATCGGCAATTTCATCTGCCATGCTGATGCTTGTAAAAAGCAGCAACACAAGTAAGTATGCTAATTTTTTCATGATAGACCCTTTTAATTAAATAAGTATCTATCTAGCTTAGCTTAGATAGATTGATTTGGGCAAAGAACAGCAATTAATTATTAATATTAGATTTTAACCCCAAACACGATTAATCAATCGCACATGTAGTGTAATCTCTTCCCGATCATGGTAAAGATGTTTTGCCTGCAATTCATACTCTAAGCCCGCATCATTTATCATATCGGTTAATATCTTAATATCTGCTGCAGCTTCTTGATAACGTTTTTTCATGGGAAGTTTAAGGTTAAAAATAGCCTCTTTGCACCAACCTTCAATCAGCCATTTAGCCATTAGTTTTGCGACACGTTTTGGTTTTTCAATCATGTCACAAACTAGCCAGTCTATATTTTTGCGCTCTGGCTCATATTTAAAGCCATCTACCATATAGTGCGTCACTTGCCCTGTATCCATCAAACTTTGTGCCATCGCGCCATTGTCGATGGCAGTAACAAACATTCCCCGACGTACTAGCTGGTATGTCCACCTACAGGATATCTGCCTTGTTTTTTTTAGGGTGCTAGGCAAGGTCTTGTAAAATACAAGACCTGCCATTCGCCGCTATTTTATTTCTGAATACGGAGCTTACTTTAGAAATAAAGCCCCACATAAACTTAAATAGCCAGACCGCTTAATTGAAATGCTGACCAGTAATATGGGTTCGGATACGTCGCTTTAAGTTGCCTCTGGGCTTCGGCTAACGCTTCACGCTTATTCATCGTTGTGAGATTTTTATAGAAACGAATCATCAACTGATACGTTGCTTCATCATCCACTTGCCACAGGCTTGAAACAATACTGCTCGCTCCGGCAAATAAAAACCCTCGGGTAAAGCCAATTACATCGTCACCATTACCGATATGCCCTAGCGCCGTCTCACAGGCTGATAAAGTAACTAAGTCTACATTTAACTGCATATCGTAAAGTTCTCTGACCGTAAGCACTCCATCATTCTGTTCGTCTTTAGCTAATAACAGCGCGGAGTCCAGAGGAATTGCACTATTAAAGGTACCGTGAGAAGCAAAATGCAACATGTTATATTTACCAGCACTATTTTTGACCTTAGTCTCTGTTGCCCGTTCTTTTACGAATATATCTGAATCTTTGATAATGTTTGAAATCTCATTCACTTCAACTTCGGCAAAGGGGAGTGATAATTCAGCATATCCCAAATCAGGGTTGCCTAAAGCTAATAGCTGTTCAGAATCGGTTTTATTATTGATAATATACTGCAATACCGATGCACTCGGCAATATACGCATATCAAATTTATCTACCATATATTTGTTACCATCATACAGTGCATTAAACGGTAGATAATGGAGTAAACCGTGAGGAATAATGGTTAAATTCTTGTTCGTTAAGTATAGATCCAATGGTTCGATAAGCTCTTTATAGAGACGGTTAGCTACAACCTTTAATTTTTCGACATCACCTTCTTCGATAAGCACTCTAAAAAAAGAGA
Organism: Psychromonas sp. MME2; assembly: GCF_040566515.1. Lineage (NCBI taxonomy): Bacteria > Pseudomonadati > Pseudomonadota > Gammaproteobacteria > Alteromonadales > Psychromonadaceae > Psychromonas > Psychromonas sp. MME2. Next base: position 31,992 of record NZ_JBEWXI010000010.1, on the reverse strand, counting down.
CATCTTTAACGATCTCGGAGTTGAGCCTGAAGGCCTTAATCCCTTGCTGTGAAATCAAAAAATTATACCATTTGTCACCATAACCATAGAACTCTATGTAGCTTTCTCCTGTTTTTAATGTTTCACTAATTTTCTTAAAGCTGATCTGCTCGCCAAACGTCACCAATTTTTTCTCTTGAGCCGTAGTATTGTTTGTTTTAATTAGCTTTAAGCCCCTGCTATTTCCATCTTTAGCAAAACTAAAGGAGCTCTTGGAATGATAGGATTTTTTATTATCAGCAACTGTAGACACATCAATTCTCTGGGTCAACATATCAACCAACGCTCAGACTTACTACGCTCCACGTATTCAAAGGCAGCCGTAAAATCACCTTGAGTAACTAGCGTATCTATTAAGTTAGCATAAACAGCCTGCTTATCCCCCAGAAATCCGATACGTCCATTTTCAGAGCTAATAGAGTTTCGCTGCGCCTCTACAATTTCAACAGCTTTCTTAAGTATGGTGATCGCCTGTTCTATTTCTCCACGATAAAGTAAAATTGTCGCATGATCATTAAGTAAACTATAAGAGATAGAGTTTATTGATGCCTGATTTATTTCGCTGATAAGCTTCTTCTGAATAGCAAATGCCTTATCTAACTCACCTAATCCCATATATGATTTTTGCAGATAATAGAGAGCTTGCTCTTGGTGGGAAGATTGATTAAATGATTCACCAGCAACATCAAACATATTGACACCAGAAACCAACGATATAGAAGACAGCATTGCTAGCCCGACTGGATTAAACAAAATTAATTTACTAGATTGTTCAAATCCGGTTTGATCACTAATATCTTCGTATATATCAATGTTATCTTTATATTTGGATGCCAATAGGTTATAGCGCATAATCCATAATGTAATCAAATTCTTATCTTTTCTCTGAACCTCATCCAGCTCACTGTTATATATATTTTTTAATATTATTTGATGCTCATTTTTATTTCGGCAGTTAGATAGCAATTGACATGTATAGGCTGCCAGCCCTAGGCTTCTTAATTGAATTTTGCTGTGCAGAGCTATAAACCTTGTTCCCAACAACCTCTCACTCATTTTAAAGCTCTGTGAAGAGAATTTATAAGCTCTATCAACATCCCCCAAAGCAAAAGCACGCTCGGCTCGCATTAAGTTTAAAAGAGCGATATACAGAATCGTTGTTTCTTTCATCATCTACCTTTTGTCCACTGTTATTAGCATATCCCCCTCCGAAATCAATTTGATTGATTGGATCGAGGGAGTCAATTAATGAGTTACGTAACTCTTCAGCATTAATGCCACTATTAACGACAGAGTCAATACAGTTATCAAATTCATTAAACTGACGCAGTTGTAAATATGAATCACAGATCATGGCATGCATAATGGCCGAAATATTTGATGTATCGGTATTACTATTTTCAGCATCCTCTATAACAGCAATATAATCTGCCTGAAGATAATCCTGTGCCAGCTTGGTTGTGTTAGAGGCGCATCCAAGTTGCAAGCCGCATGAAAAAACAATAAAAATACAATTTATAATCCATGAATAGTTCATATTAAACCCTTATAAGTTCAAATAGAGGAAGGTTCATCTTTTATAATGCTCAAGAAGTCACGCTCATGCTCAACACCGATCGATTCCAATGTAGTGGTTAGATTACCAACTTCGTTTAAAATTTCTTTATAATACCCTCCACCTTTTAAAGCGGTTTTGGAGTAAAAAGTGCATTTATTTTCATTGAAAATAGATGCACTATTATTTTTCAGGTATATTTTAAATGTCGTATAAGCGTTATTTGAGAAGGAATAAGCACTGTAACTGATACTTAAGGGCGATTCTATCCACTCCCAATCTCGATATGCTTGCGGAATTAAGATTGCTGTAAATTTTAAACCCAAAGGGATTACAGGGTTCTTTTTAAATTTGTTTTCAGTGTATTCACATATCGCAGGCACTAGAGTAGGAGTGTGCACTGCTTTATTACTGGATTCTATTCTATTTGACTGTAGTAATGAAATATCAACAACACCAGCTTTTTTATTTGACTTCATAGCCATTACTACTGGATCTGGTTTACCAGCACAAGCCGACAAAAAAAGCGATAGAGTAGTTATAAATATAAATTTTTTCATAAGTGATTCCTTTTACTTTAATTGATTTTCGAAATCATCAATGGATAACCGAAAATAAAAAATACATATGCCCAAATGCAGTCAACAGGGCATAATATATTGTTCAACATAATTTTAGAGAAAATATCATGCTCAGCTATTACCTAGCTGTTTGCCCCAAACATTCCCCTGTAAACTAATATGAACAGTGATTTCTTCCCGATCATGGTAAAGATGTTTTGCCTGCAATTCATACTCTAAGCCCGCATCATTTATCATATCGGTTAATATCTTAATATCTGCTGCAGCTTCTTGATAACGTTTTTTCATGGGAAGTTTAAGGTTAAAAATAGCCTCTTTGCACCAACCTTCAATCAGCCATTTAGCCATTAGTTTTGCGACACGTTTTGGTTTTTCAATCATGTCACAAACTAACCAGTCTATATTTTTGCGCTCTGGCTCATATTTAAAGCCATCTACCATATAGTGCGTCACTTGCCCTGTATCCATTAAACTTTGTGCCATCGCACCATTGTCAATGGCAGTAACAAACATTCCCCGACGTACTAGCTGGTATGTCCACCCACCGGACAAGCGCAAGATCAACTGCTCGCATCCCTGAATGCAAACGTTCCACTTGTTCTTCAGGGGTTAAGAAAATTTGAATCGCTTCATCAAGCTTCAGAGTTGAGCGACTTGGCGCTTCACTTGGTGAACGTAAACGGGCAATACCCATATAAAATTCGCTGCGATTATTTGGCAGAGAGAAGCCAATAAAAGCCGATTGATTATCTAAAAAACAGAGGTGATAACAAATTTTTTTACGATTTTCTTTGGCCGTTAAACTATTTTGCTTTTTAAGGGCTTGTCGCAGTGGCACGGTAAATTTACGGCAAAAAGTAAGCAATGGTTTAGTCTCATCGCCCTCAGGGGTTTCAACATAAAGGTCGCCACCTAAGGGCATATTACGTGTTACCTGTAAAATAGGTGATATGCGGTCATCTAATGGTAAATTATCAACAAACTCTTGCACTGCAATTAATTGACGCGCAAAAATCAACTGTTTGTAATTAAGACCCTTTAATAGCTTTTCAACTTCTTCACCGTTGTAGCATTGATAAAAGACATAACCACTATTACGTTTCGTTTTTATAAAACCAAATATTTCCAATGCAGCAGCTTTATCTTGTATTTCGTTAGCGCAATCATTTTCAAAGCCAGGGCGGCAGTATAGTAAAATTCCTAACATATTTTCCTCTGTTTAATCTTTATTAAACATTTGTTAACGTTGGCATGGTTTAAAAAAAGCCCAAGTAACAACCAAGCCGAGATCAATAACAGCCCACCAACGGGTGTTATTGCCCCTAATACCTTAACGCCCGTGAACACATAACAATACAAGCTCCCACTAAATAGGATAATGCCAAAGGTGAAACAAAACTGGCTCACCAACAACATGGTAGATCGGTAAAAAAGGGAGAATAAACAGACAAAGAGCAAAGTAAGCGTATGAAATAACTGATAACTCACGGCTGTTTTGAAAATATCAACTTGTTCGGGACTCGCCCAATTAGATAAACCATGACTCGCATAGGCGCCACTGGCGACACCCAGAGCACCAAGCAGAGAAGCGAAAATCATAAACCAGCGAGTCATCACTGGTATAGTGCTAATTGTATGTAAGTTGCTCATCACCTATTCAGTAACGATAACATCTAAACTTTTCGCCAATTCATCCATCTGTTTCATTTGCGAAAGGAATGGCATTAATTTATCCAAAGGCAATGCACAGGGGCCATCACATTTTGCATTACTAGGATCTGGATGAGACTCTAAAAATAGTCCTGCAATGCCCTGTGACATCCCAGCTAAACCAAGTTGTACAACTTGACTACGTCGACCATCAGCACTATCCGTTCGAGCACCCGGTTTCTGTAATGAGTGTGTGACATCAAAAATAACCGGGTAACCAGTTTCTTTCATAGTACTAAAACCAAGCATATCAACAACTAGGTTATTGTAGCCAAAACAACTACCACGTTCACACAAAATGATCTTATCATTACCGGCTTCATTAAATTTGGTAATAATATGCTGCATTTCATGTGGCGCCAAAAATTGTGCTTTTTTGACATTAATAACCGCATTTGTTTCAGCCATTGCTTGTACCAGGTCGGTTTGACGACTTAAAAATGCAGGTAATTGAATAACATCAACCACTTCAGCAACGGGTTTTGCTTGGTATGGTTCATGTACATCAGTAATAATAGGCACATTAAACGTTTTTTTAATCTCTTCAAAGATACGTATCCCCTCTTCTAAACCAGGGCCTCGAAAACTATGAATAGAAGAACGATTGGCTTTATCAAAGGAAGCTTTAAAAACATAAGGTATATTTAACTTAGATGTCACTTCAACATAGGTTTCAACCATTTTCATCGCCAAGTCGCGGGACTCTAAAACATTCATGCCACCAAATAAGACAAATGGAGTGTCATTGGAGACGTCAATATTGGCAACTTTTACTATTTTTTGTTTCATTGTTTGCTCACTTATCGGTTTAGTGGATCACTTGCATCTGTTGATCGAATTGCATTTTTTTTATCTGCTGTTTTAAAAGCGCAGCAAGCGGATCTTCTGGAAATTGCTCTATAAAATATTGAAAATCAGTACTCGCCAAATTGTAACAATCTAACTGTTGAAACAGAAAGCCTCAATCGCGAACCTCGTAGGCATCATTGGGTTCCATACGTAGTAAAATATCGCTACATAAAAGCGCTAAATTCAACATATCAGCTTGAATATAGGCTGCTTTGTCACATTAATTAAGCGCATTAAAATACTTTTGTTACTATCTGGCTTTAATAAATCTAAGGTTAATCGCGCATGATTGCCCAATTGCCCACGCAGTTTTAGCTCTAACATTTCCCAGGATTGTAACTCTCCGGTAAAGGGGTCAAGATAGAGGAGTTCATCGTCAAGACAAATACGAATTAAAAAACCACTCGGGAAACAAATCCCCTGCACCTCGAAGTCACAATGCGCTAATAAATCTAATAGTATGATCCCTAAACTAATAGGAATACCTTTGCGACGCGATAAAACCTTTGAAATGAGTGCATTTTTCACATCAAAAAATGATTGCCAATCACCAGTAAATGCTTGCTGCTTATAAATTATTTCCAAGAATGCTTGTAACTTATCTTTATCGACAGCCTGATAAGTAGAAAGTTTAGACTTAATTACTATATGTTGCAGCGTTAATTCATCTTGGCATTTTTTTATGGGAACACCCGTCAGTTCAGACTCAACCATCATCGCTGCATCAATTAAAGAACAACTATCAAAATCAAACTGTTCATTAATAACAGCATAGTTATTTTTATTATTAAGCTCAATATTCACTTTCTATCCAACCAATATAATTGCTTGTTTACCAAATGCCAAGCCAGCTATACAGAACAGCCAACCAAATGCCCCTATAAAAGCAAGATATTGCATACCTGCTCGCTTTTTATCATTTAATGCCACAGAAACTAATAATAGGTAAGCCGCAAATGCTACTATTTTTTCAAGTAACCAATAACTAGATTCTGCCAATGGATTAATATGTAAATAACCCATTAAACATAAACCTAACACTAAAATCGCGAGATGTGTATGCAATAGCATTTTCTTGAATATCGGTTTTTGTGAATTTTTATGGCCCGATTTCAACCAGTAAAAATTAAGAATAAATAGCACCACTGCTAGTAATATAAAAGTAAAATGGGTATGTTTTAAAATGTTATACATAACTCTCTCATTATTGTTTTTTGCTAAAAACAGCCACCGTAATACGGTCATTATCACCGTAATCTTTCACGGTACGTATTTGTGAATAAGCTAATTTTGTTAACATAGCGGTAACTGCATTAGCTTGATCATATCCATGCTCTATAAATAAATAGCCGCCATCATTTAGATAATCGGGCGCTTGTTCAGCTATCCTTTGAATATCGGCTAAGCCATGATTATCAGCCACCAATGCGGATAATGGCTCAAAACGCACATCCCCCTTTTGTAGATGTCTATCTTGTGCATCTATATAGGGGGGGTTACTAACAATAACGTCAAATTTTCCAGTGACATTTTTAAACCAATCACTCTTCTGAAATTGCACATTATTGATAGCTAACTGCTGCGCATTTTGTTTCGCCAAATTAACCGCGTCAGCACTAAAGTCAACACCAAAACAACTCGCTTTAGGCAATTCACTCGCCAAGGCTAAAATGATAGCTCCCGTCCCGGTGCCCAAATCTAATATGCGGATTTTTGCCTCTATCGCATATTCCGCTAATACTGATTCAACGAGCACCTCTGTATCAGGGCGAGGGATCAAAGTACTATTATTCACCATCAGTGGCAAAGACCAAAATTCACGAATGCCCGTTAAATGAGCAACGGGTACACCATTAACACGTTGGCTAATTAATGTTTCAAATTGCTCTTTTTGCTCACGCGTTAAATCACGCTCAGGCCATGTTAGTAAATAAACGGTCTCCTTACCAAGAACAAAAGCTAACAGCACCTGTGCATCTAACAAAGGCGTGTCGCTATTCACTAATGTATATTGCGCCCATATCAATGCATCATCGATACGCAATTAAAATGCCCCCTGTGACAATGCAGCCAGTTTATCTGCCTGATCTTCTTTGCAAAATTGGTTGCAATAAGGCATCTAAATCACCCTCTAATATTTCGTTTAAGCGATATAAAGTCAAATTGATACGGTGATCACTAACACGTCCTTGCGGATAATTATAAGTGCGAATACGTTCACTACGGTCACCGCTTGCAACAAGACTGCGACGAATAGTTTGCTCTTCAGCACTGTTTTTTTCATCTTCAGCTTGTTGTAAACGAGCTTGCAACACAGACATTGCCTGCGCTCTATTTTTATGTTGCGACCGTTGATCCTGACACTCTACTACCGTTCCCGTTGGCAAATGGGTAATACGAATAGCAGAATCCGTTTTATTAACGTGCTGACCACCCGCACCCGATGCGCGGAAAGTATCTATTTTTAAATCGGCAGGGTTTATTGAGATAGCTTCAGCTTCTGGAATTTCAGGCATCACCACCACAGTACAGGCAGACGTATGGATACGTCCTTGCGATTCGGTTTCAGGAACACGCTGTACACGATGACCACCAGATTCAAACTTCATGATTCCGTAAGCGCCTTCGCCATCAATTTTAGCAATCAGCTCTTTAAAACCACCTTGCTCACTGACATTGCTATTCATCACCTCAATACGCCAACCTTTCATATCAATGTATTTGCTGTACATACGAAATAGATTACCCGCAAAAATTGCCGCCTCATCCCCCCCGGCGCCGGCTCTAATTTCAATATAACAATTACGATCATCATTGGGATCTTTTGGCAGCAGTAATATTTGCAATTCAGCAGCTAATCGCTCCAGCGCAGATTTAGCTTCTTTAACTTCCTCTTTTGCCATCTCGCGCATATCGGCATCATCATCATTAATCATTAACTCAGCGGCTTCAAGGTCTTCAACGGCCCCTTGATATGCTTTAAAAGAGTTAACAACCACTTCTAACTGGGAATACTCTTTCGTTAATTCACGATATTTGTTTTGATCGTTAATCGTATCGGCGTCACCCAATAAGGCTTGTACCTCCTCATAACGTTCAACCAACCCTTCTAATTTGGTGATTATTGATGCTTTCATATTTTTCTCTTATATTATGTAATTTTATTTGCCAGTCTCTGTAACAGCTAGCTTAGTAACGATAATGCCACTATTCCGGTGCAATTAAACCAAGTGCTACACGTAGTAATTGTAATTCGTCATCATCACCCGACTGGCTAACTTTTGTTAATGCCTGACTCGGATGATGTATCAATTTATTGGTTAGCTTATAGGCCAATTCATTTAATAATTGTGCGGGATCTCCACCATTAAGCAAGGCAAGCTGAGCACGAGCTAATAGTTGATCTCGCAATTGTTCACTGTTACGACGATAGCAGCGAATACTCTCTACAGCCTTTAATGATTCTAGCCAGTGACTAAATTCAACAATACTCGCATCGATTATTTTTTCAGCTTCAATAGCTGCCTCTTGGCGTGCCTGTTTATTTTCCTCAATAATACCGTGTAAATCATCGACACTGTAAAGATAAACGTCGCGTAATTCAGCCACTTCAAACTCGATATCGCGAGGAACGGCTATATCAATAAACAACATAGGTTGATAACGGCGCTTTTTTAACGCACTTTCCACCATACCTTTACCAATAATAGGAAGAGGACTAGCGGTTGAAGAGATAACAATATCCGCTTCAGCTAAGTGGTTCGGTATTTCTCCCAAGGTAATCGCTTTTGCAGCAAACTGTTCAACTAAATTTGTTGCTCGCGATAGTGTACGATTAGCAATGGTAATATTAGGCACATTGTGATCGATTAAATATTTCCCAACTAACTCAATCGTTTCACCAGCCCCGATTAATAAAACCCGACTTTTGGATAAATCACTAAAAATTTGTTGTGCCAATCGTACGGCAGCAAAAGCGACCGAAATAGCATTGGCACCAATTTGCGTTTCTGTTCTGACTCGCTTGGCGACAGTAAAGGTATAATGAAACCACTTATTAATGATTTTTTTCACGGCTCCCATGTGGCTCGCCGTTGCAAAGGCTTGCTTTATTTGCCCAAGAATTTGCGGTTCCCCAAGCACTAATGAGTCGAGTCCACAGGCGACACGAAAAAGATGCTGTACAGCGCGATCATCTTGATAACAATACAAACTTGCAACTAGTTGAGCATGCTCAACTTGATGATAAGAACAGAGCCACTCGGTTACCTGCAGAGCGAGATCGCCATTAAGATAACAATAAATTTCCGTTCTATTACAGGTTGAAATAATAACCGCTTCTTTAATTGAATCTAACGCTAGCAATTGTTGATAAGCATCCACCAACCGTTCAGGTGAAAAAGCAATTTTTTCACGCAATGAGACAGGGGCAGTTTGATGATTAATTCCTAACGCAAATAGAGACATTCAGTAGATTCACAGAGCAAGTAAAAACGACGAATTATAAAACAGGGAATTCTACGGAAATTTATGGCATATTTAAAGAAAACGATGCAACCAAGAGAAATTAAAACAATCTTTACAGATTTATTTCCTTTAACTGTGAACAAACGGAACAGAATTAACAAATATCTCGCTTTATATTTTTACAACGATGCAGACCTTGGGTATTATCGGCTTTCTATTTTATCCACCATTTGAATTAAGTTGTTACTAAATCATGCCTATCAAAAATATTATTACTTGCTTCTTTTTACTCTTTTCACTCACCGGGTGCACCTATGTTTACAATACCTTTGTTTATCAAATCGATGTAACCCAAGGAAATTATATTGATGATGAAAAACTGGCTCAAGTCGAATTGGGAATGACCCAGGAGCAAATTATTTTTTTACTCGGCTCTCCGATGTTAGTCGACCAATTTGATTCATCAAAATGGTATTACATTCGTTATATCAAACCGGGTGGCGAAGATATTCAGCAAGAACAAGTTGTGTTTACCTTTAACAATCGCATTCTTGAACATATAGACAGCAGCGGAAAAATAGCGGATAACCCACTAATTAACAATCCAAAACACAAAAAAGCACCGAATGCTGCGGCAGAAAGCGCCAATGATGATCAAAACTCTATCTCAGATAGTGGTGTGCCAGCTATTTTAGAATAGAAGTAAAAGAACAAAAACAGATACGAATTATCATTTATAATTTGTATCTGTTCCTAACTGCGACAAAGGGTTATTTTTTCCCCATCTTAGCCGCTCGTAATTTACGCATTTCCTTTGGATCAGCAATCAAAGGACGATAAATTTCAATACAATCCCCCTGCTTAACTTGCGTTGACAAACTTTCCAGACGGCTAAAAATGCCAACTTTAGCTTCTCTAAGAGTAATTTCAGGAAAATGCTTATTAATCGCGGATAACTTTATGCACTCTTCGATAGTACTGCCAACGGGCACAGGCAAAGATAATAAAACTTGCTTATTGGGCAAACCATAAACGACTTCAATATCAATCATGTCATTTCGCATGTTATTACCTAACTCCATACACCACCTTCGCTCTAGCAGAAAAAGATTTAACCATAGAAGCCACTAAATCATTAAATACACGACCAAATGCAAATTCAACGACCTTACTACTAAACTCAAATTGCAAATCTAAATTGACCTTACAGGCTTGCTCATCTAAAGGAGTAAAAGTCCACCCCCCGTCAAACACTTAAATGGGCCATCGACAAGATTCATCTCTATCGATTTATTCTCAACCAAGCGATTTTCTGTCGTAAATGACTGACTAATCCCCGCTTTAGAAACTTTCACAGAGGCACGCATCGCCTGCGTATTCGATGATAATATATTCGCAGCGACACAACCCGGTAAAAATTCAGGGTAAGCAACAACATCATTCACTAATTGATACATTTCATCTGCGCTGTACATAACTAACGCGCTACGCGATACTTCTGCCATCCATATTTCCCCGTATTAAAAACAACATATTACACTATCCTACTGGCAAGAAAAATATATCCATAAATGTTTATTATTTTTTCTATTATTAGATAATTGAAATAGCATTTTTGAAAACTAACTTTATAATGTGAGTCTATGAAAAATAAAAAATCAAAAAACACAGACAATACGATTGCACGCAATAAACGTGCAAGTCATGAGTACCATCTTGAAGAACGCTTTGAAGCGGGCATTGAATTACAAGGTTGGGAAGTAAAATCGTTACGAGCAGGTAAAGCGAATATTGCCGATAGCTATATTTTCCTTAAAAATGGGGAAGCATGGCTATTAAATTCAACTATTCCCCCTTTAAATGCAGCCTCTTCACACGTAGTTTGTGAACCTATGCGTTACCGAAAATTATTACTAAAAAGAAGAGAACTAGATAATTTAGTCGGTAAAGTAGAGCGGCAAGGTTACTCCATTATACCTATCTCTTTATACTGGAAAAAAGCATGGGTTAAAATATCCTTTGCCTTAGCCAAAGGTAAACAAGACCATGATAAACGTGCTGACGTTAAAAGCAGAGAATGGCAGCTAGAAAAAGCACGTACAATGAAACACAGTGTTCGATAAACAACCGATTAGCTAATTAAATAAAGATAATACTATCTTGATTGTGTTTGCTTTGTTAAACTAATTTCATTAGACGTTGTCTAATAAAGTACTGGGGATGATTTAGGACTCGACGAGATTCTTGAAACCCTAGGTGCATGCCGAGGTGGCGGCTGGCCTCGTAAAAAGCCGTCAAAGTTATAGTTGCAAACGACGATAACTACGCTCTAGCAGCTTAGGCTAGCTAGCCTTCCACCCACGTTTCTCCTATGGGCAGGGATTCGGAAGGTCATTCACATTTGGATAGCGAGGGAACCTTGTTCGAGGGTGAACCGCGAAATAGTATCGGACTCGCTCTTTGCAATCCTGTCTGTCGGAGTGTCGAGAGTTAACTAAAAGATGGACTAAGCATGTAGTACCGAGGACGTAGGCTTTTCGGACGGGGGTTCGACTCCCCCCATCTCCACCACCTACAGGTCTTTTAAAGACCATTAAAGACCCGCAAAGCCTATTAAAACAAGGTTTTGCGGGTTTTTTTATGCCTGTAAGGTCCATTAGGGTCCCGTGACATCTACGCAAAATAGTAATACTATTAATAATACCAGCACCTAATTCAACTAATTGGTATTACTTATGGCTAGAGTATCCCCACTTACAAACACTGAAGTTAAGCAGGCTAAACCCAAAGATAAAGTCTATCTATTGGCTGATGGTGGCGGTCTTCAATTTAGAGTAAAGCCTAACGGTTCTAAACTTTGGCAATTGCGATACACCAATCCCTATACCAAAAAACCTGCATTAATGGGCTTTGGTGCGTACCCAGCCGTTTCATTAGCTGATGCAAGAAAATTACGAGAATCAGCTAAAGAGTTACTTGCCAAAGGCTTGAATCCTAAAGATGAGCGAGATGAACAAAAACGCCAGGCTGATCTTGCTAATAACAATACGCTTAAACATATTGCTGAGAAATGGTTTGAAGTGAAGAAAACCAAAGTCTCTGCTGACTATGCTATCGATGTATGGCGTTCAATTGACCTTCACCTATTTCCAACACTAGGTAATGTACCGTTACATAAACTAACAGCTCCAAAAGTGATTGATGTGATCCGCCCTATTGCAGCTAAAGGAAGCTTGGAAACTGTTAGACGATTATGTCAGCGTATTAACGAAATCATGGTGTTTGCACTTAATACTGGCCTAGTAAGTGATAATCCATTAATTGGCATCAACAAGGCTTTTGAAGTACCAAAGAAAAAGCATATGCCAACGCTTAAGCCAAATGAACTCCCAGAGCTTATGCAGGCACTTAATCTAGCTAGCATCAAACAAATCACTCGTTGCTTAATTGAATGGCAACTGCACACAATGTGCCGACCAAATGAATCAGCAGGTGCAAGGTGGGAAGAGATTGACATAGATAAAAGACTTTGGACTATTCCTGCAGAACGTATGAAGATGAACAGAGAACATGTTATCCCATTAACTGATCAAGCAATTTCAATATTGGAGTATATCAAGCCAATAAGCGGTCATAGAGAGTTCTTATTCCCTGCAGACCGTAATCCTCGTAAACACGCAAATGAGTCAACAGCAAACGTAGCTTTAGGTCGAATGGGCTTTAAAGGCAGATTGGTCGCTCATGGCATGCGTTCACTCGCGAGTACTGCACTTAATGAGCAAGGTTTTGATGGTGATGTTATTGAGTCTTGTTTATCACATATTCACAAAAATGAAGTAAGAAATGCTTACAACAGAACGGATTACCTGAAAAGACGACAAGAAGTTATGTCATGGTGGAGTGACTTTATTAGTGGAGCATCTAAAGGCTCTGGATTTATTGGAGATCTCAAGGCTACGTAACAGTAATGATAATCGCTCAATACTCTATGTTTTACTGAGTGATTATTAACTAACCTATAATCAGGAAAACTGTATCTTACTTCCAGTCATTAGATACTAAACGACTGATCATTTAGAATTTTATGTTTGAACTCACTAAACAATATAACAAAACGACTATATGGATTTTCCGATATATGTTTAAAAGTAGTTAACGTGCTTAACTGACGTTTATTTTCAGAAAACCTTTCGGCTAACTTACTATCACTCACACCAGAAATTAGCTTTTTAAAAGGATTTGCTGCTATTTTAACGCTATTAAAAATAACATGTGACGAAGTACCTGCAGCTAAATCATTTAAAGGATGATATAAAAGCGTTTTCCCAAACTCATTGAAATTAGATAATTTACTTGAAAAAGCGATATTTTCAGAATGCTCATAATGTTCGGCATACTTATCGCCATTAGGTGATATAAGATAGAAAAAACAACTACTTTCTTTTTTTTCCTCAATAATACAAAAGCTATCTTCGCCGGAATCTAATATTCCCTCTGGAAATCTTCCTGTTGTATAAATAAAGCTAATTAATTCAATTAGGTTCGACTTTCCAGCCCCATTCTCACCGATGAATGCTGTAAATATATCAAGATAGCAAGAGGGTTACTTCCTTTCTCACTCAACTCACCAAAATGTGACTTATCTAATGAAATTACCTTGTCTTTTTTATTTTTTTTAAACTGATAATCTAATGTAAAGTTAATTTCAACATCTTTAATATTTTTATATTTTTCTACCCATAAATACACTAACCGATATTTTGTGCTCATCGCTATTCCTTAACAGCTAAATCCCACCTTAAAACGTACAGAAAAGGCTTTCACGTTGTGAATTAACCTGGGTATGGCCCTCTTACACTAACGTGGCAATACAGCTGGTACTTTTTACAAGTCGGAGAAAATTGGATAGTTATATATTTTATTCTTTTAAATCATAACATTGAAGGCCAATCATACTCGAAATAATAAATAAAATAATATTATGTAGCACAAAAAAATGATAAATATATTCAATAAAAACAAAAGTAAGTGGTGGTATGAAAGGTTTACGTTGTTTTGCAGGCTTATGAGTACATTTTATAAATTCAATGTACTCAGTAGATTCTTTTTGTATTAATCACGTAAAGTAAAAGTAGTTGAATTAATAATGTTCCGCTTTTTCAAGCTTTGAACCACCATCGCCATCAATATTTAATACATCACAAACAACAGCAAAGTATTTTTCTCTAATACCAGGGGTTGTATAACCATTTGAATGAGTATTCATTGACCTCATTATTGGAAACTCATCCCAGCAATCTTTATCAGTTATGAGGTCATTTACGTTCCAGTGGGCATTTAGCTTATTCACTTTGAAGATAAGGCAATATTTCAAGAGCTCTCGAACCTCTTGTAGATTAAAATCATCACGTCGAAAACCATAGCTTCTGTTTTTAGTTGTGATAACAGACGGTTTAATATTCGGTATGAAAGGTTCTTTCTGAGCCTTTAAGTCGTCATATTTGACCTGCAATGATTCAAGTTGTTGCTTAAGTTGTTTAATATTTACTTCGAGAAAATCGCAGAGACTAGCCGCCTTATTTAACTTTTCTGTCGTATTATTAATAACGTTCTGCTCTTTATCCTTAAATTCTTCGCTAAGAATGTCATACAGTATCTCGCCTGATTGCAAACAATCCATAACTTTAACTAAAGCAGATCGGCAATACTCATAGTGGATAAACAAGTCACCATAAAAGAGTTGGTAAAATGTGCCCTTTTCATCACTTGCAGTGCGTTTAATTTTGTACATCTACTACATCCCATCATAAAACGTGCTAACAAACGCTTTTAACTTTTCGGTCAATCTTGGTATTACTTTTTTGCGTTGTAATACACTTGGGGCTTTTTCCATTGTGGCGACTATATCTTCACGAAGTGGTTCTTCGTTGGTGTATATCATCTTGTCTACTAAAGCTTTAAAGCTATCTGAAACCAGTGATTCTTCTTGGCATATCTCATCCACCGCTTTGACTTTGGCTTTTTCCCAGAAGCTATCAAACACGTTCATTACTTCATCTGAGGAGCCAACGTTGTTGAGATTCTCTGCAATAAACTGCTCAATCAGTTCTTTCTTCGAGCGTAGCTCTGGGCTACCACCCAATAACTGCATAATGGTTTTGTATTGGTACTCGTATTCTTTGTCGTTATCTGCGCCTTTTAACTGTGCTAATAACTGTAAAATGTAACGCACGTTTATCTCATCGCGCTGAATTAGCTCAAGCTCAAAATCAACCTCTTCAAGGATGGAAACCTTTTCTTTGCTGTTATCGGTTTTCACCTTGTCATATAGGTCGAGGTATTTACTTTTGTAATCTTCAAAGCCTTGCTCGTCTAACGCCACATCATCAAAATCGAAATCCGCAAAGGTGCTTAATACGTTTTTAAGGCGCATCAATTCACGAAACGCTTTTACAAACTCAAGTTCTTGCTCTTCATCACGCAGGTCATCCACACTCTCAATATCGGGTGCGATGTTTTTCATTTTATCGAGCGCTTCATTAAATAAACCAACAAAGTCTTCATAAGGCGGCATGATCACCGTCTCTTTCGCATCTTTATTTGAAAATAGCGTCAGCGCATCGTCTGTGGCCTTTTTAAGGTTGCGGAAGCTAATGATATTACCCTGCGACTTTTGCTCGTTTAGAATGCGATTGGTACGCGAGAATGCTTGAATGAGTCCATGGTGCTTTAAGTTTTTATCAACATATAGCGTGTTGAGCGGTTTACTGTCAAAACCAGTTAAGAACATATTCACCACCAGCAGAATATCTATTTTACGCTCGCGTACTTTTTTGGAGATATCGTTGTAATAGTTATAAAACGATTCACTGTCTTTGGTGGTGTAACTGGTTTCGAACATGGCGTTATAGTCGCCAATAAACTGCTCTAACTTGTCTCGACTATGGCTGTGTACTGCTGAGTTATAGGCTACTTTCGGCTCCGCTACTTTATCAAGTTCAATCTCTTCACCTTCATCTAAAAAGCCATTCGCGTCTGGATCTTCCTCATTAGCAGCATAAGAGAATATGGTCGCAATACGCAGGTTATGCTCACCCGCTTGTTTTTTCTTTTCAAACAGGTCGTAATATTTAATCAGCGTTCTGTAATGGTCAATAAAAACCGGACACTTTCTTAGCGACTTTATTTTCATATTGAATCGGTGATAAATACCCATTAACCGAGTGTGGGCGTTTACCGTTGTAATAAGCAAGATAATCTAAAATGCTTAGCTCTGCTGCTTTCTTTGTTTTGAATGTTTCATAGTTTAATTGCTCATGCTTTAAACTGCGGAAAAATCGCTCTGTAGGGGCATTGTCCCAGCATTCCCCTTTACCGCTCATGCTCACATCCATTTTCATGCTGCTAAGTAATTTCCTATAATCATCGCTGGTATATTGGCTTCCCCTGTCGGAATGATGCATTAACCCCGATGCTGGTTTTCTCTGCCAATAAGCCATGTTAAGGGCTGAACTGCATAGTTCAGTACGCATATTGTCTGCAATAGACCAACCCACTATACGGCGAGAATATAAGTCCATGACAATCGCCAAATAGATAAACCCTTGATGCGTAGCGATATAAGTAATGTCTGTCGTCCAATAACGATTAGCCTCATCAACAGTGAATTTCCTATTTAATTTATTCGGTTCAATTCGATTATTGTGATTACTATCAGTTGTCGTTTTATATTTCTTGGGATAGCGAGCCACAAGCCCTAATTTACGCATCATTGAGCGGGCTTTGTAACGGCCAATCGTAATGTCTTGCTTTGCCAACTCTGTCACCATGCGCCGACTACCCAAGGTCATTTTGTGACTGTTAAAGGTATTTTGCACCGCACTGTCTATATTAAAACCCAAAGCATCAAAAGGTTTAGTAGGCGCATTTTGCCAAGCATAAAACGCACTTGAACTTACTTGCATGACGCGACACATTACTTTAATTGGCCAGTCTTCTTTATGATGCTGAATAAACTGAAATCTTATTCTTTTTCGTTCGCAAAGAAGACTGCGGCCTTTTTTAAAATATCACGCTCCATTTTTAACCGGTTGTTTTCTTTGCGTAATATCTCCAGCTCAGCTCGCTCAGATATGTTTAATGTTGATTGCTTTGAGCCTGCTTTTGAGTCAACTTGCGTTTCGGCTCTTACCCAGCGAGTAATTGCGCTCAGCGATACACCAAGATTATTAGCGGCTTCTTGGCGTGTATACCCCTGCTCAGTAATTAACTTTACTGCACTTTGTTTAAACTCAACTGTAAAAATTGGACGTACTTTTTTCTTATTCATAATCTACCTCTACTAGACATATTAACTGAAGTCTTTAGTAGTGTCCGGTAGTATTGAACCACATCATTTCTACACTGCTCACGCAGAACATACCCGTAAAGGTTTTGCTGTGCGTTTTGCGGTTATGGTTGGCAATAATGTAATCGGTGATTTTATTTAATCGGACTTCAGACTCTAATAGCTCTTTGGTATCGATGCCTTCAACATCAATATCCATCTCATTTGCACTGTCTACTTGCTTGTAGCGCCCCACATACTCAATACCAAACTTGAGCACGTTTTCATCTTTAATCGCATCAACGATGGTGTATTTATGTAAACACTCATCAAACAGGTCTTTAGTGGTGGTTTTGCGTGACGCTTTACTGGTCGCATTATCGGCAAAAATAGGCGTACCCGTAAAGCCAAATAGCTGATGATTATTAAAGAAGCTAACAATACGTTTGTGGGTATCACCAAACTGGCTACGATGGCATTCATCGAAAATAAACACGATGGACTTATCTTTCAGCTTCTCCATACGCGAGGTATAACGCTTATGACTAATCGCGTTATTGAGCTTCTGAATGGTCGTCACAATCAGCTTGGTATTGCGGTGTTCGTTGATTTTATTTACAGCAATAGGTGCATCAGTGAATTGATTGACCAACAAGTTAGTATTATCAGTACTATCCACACAACCTTTAGCAAAGCTATTAAACTCTTTGCTGGTTTGATAATCCAAGTCTTTTCTATCGACCACAAACACTACTTTGTGAACCTCAGAAAGCCCTGTGAGTATTTGCGCGGTTTTAAAAGAGGTCAGCGTTTTACCAGAACCTGTAGTATGCCAGATATAACCATTGAAGTTTTCAACGCGTTGTCCTGTATTTGCAATCTCATTACGCTCAATAACACGCCCAACAATATTTTCGGTGGCATAAATTTGGTATGGGCGCATCACCATTAAAATGCGATCTGTTTCATTAAGCACAATGTACTTTTGAATCAAGGTAGCCAACTGTTTACGTTGTAAGAAGGTATCAGCGAATTTCGATAACTCGGTATAACGATGGTTTTCTTCATCTGCCCAATAGAAGGTTTGCTTAAAGCTTTGGTTTTTGTTGTTGGCGTAATATTTGGTATTCACGCCATTGCTGATCACAAAAGTTTGCACATATTGGAACAGACCATAACTTGCCCAGTAAGAGTGACGCTGATAACGGTTAATTTGATTAAAGGCTTCTTTAAGCTCTAAGCCTCTGCGTTTCAGCTCAATCTGCACAAATGGTAAACCATTGACTAAAATAGTCACGTCATAACGGTTTTGATAACGCCCCTCTACGGTCACTTGTTGGGTGACTTGAAACTGGTTATCGTCCCATTTGTCCGCTAAAAACTGGATATACAGTGCAGTGTTTTTTCCATCACCTGCACTGTCTTTATTGATTTGCAGGCGATCACGCAGAGTTTTCGCTTTTTCAAACACAGAGCCTTTAGATAATGCATTCAGCACTTGCTTGAATTCATTGTCAGTTAGTGGCGCTTTTAAACGATTTACCTTTTCAAGCTGCGCTTTTAAATTTGCCAGCAGTGATTGCTCATCAGTTATCTGTGCAACTTGATAACCCAACGTTTTAAGCTGAGAAACTAAGTTATCTTCAAGTACTTGCTCTGCCTGTATTGCCAAAATCAATTCCTACCTGTTATTAAACTTTTTTACACAAACATCTGTTGTAACAAACCTTTTTGTAACTGCTGTGAATTCTTAACTACAGAGTCTGTAAGCTTCGTTTTTTTATCAAGTAAATTTAAAAAGGTAACTATTTTTTCTTGTTCTTCAAAACAAGGAATTGGTATCTCGACTTCACAAAGGCTTGTTTTTGATAATCCTAAAACAGAAACTCCTGTAGCTAACCTCATCATCTGCTTTCTGACGTAATAATTTTGCAAGCAATAGCCTAAATATCCGATGGCACACTTTTCTTTTGGCCTAAGCAAGAATGTATGAAGCCCGGCCAATACAACTGAATCTTCAATATTGACTAATTCAATTGCTTTACCAATATCTTTATAGTCTTCTGAGGCATCAGCGATTATTAAATCCCCATCTTTACAATAGTTAACACCAACTATCTTTTTAATGTCTACATCAGGGTTAATGAAAGGTAATGAAACCTGTTTTAAATCAATATGGCTGGGTAATTTTGTATGAATATCGCCATAATGAATGTTCCGAACTGAGCCATTGGTATGGTTCAATAAAGCTCTAGAAAATGAGTTTGTCGTTATAAAATCAAACATATCTACAATCTTAACATTCCTCCACTCAGGAAAGCGCTCACCATTTTTGCCTTTAAAGTATACAGCCCCTTTAAATAGCTCTTTGAGGGTTCCTGCATCAGATAAGTTATCAATTCCCAATTCCCTACAAACAACATTCAGCTCTATATTCAATTTTTCAAGTTTACTTTCTAGCTCTGATTGTTGTTTACCGAGTAGATTCAAGTCTTCTTTAGCCTCGTCTCCAAATATGTCTATATATCTTGGAATATTCAAATTACATTTATTCTTGTTAACGACAAAATCAATACTTGATACTTCTGATACTCCTTTAATGGAAACGCGTGAGTCAACAAGGCTCACAATTCAATCAATATGTTTATCTAAAAGAAGATTTTGATTAATCCCTTTTTCAAACATATCACTACCATTAACGAATAAAATATCATCTTTAGAGTCTCTATTCTTTTTAATCAATAAAATACATGTTGGAATGCTAGTCCCATAAAAGATTTTTTCTGGTAAGGTTATTACAGCATCTATTATGTTTTTATTTTCTATTAAAAAATTACGAATCTGCCCTTCAGCTGCCCCACGATATAGAGCCCCATGGGGCAATACCACTGCCATAGCCCCATCCTCAGCTAATTGAAATACCATATGTTGAACAAATGCTAAATCGGCTTTCTTCTTCGGTGCAAGTTTTCCGTAGTCTGCAAAACGCTCATCTGATTTAAATACTTCATTAGCACTCCATTCAACAGAAAATGGAGGGTTAGCCACTACGGCTTCGAAGCGTTTTTCAATATGGTGAGGCGTTTCTAAGGTATCGTCCTGTTGAATATCAAAACTACGGTAATGCACGCCATGTAAAATCATGTTCATACGCGCTAGGTTATAGGTACTTGGGTTTTTCTCTTGCCCGAAGTATTGGCTGACTTCGCCACCTTGTCGGCTGATCTCTCGTGAGACTTGTAATAACAATGAACCCGAGCCACAGGTAGGGTCGTAGACTGATTTCAGCTGTGTTTTGCCTTTGGTGACTAACTTGGCTAGTAACTTAGAGACCATCGGAGGCGTATAGAACTCACCCGCTTTTTTACCCGCGCCACTGGCAAACTGACCAATCAGGTATTCGTACGCATCACCTAATACATCAATCTCGGTATCATCAAGGCAGAAGTCAATCTCATCTAAATGCCCTAATACCGTCGTTATCAGCTCATTTTTAGCCTTTTCACTTTTACCCAGTTTATTAGAGGTTAAATCGATATCGTCAAACAGCCCGTTAAAGTCATCTTCACTGGCGGTGCCCATGGTGCTTTGCTCAATATGGTTAAGCACTTCACCTAATGACTCAATAATAAACTCGCCGTTATTACCTTTTTCAGCAATCACATGAAACAGCTCACTCGGTTTTAAAAAGTAACCTAAGTGGTCAATCGACTCCTCTTTAATCGCTTCTAAATACTCTTGACCTTCCTCTGTTGCTTCATCAATGCCATCAAACTTGATGCCATCTTCCGCTAAAATACCATCGGCATATTGGTGCATACGCTCAGACAAATATTTGTAGAAGATAAACCCTAAAATATAATCACGAAACTCATCTGCACTCATGTTGCCACGCAACGCATTAGCAATGTTCCAAAGCTGTTTTTCTAATGCTTTTTTATGTTGTTCTGCTGTTTCTTTAATTTCTGGCTGTGCCATGTTGGTTTATCCTGTTTTTGTTCTTTTAATTGATGTTTATTAACTTGTTATTTCTTGTTCATCTTCGGCAATGATATTAAGTACCTGTTCAAGGTATTGCCCATGATCTTTGCTTGTTGCTGATCTTAAGTATGATGGAATAACTTCTAAAAATTCATTCTTTGATATCGGTGTAAACTCACACAGTGCATCTATCATCGCAGGGCGTAACAATCTGTTTGCCATAGGGATGTTATCATTGGCTTTAGTAATTACAAGCTGTTCATATTGTTGCAGTTTTTCAGCTAGTGATTGTTCAGAATTAACATATTCTTCAACTGCTTCTAACTTATGCTCTTCTTGAGTCATTACTTCTTCAATTTCTTGAATTTCCGGTTCTTGCTCTTGAACGTCTGCAATATCTGTTTTTAATTGATGTAACAGTTCAATAATGGGTTTGAGTTGCGCCTGTGGGTTTTTAAACCAATCCGTTGACCAAATACGTTTGATATTCCAACCTAAACCCTCTAGTACTGACTGACGTAATCTATCTCGGTCTCGTGCTGACTTAGCTGAGTGGTAAGTCGCTCCATCACATTCAATCCCCATTAGGTATCGTCCTGGTTGACCAGGATCTTGCACGGCTAAATCGATGTAATATCCCGCGACACCCACTTGTGGGACACAATTAAAACCTTGTAACTTTAATGCATCCATTACTGCAATTTCAAAATCACTATCAGGTTGCTTACCAGTATGCTTAAGCTGCTGTAATTTACCCGTTTGCGCATAGGCTAAGAAACTTTTTAAAGCATGTACGCCAGGGCTAGAGGTTTCAGTTGCTAAAATATGCCCTTCTGTCATTGAACTGAATACATGCATACGTTTTTTAGAACGCGTAAATAATACATTTAAGCGTCTTCCACCCGCTGCGGAGTTAATAGGGCCAAAGCGCTGTGGCATTTGTGCGGCCCCCGCTTCTTGAGGACCATAGGTGCATGAGATGTAAATAACATCACGCTCATCACCCTGTACGTTCTCTAAGTTCTTAAGAAACAGCGGCTCTTCTAGTATTGCATTTTCAGCTAATGCATCACGGAATTGCGGGTTATCTTTTGAAAGCTCTTCAACACAGCGCTCGATTTGCTCTCGCTGTTTTGCACTCATTGCGACCACGCCAATTGACTCTTCAGGTCGATGTAACAGGTGTTTACACACCGCTTGTGCAATAACCTTCGCTTCTTCAATATTATGTTGGTTAACAAATCGGCCACTTTTTACATGGGTGAATTTGATACCAAACTCATCACTTTTACTTGATGGTGATGGGAATACCACTAAGTTATTGTCATAAAACTCTTGGTTAGAGAATGCAATTAAGCTTTCATGGCGAGAACGATAGTGCCAGCGTAATCTTCTTGCATTAAACATTGGTAACGATACATCCAGTATGCTTTCTGACTGTTCAATTGCCGTTGTATCTTCATCTTCAGATTGCACTGCCTTGTCAAAGAAACTGGTTGGTGGTAGCTGTTTTGGATCACCTACTACAACCAATTGTTTGCCTCGGGCAATTGTACCCAATGCATCTTCAGGTTTGATTTGCGATGCTTCATCCATTACAACAAGATCAAATTCAATTTGACCTGGTTGTAAATATTGAGCAACAGAATGTGGCCCCATCATGAAACAGGGTTTTAATGATACTAAAGAGTGCCCAGCTCTTTTTAGTAGCTGGCGGATCGGAACATGCCGTGTTTTTTTATGGACTTCATTGTTAATTAGCCCCATTTCGGTATAAGAGGATACACGCCCATTTGATATACCCGATTTAATCTCAGCATAACCAGATTGCGCTACTTGATGCGCTATTTTCTCCTGCTGGAGTGACTTGAGCTTATTGTCATACTGTTTAAACTGTTTGCGTATTGCACTCTGCTCTGCACCAGAGAAGTAAGCGAGTTCTTGATTTTCTGCAATAATCTCTCTTGCTAAAATATCAAATACAGAATAGATATATATTTGTTCAATACACTCTAAATCTAACTTTCCTGTTTCAGTGTAACGTAGTAAATTCTCCAGACCTTTCTCTGACAGTGATGTTCTGATCCTAATGAAATCAACCCAGGTACTTAACCAGCGAGGTTGAGTAATGGCTTTTTGGTTTCGATCATAATAGGATGCTAGCGTTTGCGCTTGGTCGTTAAACCATGCTTCATGGTCAAGCTCAACTTTATCCGAGAACATTTTTGATACCTGCAAATGGTTTTCATATGCTAACTTCACAGCATGTAGCTGTTCACTTAACTGTTGCAGGTTTAAAGCATCAATATTTTCAAAAAGGTATTCTCTTAATAAATCAGATTCCAAGTTGTTAAGCGCGCTTCTTAATGTCAGAGTTGCGCTTATCTTTTGGTATGATTGCTCTGTATTGTTTCTGATTGTCAGCTTGTGTTCTGAACCAAACAGCGGTTCAATTATTGTATCCTGTTCTAATTTTTGCTCTAATTTAAATAATTGCTTAGCTTTCTTAATAATCTGTTTTGTTTCATTTAATGTACAGTCGTTTATATGGTTCGACTGAACAGACTCAATACTACGGCGTAAACATTCAGCAAACAGGTCTAGCCCTTTATCACCAATCAACTCATGATTTTTATTGCTGAACATTGAATTATTAAATACTTTTTCAAGTGGCTTAACCATCTCAAAAAACTGAGTTAATTCCTCGTTAGTTTTACTTTCCGCAAGGTGCCTAACTCCTTTAAATACATCATTACTTATTGCGTGGAGTGACGTAGCAAACGCCACTCTTTTGCCAAAGCCGATACCATAAGAAACTCGAGTATTTTTGTACCAAGTCCTTAACGCTGTTATTTCATTAACTGGGGTCTCGATACCTTTATATTCATGTTGTAGTAATGAACAGTAGTCACCTGACTCTAATGTATCTTGTAATTGTTTATATTGAATTAGCTCAGGAAGCTGCTGCACTAAACTTTTAAACTTAGGTTTAAGTCCTAAACCAATGGTCAACAGTTTTGCTTTAGCAGCACGCCAATCACCATTGAACCAAGCAAAGAAACCTGCTTGACCAAAAATTACAGCCATTTCTTTTAACTCTGCTAATGGCGGCAGCTTATCAATATCAAACTGCTCTTTAAGCTTGTTATGAATAGGTGTGATCTCTTCGATGATCTCTACAAGAACAGGTAGCTGTTTATCTAATAACTCATTATCAAACAGCTGATGTCTTCTGTTAACTAATAGCGAATCTAACTCAGTGATATGTCCTAAATACTCTTTTAATTCAATTAGGCCTTTTTGTGAAATTGGTAATAATTCATCGAGTTCACTTAACTGCTCTTTGAGTATCGCTACATCATCAACAAGTGTGGTTATTAGTGTTTGTAATGAAACAAGTATTTCATACTGTTTATATGCTTCAGATAATCGAATTGAGCTATTTGTAAACTTTGCGTATAAATCGTTGTTTGATTCAACTAATTTATTAAACTCTTCCCCTTTAACAAGCGCATGTGGCTCTAAGTCGTTCGCTAAAGCAGTTAGCTTTTCTTTAGCGTATTCATAGTTTTGTAAATATTTATTTAGCTCAGGCAGGTTGTTTGCTGTAATTTTATTTACAGAAGGCAAAATCTCATTACCACTTAATATAGGTAATTTATCGAGGTCTTTTAATAGGGTTTGCACACTTTCAAGACTATTTATATCTTCAGTCTGTAGCTGTTTATTAACTAAGGTTAACTCGGACAAAAGTTCGCTAATTGCATCATTACTTTGCTGTAATAATTTGCAAATATTGTCACTATCAAACAACTGAATAGATTTATTATATACACCAAACCATGGATGATCAGATAACTGCTTACCTTGACCTAGCTGAGCTTTTACTTCTTGGTATACTTCGGCATATCTTTTTAAATCATCCGTAACTTTTCGACATGACATTTCATCAAAAATATTACCGTTAATATGCTCTGGGTTTATCTGCTCTAAAGATATATCTGCAAACTCTTCACGGTAACGTGTTGCTGTTGAAAAGATCTGATGTATTGTTCTACCCGTATTTTTCCAATTGCTATTTATTAAATCAGCATACCAAGTTAGCTTATCCTTTTTATCTTCATACATTTTTAAATCAATATTAATTGATTCAGGAAAACGGTATTCATCCTGCTTGTTAATACGTTTACCAATATTCTCGTATACTTGTTTCTTTTGCGTTTTATGGCTGTGTAACTCTAAACAAAAATCACCTAAGCCAGCTCGTTCTAACCAGACTTCACCACTTGTAATGCAGCCATTTTTTCTGCTACAAAAAGGACTTTTTTTCCTTGAGCAATTGCAGCTGCGATAAGGTTGGTAATAGTTTGCGATTTACCAGATCCTGGAGGCCCTTCGATAACCAGGTTTTTACCCTTGATGGCATCTACTAATGCACTGTGTTGAGAGCTATCTGCATCATCAATTAGCGGATATAAATCATGCACGCCCTCTAGAGAGTCAATGGCATATTCATTTCCAAAACTACTATTAACAGAGCCTTCGTCACTTCCTTCTCGAGCAAAGAACTTTTGTAATATTTCATGGTTTTGAATATTGTTTGAACCTTGAGGCCAGCGCTCTGGATCAAGATCTAGGTACATTAATAATTTACCAAAATCAAACATTGCTAAAGTCGCAAAACGCTTAAGTTTCCACTTTGGTTTATGTCCTAGAAGCTGCTGTTGAATAGATTTAAAATATTCTTCAGGCGTTAATTCGTCAGTTAACTCTGGCAATTCTAAATGAAAATCATGTTTCAATTTTTCTCTTAGAGAAAGGTTCGAGATTATGTCTTCACTCGTATACTCAATTGTGTAGGTATACGTCCCTAAGTCTTTATTTAATGAAGCACAATCAATTTTAACTGGGATCAAGTACAAAGGTGCTTGGCGAGCTACATCTGAATTTTCATCTTCATACCACTCTAAAAAACCAAACGCTAGATATAGAATGTTTGCACCTGTCTCCTCGATTGCAGTATTTGCTTTAGAGCGAATGTTTCTTAGTTGTGCTTCTAACTCTCGAGGAAACAGTAACGACTGGATATTATCATCATTGTGTTTTGCTTCATGTGAGGCACTTGATTGCGAAAGCTCATAACTTGTATTAAAGCCTTTAATTTTTGCCCACTCTTTTGCTGTGGGATCGGTTTTCGCTTTAACATCAACGCCTTTTTCATTGATAACGATATATCCATGCTCAATCAGATCATCTCTTGTTGGCTCTTCAACTGGGACAAAGGTAACTTCATCACCTTCTAATATTGTTTCGGCTAGTTGATTTGGTAACTCATCAATAACTCGAATAAAGCCTGTTCTACCATGCTTAAAATTTAATAAACGATTTCTACCAGTCAAATCTAATAAACGATTACGTATTGCTTGTAATGAATCAAAAGCAAAGTTGTTATTTTCAATATTGTCATTGTTTTCAGGCATTACTTTTTCTCTTGAGTGGTTACTTGCATTTTTTGGCTCTGTATCTGAGCTTTTATTGTTTACTGACCATGTGTAGTCGCTATTTTGAGTGACTTTATCTTTTAACAATATATGTAAGTGATGGTTGATAACCTTTTTAGGAATATCTAGCGATCTAGCAATACACCTAGCTGGTTGAGCAGGTTTATCTTTTAGCGTATTGACTATTGAAGAGGATATATCATTCATAATTGTTATTACTCCTCTAAAAAATAATCACTGTCTAACGCTTTTATTTCAAACACCTGTTTTGTGCTGACACCTAAATTATGCTCAAGCATTAATTCCGTTAATTGCTCGCCATTGATTAACACAATACGCTTTTCAATTACTGAAGTGAATTCCAACGCATCTTTACTAAAAGTACTGGTGGTGATGAACACGCCTTTTTTAGCTCGGTGCATATCAAGCGCACCAGCAAAGGCTTGAATCTCTGGTCGACCAACTGTTTTATCTGTATAACGCTTAGCTTGTAGATAAATCATCTCTAGCCCAAGTTTATCTTCTTTGATAATGCCATCAATACCACCATCCTGCGTGTATTGTGTTGCTTGCCCTGCATCTTTGCGTGAACCGCCATACCCCATTGCTAACATCAAATCGACCACTAGGTTTTCAAAGAACTTTGGTGAACTATTTAAGATAGATTGTAATAACTCATTGGTTAGTGAGTTATTGATGAGGTTAATGTTGTTACCAATCATCTCTAAGGGAGTTTGTTGCTCATTGGACTCTATAGTCGAATTGCTTTGTGGTTGGTCAGCACATTTGTTACTGCGCTGTTGAAACTCTGTAAACTGCTCAAAACGTTTTAAGTAATTGTTATTTATTTCTTCATTACTTTGTAAGGCATCCAAGCCTTTTTGTGTAATAACACAATACGCACGCCTAGGTTGCTCAATTAATCCTGCTTGCACTAAGTAGGTTTTAGCCCAGCCAATTCTCCCATGTGCGTAGGTCGATTTACCACTTGGAATTTTCAAATTACGTTGTTCGTCAGTAAAATTGAATTCCTTACAAACAAACTCTGTAATTTCACGTACATGATGCTCTTGACCATCGTCGATAGCTTGAAGCACAGAGCGCATATAAGTCTGGTATTGTGGAATTGGCATTAGTGGTCACTTTGATAAAATTTATTGTATTTAAATTAGCACATCAAACTGAAATCAAAAAGAAAATTGCCTTGTTGTATATGGTTATATTGATCTAGAAACTGCTTATTGTCTAAAGTCTGTTCATATACTTAATTAGGCATCACTTTCACCTTATTTTTAGATGTTAATATTTCTTTTTGTTGGAGTTTTTTTGTAAACTCTTCACCAATTCGATTCCAAATATTTTCAGACATATATCACCTCCATGAATACACTCACAGAGGATTTAAATTATGTCAGAAGTACAAGCAGTTAAAGAGTTAGAAACGGTTAAATTGATTAGCCATTTATTAGAGCGTCGCTATAGCAAACAGATGGCAGATATTTGGAATATTGGCTTAAACCTCGCGCTACGAATATCAGACCTGTTATCAATCAAGTTTGATGATATTCATGGGGATCGTTTAATCATTAAAGAAGCTAAAACAAGTAAACTTGCCAACATACAACTTAACCATAAAGTCTTAATACTTATCAAGGAGATACAATCACAACACCCTACTCATGTTTACCTTTTTCAATCTTACCGTAATCAACAATCTCTTTATAAGGCCCCGAAACCACTCACAAGACGAGGTGTATCTGAAGCCTTTGCAAGAGTCGGCAAAGAAGTCGGTATTGCTCTAGGCACTCACTCCATGCGTAAAACGCGCGGTTATCATCTGTACCAAAACACCAAAGATATTGCCCGAGTAATGAAGATGCTTCGACACTCATCTGAAGGTGTTACGTTAAGATATATCGGGATTACGCAGGATGATGTTGATAGAGACTTTGTTGAACTAGAGCTTTGACTTTAAACCCACCAGCAGCATAAAACCCAAATGCACATTTCGTGCATTTTGGTAGTTGGATGAGCCAGTAGAGCTAGTGATTTATATATGAATCAAACTCACCAAGTGAAACTTTAAACCAAACTTTTAATTTTATTTTAAAATCCTCATTTAACCGCTTTAGATATTTTTCGTCATCAGCATCTAAAGGAAAATCTAGAAGGATTCCCATCTTTTTGTACCTTGATAAATCACTATCAACTGCGTAATAGTTATACTCAATTATTTGCCCTAACGCTTTTCTTATAAGTTCTCGTGAACAAAAAGAGCCATCACCGCCAGAATGTTTAGCTTCAATGATATATTCATTATTGAACACGATATCAGCACGAACAGGTTGTTTGGAGGGTAAACTTATCTTTTTCTCTTTCACTAAATTAATGGCACTTTTAGTCTCACCTTCTATCCAAACATGAAACTCTTCTACGAGAGCTCTCTCTTTTTCTTCCCTTTCATATTCAGAACGAATTACACTTGTTAGTTTCTTGGACAATATTGGACAGGAGTACTCTTTATCAGCTTCTTTTGCTATATTTCGAAGAGAAACCATAAGTCTATTGTTAATGATATTTTGAGTTACTGTATTTTTAAAGAAAATGGAATGTTTAAGCTTATCTAAAACATCACACAAATCTCCAATAGTATTTACACCTTTCGGAATTAAAGTGGTGTGATTTTCGCTATCATCACTCCCCCCCGATCTCTTAGAGAATACATTTGGTTTCATTTCCTTGTTGAGCTTCATCAATTTATGGGATTCCATTATTTTATGAAACTTATTTCTTTTTGTTTTAGCGACACGATAACCAAATAATATTTTATCTTTTGCAAAATAAATCGATATTCGTCCAGGATTTGCTTTGATTTTACTCTCAGGGTTAGCTTTTTTTACTGGAACTCCAATGTGAAAAGAAATCCTCTCAGTTGAATCACTAAGCCGTAGTTTGATATTTTTATTTCCTTTAATAGCACTTAAAAATGCAATTAATACTTCAGTCACTATTAAAGGTGAAATGTTTGTTAACTTACCTTCAATAGCTTTGAGCCAATTTTCTAGGCCATTATCAGAGCCTTCAATTAATGATTCACTGTAATTTTTTATCCGCTTCATACTATTCTTATACATTTCACACCTCAAATAAAATATTTATTTATAAGAATAGTATTTATTTCAAAATTTTCAATAAGTTGAGATTAAAGTGTAGAGTCTTGTGGCGTAGTATTTTGTATAAATATAGTAAATCGTGTAACTCACTTTAGCATAAATCATGATACTTTTTGGTTAGCTTTTCCCCAATATGATATTGGTTCCTCAACTCCCTAAACTTGACGATTGGACAGTTTAACTATGATAAATAAACAGTTACACAGAGTTCTTTATTGAGGTTCTAACGCTAAATTGGCCAAATTTTGGATTCTTGTATTGCACGAAGTAAGGCTCCGACACTAAACCCTTTTGGGTATAATGTTGTTTCGGTGGCATTGTGTTCTTTGCTTTGCGTTTTAGATTCAATAAAATCCACCAGCATGTTAGCTTCATCTCTTAATGCGACATGCAACTCTTCGACTGAGATCTTCAAATACCCATTAAAGTACTCATGGTCATATTCTAAACTTGTATCTGCTATCCACCCTACTACGTTAGATAACTCTGTTTTGTTAATACCTAGTTGTTTCCGAAAGGTTTCATTAGCTACTAAAAGGTATTTCACCGCTTCGGTTTTACGTTGGATTTGCTTGCCCGCTTTTCTTAATGTTGCATGTTTATAACGTATCGCTTCTCTTTTACTGGTCCTTCGATATGTAGATTTAACTTCAACCACTATCACTGTGTTATCTAGAGCACAAATCAGATCAATCTCACCAGGGTTAAAATCATCGCTTTTATCAGGCTCATAGCCTACGATAACGGTAAAACCACGTTTTTTAAATTGAATACCTAGGTTAGTCTCGATCCTTTGAGTTTCACTTCTAATTTCTGGACGCTTATTTGCAAAACGACGTAAGGTATTTATCACATTTACGCTGGTTAATTGCCCTGCCATCATCCAAGGTAATTGAACACAGTAATTACCAAGCTTAAAGATTGGCCTTTCAGTCAGTTGCGGTATGTTGTCATTATTATTGGCTTTTAGTTGAGCAGACCATTTTTTACAATCAAGAGACCAAAAATCGAGTATTGCTTCTGCCGCGTTAATATTGCCTTTAGGAAAATCTTTACTGACAGTCCATCCAACAATATTTTTCGCTTTTTGTTTCCAATTACAGAACGTAATAGGGAATCTACCTTGCGGGTTGTTAGGGTCTATTAATCCACTGAGAGCTAACAACCCTAAAGAAGTTTTCCAGTCCCCTGTTTCATGTAAGTTTTTAGCAAACACTAAAATAAAGTCTTTGTTATAAAATGCAATCATTAGCTCTAGTGATAGCAACACCTGGTGTACATCTACCTTTAAGCCATTATCCGTTTGAATAACGTTATCAATACCGTATACATCTGATAGCTGAAGGTATGCACCAAGTGATTTTATATAAGCAATTTGGTTATCTTCATGGTTTTCTACTGAGCCGATTAACTGTTTATCCAACCCCCTATCTTTGAATTCTAAACCTCCTCGCATAACCCAATAACCATCAATTAAGTTTTGTTTTTTACCATTAAGCTCCCACGCTCGTTGTTCTACAAACGTGTATTTACGCATTTCTAAGCGTTCACCGTCTAAATAATATTCACACTCATCTTCAAAGCAAAATGGAGTAACACAACGTGATAAAAATCCATCTAATTCAACTTGAACTTGCATCAATTTTTCAAAGTGACGTAAGTATGAATCAGGGATTGAGGAGTCTTCTTGAGAGGGAAATACTAAAGGTGATTGGTGAGTTTTTAACGACTTGGCTATCTTAACTTCGGTTAAGTTAAAGTAATCAGACTCAGCATCGCGAAGCTTCCATTCAACGATTTCTTTTAACGC